>JAPOQV010000296.1 GCA_026710565.1 Spirochaetaceae bacterium | reverse complement strand
GCAGGCGGGCGCCGGAGTCGCCGATCTCGGCGCCGAGCACCGCCTCCAGCAGGTTGAGCGGCTCGTTCACCAGGAACTGCTGGAGCCAGCGCAGGTAGCGCACCGCGAACGGCTGACCGATCCCCAGGCTCTGCCGGATCTGCTCGCGGACCTCCGGCGGAATCGTCAGCGGGAGCTGGGCGGTGGGGTCACCGGGCGCCAAGTCCAGCAGGGCGAACACGACGAAGCTGATCGCCAACAGCGTCGGGATGGCGAACAGCAGGCGCCGGATCGCATAACGCAACATGCCCGGGGGGTGCGGCCCAGGTCACCTCACTCGACGCGGTGCCACTCGTTGATGTTCCACAGGGTCGCATCCCAGACGTTGTGCCGAACGCCGCCGAGCGAGAGCGCCCGTGCGGCGACCTCGCCGCGATCGATCAGGGGGACCATGACTCCGTCGGCGATCAACAGGTCGTTCATCTGTTTGGCGATCTCCGCGCGCTGCTCGATCCCGGCCGTCTCGGCGAACGCCGCCGACAGCGCGTCGTACTCCGGGTTGCAGTAACGGGAGATGTTGCTGCCGTTCCACTGGTTCGCAGGCGCCGGGATCTTGTCGCAGATCCAGCCGGCCATGTAGGCCTGCGGATCGGTGCCGTCGAAGTTGTTGGTGTACATCTGGATGTCCGCGTAGAACTTCTGGTACGTATCGGGGCTGGCCGGATCGCTGCCGAAGAACACCGAGGCGCTGATGTTGCGCAACTCGGCCTCCACGCCGATCTCCCGCCACATCTGCTTGATCAGCGCCTGCGTCCCCTGCCGGACCGAGTTGGTCGACGTCTGGTAGAGGATCGACAGGCGCACCCCGTCCTTGGCGCGAACGCCGTCGCCGCCGCGCTCCCAGCCCGCCTCGTCCAGGAGCCGGTTGGCCTCCTCGACGTCCTGCGTCATGCACCAGTCGTTGGCGGTCGACGCGTACACCAGCGGCGCGGGGAGGACGTTGCAGGTGACCCGTCCCGCGGCACCGTAGCCGGCATCGACCAGGATCTCGCGGTCGATGGCCAGCGACAGGGCGCGCACCACCGCCGGATCGGACAGGAACGGGTGCGGGTTGGCGCCGTCCTGGTAGGTGGAGCGGGTGTCGCCGAGCGACGGGTCGGGATTGGTCTTGTTGATCACCAGGCGTTCGACCAGGGTCCCGAAGGCGGTGATCACCTCGCCCGTGCCCTCCTGCTCCATGTCGGCGAGGATTTCCGGCTCGACCTGCAGGTTCCAGGCGTAATCGACCTCGCCGGTCACCAGCACCGCGCGGGCCGCCGATACGGCATCTCCACCACCCTTGAGCAGGACCGAGGAGAAGACCGGCTGGTCAGGGTTGCGGTAGCGCTCGTTGACGACGTAGCGCACCACGTCGTTGGGGCGGAAGTCGTCAACCATGAACGGGCCGGTGCCGACCGGCGCGAAGTTCTCGTCCGTGCACTCGGGCGCGCGGGCGCCCATGCACTGCTCGAACTGCCCCTTCTGCAGAACCGGAACGATCGAGCCCACGAACGGCGCGTACGGGAACGGCATCGGCCCACCGAAATCGATCCGCACCGTATGCGCGTCGACCGCCACCACGCCGGCGACCCCCTGAAACGCGGCGGCGGAGCTGCAGCCGCCCGTCGCGTCCATGCAGTAGGCCGCCGTGAAGGAGACGTCCTCGGCCGTGAACGGCGTGCCGTCGGACCACACCACGTCGTCCCGCAGCGTCCAGGTGATCGACATGAGGTCCTGCGCCACCCCGCCGTTGTCGAGCGTGGGGATGTCGGCGGCCAGCCACGGCACCATGTCGCCGTTCTCGTCGTAGCGCGCCAGCGGCTCCAGGACCAGCGAGGCCGCGTGGATGTCCTTGGTACCGCCCGACAGGTACGGGTTGAGGATGGACGGCGCCTGCCAGTAGAGCATCTTCAGCTCGCCGTCGGTGCCGCGCTCGGCGGCTGCCGTGGAGGCCAGCGCGGCGACTGCCGCCGTCGCCAGAATCAGGGTTCGTAGTCTCGTCATAGCAGAAAGCTCCTTCTCGGAACGTCACCAGTGTACGCGCTGATCGGCCGTGCTGCCATCTGGCTGCTTCCGGGTAAGTGTCGCAGTTTGCGGCACTACGCTTCCAGACCAGGGAGCCACCCAGTCAGCCCTTCAGGTATCGCGCCCGCCGCGTAAGCCGTGCCAGTCTTGCCCCGTGGCCGTCTTCGACACCGTGGACCAGATGCTGGCCCAACTCCGGGCGGGCGAGGACGGACGCGCGGAGTTCAAGGAGTTGCGGCTGCGCGACCGGCGCGTGGTCGCACCGAACCCCGAGGACCTCGCAGGCGAGCTGGTCGCGTTCGCGAACGCCGAGGGAGGCGCCGTGTTCGTCGGTGTCGCCGACTCCGGCGTCGTATATGGGATTCCGCCGGAGCGGATGGACCTGGTCGAGCAGTGGCTGCTCAACGTCGCGACCCACAACTGCGATCCGCCCATCCGGCCGGTCATTCGGAAGGCACTGCTGCCCGGAGCCGATGGAACGGACGCGCCCGTGCTGCTGGCCGAGGTCCCGCGTGGGCTGTACGTCCATCGGACATCCGGAGGGCGCTACTACATCAGGATCGGGTCCACCAAGCGGGATCTCACGCCGCCGGAGCTCGCCCGGCTGTTTCAGCAGCGCGGCCGGGAGTACGTGTTCGACGAGCAACCGGTGCTGGCCGCATCGGTGGAGGACCTCAACCGCAATCGTCTGGAAGCCTTCTTCGGGCGGTCGCCCACCATCCCCTGGCTTGATCTTCTGCGCAACACCCGCGTGACGGTCGCAGACGAGGATGGCGTCGACCGGCCGACGGTGGCCGGCCTGTTGGTCTTCGCGACCGAGCCGACCGACTTCCTCGAGTCAGGCTCGATCGAGGCGGCGTGCTATCGCGACACGAGCCTGTCTTCCGACGACCTCGTCCATGCGGAGCGGCTCGCCGGCCCGGTTTCCGATCAGATCGACGCCGGCATCGCCTTCGTCGCCCGGTTCATGAGCACCGACGGCTCGCCTGCCGGGAGTGCGCCATACGACCTCGACGTCGTCGACGAGGCAATCGTCAACGCGGTCGCCCACCGCGACTACGCCATAGCCGGCTCGAAGATCCGGTTGTTCGTCTTCGCAGACCGCCTGGAGCTTTACAGCCCGGGGAAGCTGCCGAACACCATCACGCTCGACGACATGCCCTACCGCACCTTCACCCGCAACCAGCTCCTGGTGAACTTCCTGTCGAGGATCCGCAGCAAGCGCACCGGACGGGTGTTCCTGGAGTCCCGCGGCGAAGGCGTGCGCAAGATCCTGCAGGACGGCGAAGCCCACTCCGGCCGGCGCCCGGAGTACGCCCTGTTCGGCGACGAGCTCCGCCTGACGCTCTGGGCCAAGGTGCCAGCGACCGACTGACGCCGGAGTAACCTGAGAGGCGGTCCACAAGGAGAACGAGAGCCATGCCAATCCACCATGCCCTTTGGCGAGTCGGACAGCACCCTGAACGCTTGCCCGGGAGCCAGCTCGGCGAGAAGCAACTCGAAGACATGATCGTCGAGCAGCCGGAAATCCTGTCGAGCGACTGGATGCCGATCGCGCGTCAGGTAGAGACGTCGTTCGGCGGCATCGTCGACATGCTGGCCGTGGCTCCGGACGGGTCTCTCGTGCTGATCGAGATCAAGAGGGGCCGCACGCCGCGGGACGCCTTGGCACAGGCGCTCGACTATGCCTCCTGGGTGAAGGACCTTGAGATCACCGAGATCAGCGCCCTCTATGCTGGGTTCGGCGACGGGAGCGATCTGACCACGGCATTTCAGGAGCGGTTCCATGCCGAACTGGAAGAACACGAGTGGAACCAGTCCCACCAGATCGTCATCGTGGCCGCCGAGCTGGACGACTCCACGGAACGCATCGCCGAGTACCTGAGCGACGCCGGCATCGCCATCAACGTTCTCTGCTTCCAGGTGTTCGAGCACGGGGGCGAGAAACTGCTCAGCCGGGCGTGGCTGGTGGACCCGAGCGAGACTCCGGTTGCCGTGCCCGTTTTGAAACCGACCTGGAACGGCGAGTACTACGTGTCGTATGGAGACGGCCGATCATGGAACGACGCGCGCCGGTACGGGTTCATCTGCGGAGGAGGCGGCCGGTTCTACAGCGGAACTCTGGAGATGCTTGCTCCCGGAGATCGAATCTGGGTCAACATCCCGCGCAAGGGCTACGTCGGCGTCGGGCGGGTCACCGAATCACGTCGTCCCATGACCGAGTTCGAAATCGACACCGATGGAGGCCGGCGACCGGCACTGGATACGATCGCCGACGCCGAAAGGTACCGCAGTTGCGCAGCGGATCCCGACACGGCCGAATACGTCGTGCGGGTCGAGTGGCTCGACACCAAGCCGGAGTCCAAGGCGGTCAGCGAGACCGGATTGTTCGGCAATCAGAACACGGTGTGCCGGCCAACATCCGCGAAATGGCAACACACCGTCGAGCGCCTGAAGGCGGCGTTTCCCGGATGGAGTCAAGGGGGAGACAGCTCAGGGAACGAGCCGGCGTAACGGCGCCGTGGGCCGGCCGGCAGTCGTGCCGAACCGTCAATGGCTGCCGGATTCGGCGTTCGCATCCTCATGGCGCGGCGGGGCGTGGTCGCGTACGTACGTCGTCAGCGACGGGATGCCGGCGATCCAGACGACCGGCGGCAGTTGGCCCGGCGGACTCCAGAGGTAGCCCAGCCGGTGCAACTCCTCGCGCGCCGCCAGCCGGCCGGCGGCGTCGTCGCCGGTCGCGGCGAGGGCGGCGTCGAGATCGTGGTCGCTTGCAGTGGCGTCGCCGATCTCGAACAGCGGAGCCACGGCGACGGCCGCCGGTAGCAGGCCGCGCGCCTCCAGCTCCCGATAACGGTCCTGATAGTAGTCGGTGACCCGCGCCATCACGTCGGGCCGCGCGGCGTCCAGATGGGCGGCAGTAAGGCGGGTCGCGCCGCTGGCCAAGCGCTGCTTCCAAAGCGCTGCGCCCCAGAGCTGGATGAAGTACGGATAGCGCTGGCTGTGCTCGACGACCGTGTCGAGGGCACCGGGGTCGATGCTCACGCCATGAGCCGCCAGCGGCTCGACAAGAGCGGTGCGCGTGGCCGCCTCGCTCAGCAGGCCGATGCCCAGGCGCCCCTCGCCGAGGCGGCTCCAGACGGATGCGTTCATGGTGCCGAGATGCGCCGGCAAGCCCGGAGTGCCGGCCAGCAGCAGCAACAACGGGGCGTTGGCGCGGACCTCCTGGCTGACGTTGAGCAGCAGTTGGCCGACGTCACGCGCGAGCGTGTGCGCTTCGTCGACCAGGACGACAACGGGTTTTCTGCGGCACCGGACCGTCAACCGGTCCGTCAGATCCTGCGCGGACGGTTCCCGCCCCGCCCATTCGGCTTGCCCGACACCCGCCACGCCGAGTTTCCTGGGCAGGATCTTCCTGATGACGGACACCGGCAACAATGCGTCGACCACGGCCTGCTCGGTCCGTATCCGGCTTGGCAAGAGACGCGCGGTGTCGATCCGGCCGGCTTCGCGGCAGGCGCGATCGAACCAGTTGAGCAGCACGGTCTTGCCGTTGCCGCGCGGCCCCATCAGCGCCACGTCGTGCGGCGGCGCCTCGCCGCCGAGCAGGTCCGCCAGGCACTGCTTCAGCTCCCCCTGCTCGCGCTCGCGCCCGGTCAGCGCCGGCGGAGCGGCGCCCGTACCGGGCGCAAATACCCGTTGCGGCGCCTCCATGACAGCCACGTAGTGTACGCTCCCGATACATCCGTTTCATCACATGAGCGACACCACCGCGGCCCACGACATCCCGCGCGCCGGCATGCTGGCCACGGTACGCAACCGCAGCGGCGTGGTGGCGGCCGTCTACTGCCTGTTCGCTGGTCCGAGACCGGCAGCCGGCTGGGCCGAACCGTCCTCGCGAGGATGCTGGTGAAGCTCGGCCCCTTGCCACTACGAGCAGATTCCGTGACCGTTGGATGATCGAAGGTCAGGACGATCGCACCAGAATGCTGATGACTTGGTACGGCGCGTAGTCGACCGCGTAATTCCTGTCATCCACCTGCCGTGGCGCGCCGAGCTCCTGCTCGCGGAAGTCCACCAGCGTGACCTGTGCGGCGGGCCGGGCAAGGCGGAGCTTCGCGGTGCCGCGCCGGCCGGCCGTCGCGTGCAGGCGGAGGACGTAGCCGCTGCCGGTCTCGCTCGGCAGGACCCAGGCCGGGCACAGCGATCCGGGATCCTCCAGCACGAACGGAGAGGGCCGCGCGGCGCCTGACCCGGTCGTCGGCACCGTGGCGAAGAGCGCGTCCGCGGCGCAGGCGGTCGACAGCACCGCGTCGGAGCCGCTGCCGAGCGTCGCGGGCTCGTGCCGGCCGACCGCGAAGCGGATCGTGTGCCGGCCGACGTCGGCCGCCGGGTCCGGGTGCCTGGCCGCCTTGAGCAGCGACACCCCCAGTTCGCCGTCGAAACAGGAGAACCCGTACTTGGCCTCGGTCAGGAGCGCCAGGCCGGTGCCGTCGTCGTCGTGGGCGGCGGCCCAGCGGCTGCCGGCCACCTCCCACATCGCCTCGTCTTCCGGCCGGCCGGGAAGCTGCGGGCGTTCGATCGAGCCGAACGGAGCGCCATAGGTGGCGGTCCGGCCGCGGTAGCCGGTCGGCAGGTGGTAGCGGAGCAGCCGGTGCTCCTCCTGCCAGTCGACGTCGACCTCGATCAGCAGCCAGCGGCTGCCGGGATCGAGCAGGTAGCGGACCGTCGCCCGGCTGGAGTCGCCGATGGACGCGCGGCCCGCAAGCACCCCGCGCCGCCCGGTATGCCCGGCGGCGAGACGCAGGCGATCGGCGACAGGCGCCATGGTGGCGGCCGTGTAGTGGTCGATCTCCCACGCGTCGTAGTTGTGCGGGTCGTCGTGGCCGAGCCGCAGGCCGGCCGCGCCGGTGAGCTCCAGGCGCCGGCCGTCGACGGTCAGGCCGGCGAGTTGGCCGGCGCCGTCGAACGACGCCTGCACGATGCCGTTGTCCAGGCGTGTCCGGTCAGCCGTCACCGCCCCGTGGCTGCCGGGCGCCTCGGCCAGCGGCGCGGTGCCGAGCGGCGGCAGGTCCAGGAGCAGGTCGCGCTCGGCCAGATACACGCGGCGGTGGACGGCCACCGGGTTGAACGCGACGGCCTCGCCGCCGTTCGCCAGCTCGGCCGCCGTGGCCTCCTCTTCGCGGGACAGGATGAGGGCGAACTCCGCCTCCAGGTCGTCGTACACGCGGGCGATCGAGCTGCCGGGAAGCGCGTCGTGGAACTGCCCGAACAGCACGCGCAGCCACGCCTGCTCGTCGAGCGGCGCGCCGCCGTCGGCCACGCGCAGCGCCTCGTGGGTCTGCAGCGCCACCTCGCATGCGCGGTAGAGCCGCTTGTACTCGGCCTGCGAGGTGAGCACGCCGCGATGCGCTTCCATGTACAGCTCACCCTGGTAGACCGGCAGGCGGTCGCGGACCCGCGCAAGCTCCGCGAAGAAGGAAGCGCTGGTCCGCCAGGCGTGGCGCGGCGAGCCGGCCAGGTCCCGGAAGCGGCGCGCGCGCTCGGCCTCCGCCTCGCTCGGTCCGCCGCCGCCGTCGCCCAGGCCGGTGCCGATCAGCAGCGAGTCATGGACGTCGAGCTGACGGTGGCGGCGGAGCGCCCCGCGGTTCTCTTCCAGACGGACCTGGCCGTTGTAGCCGGTGGTGGCCAGGTGGGCGACGACCTCGCTCTCGGCGTCGCTGCCGCGCCACACGAAGCTGCTGTACGGGAACCGCGACACCTGTGACCAGGTGATCTTGGTCGTGTAGAAGGCGCTGATGCCCGCCAGGCGCAGGATCTGCGGCAGGCAGTTGCTGTAGCCGAAGACGTCGGGAATCCAGCACACGTCGCTCGGCGCACCGGTGAATTCGGCGATGAAGCGGTTGCCGTACACGGCGCTGCGCGCCAGCGCCTCGCCCGCCGGCATGTTCACGTCGGGCTCCACCTCGAAGCCGCCCATCAGCTCCCACCGGCCGGCGGCGATCTGGCGCTTGATCTGCGGAATCAGGGCCGGCGCGTCCTCCTGGACCGCCCGGTACACCGCGGGCGTGCTGTGCGCGAAGATCATCTCCGGGTACGCGTCCAGCATGCGGAGCTGGGTGGCGAAGGAGTGCACGTTCTTGTGCCGCGTCGCGAACTCCGGCCACAGCCACACCACGTCGATGTGCGCGTGGCCGATGAGCGACGCCTGCGGCTGCCAGGACTCGGCGGGCAGCTCGGCGAACAGCGCCCGTGTCGCCGTCCGCATCGCGTCCACCCCGCCGGACACCCACGCGTCACAGCATGCGTCGATGCCGCGCATGAGCCGGCGCAGCAGCGGCGAGACGTCGTCGAACGCCGGCCGATAGCCGTGGCCGCTCACGTCGACGGACGCGTCCTCGTCCCCGATCAGGAGGTCGGCGAGCTGACGGAGCGCGTCCAGATCCCACTTCAGGTCCCAGGCGGCGAGGTCGCGGATGCGCAACTCGGCGAAGTCGAAGCGCAGCCCGTACGGGCCGATCGGCTCCGGGGGCGGTGAGGCCCAGATGCCGGTCTGCCAGGTGGCGGTGTCCAGGTAGAGGGTGGACGCCGCGTCGGGCAGCGGGCAGGTCGGATGGCCGGGATCGAGGCCGGCCCACGGCACGCCGTCGATGAACGCGGTCGTCTCCCCCTGGCACTTCCAGCGCAGGAAGCGCCGACCGCGCTCTTCCTCCAGTGCCGCAGGGATCTCCATACGGAACCACCGGTGCGACCAGCCGCCGTGCGGTGGTCCGAAGTGCTCGCCCGAAGTCACCGGCGCATAGGCCAGCGAGGCCGCCTGCCCGCCGTCGAGCATCCCGTCCGTCACGGAACTCCCGTGCACGGCCAGGGGCTCGCGCCGGGCCCAGATCAAGCGGTCGACATTCGCCTGAATGCGCGCCAAGCGGTCCGCCACGAGCTGCGGAAGTGGATTGAGACGGCGGCTCATCGTTGCGGTGGGGTCGTCAGCCGATGCACCGACTATTCCGTCACTTCGACCGAGGCCAGGAATCCCTCCACATCGTTGGCCAAGGGTCCGCGTACCGCCCGCGCGTCATCGAGGACGATGCGCAGCTTGCGGACGTCGAGCTCGCGCGCGTAGGCATGCCTGAACACGTGGCGAAAACCCCGCAGCGAATCAAGCAGCCTGCACGTTTCCGAGGAGATCACGCGCGGGCGAACATCCGGTACGGAAATCGTCATCCTTCGAAGCAGTTCGGTGTGATACCCGCCGCCCGGGGCGACATGGTTCTCGAATGCGTTCGCGACCACCTTGAACAGATCCTCGATGGCGCCATACAGGTTGTGGAGTTGGTACGCCATGCTCTCCATGCCGGCAACGCCTCCGATGGCCTCGCGCTCATCGACGAGACCGTAGATGCGCTCGATCTGCTGGAGTTGCGCACGCACCTCCGCCGCCAATACTAGGTGGCGAGACTTGTCCATGGCAGACCGTCCCGTGCTATGGAGGCAGCGAAGTGGCACCGGTCCTGATCGACCAAGTCGACCTCCCGGCACAGGCCATCCTCGAGATAGCTCTTGAGCTCGAAATAGCAGCGGGGCGCAACGGGCGGGATCGCAACGTCGACATCCGACCGATCGTGGAAGGCACCGGGGCGCACGATGGAACCGAAGATGGTGGCATCGGACAGCGCGACCGGCGCGGTGGCGAGCAAATCGCGCAGACGCGCCAACGTGGCCCGGCGATCGCGTTCCCGTTCCCGCCACTTCCGCGTCAACGCTCGATCCAGCTCGTGGGTGGAGAACCGTGCCGCCATGGTAAGCCTCGTCCGTTGAATATACCGTGAGCGGACGGCATGAAACAGGTCTCCGTGGTCCCGGACGCGTACTTCGATTCCGTGTTCCTCATGTCGGTGGCCGGTTGGCTCAGGCCCGGAACGCGACCTCGTTCGCGGGATCGACGATCAGACGTAGTGCCCGATCACTCAGCTTCGGATCCCCCTCGGCCAGCCAGAGAAACGTGACCGTGTCGAGCAGGAGCTTCATTGTGTGACGGAGGCACTCAATCCGTTCGGGCCTCGAAGGGTTCGAGTACGTGGTCGGGAAGCGGATCGAAGAACGACTCCGGCACCTCCGCAAGCCCCTTGCCGAGCCCTACCGGCCGCGCCCGGTCCATCGGCTCCTGAATGGGCCGAATCTCGGCAACGGGACGGTTGCGCCGACACAGGATGATTCGGTCGCCTTCGGCCAGTTTGGCGATGTGTGCGGACAGGTGCGTCTTCGCCTCCTGCATGTTGATCCTGGTCGTCGACATGGGTGGAAGTAAACCAGGTTCCTGTCCTGTACAAAGCCACGATGCGTCGCGGCAGCCCACAGCGGTGGCGCAGCGTCCGGCCTACAGCTCGACGTTGCCGCCGGAATCGCTGAGGGAGGGCATCGGGGTGCGCCAGCCGTAGCCGGGGCGGCGGAACAGGCTGGAGGCGGCGGCCGGCCCCCAGCTTCCGGCCGGGTAGCCGTGCAGGGGGATGCCGGGGTGCTCCCGCCACGCCTTCAGGATCGGGGTCACGAACTCCCAGCAGGACTCGATCGCGTCGGCGCGCGCGTACAGCGTTGCGTCGCCGGTGATCCCGTCCAGCAGCAGCCGCTCGTAGGCGTCCGGCAGGTAGGTGTCGGCCAGGTCGGCGTAGCGGAAGTGCATCCCCACCTGCTGCACGTCGAAGCCGGCGCCGGGCAGCTTGACGTTGCAGCGGAGCTGGATCGCCTCGTCGGGCTGGATGCGGATGATCAGCTTGCTGGCATCGGCCGCGGCCGCCGAGACCGCGTGCCCGCCGTAGCCGGCCGGGTCCGGCGCGCCGTCGGTCTCCGCCGGCGGCGCGCCGAACAGGTGGTGCGGGACCTGCTTGAAGTGGATGACGACCTCGGTCACCCGCGCCGGCAGCCGCTTGCCGGTGCGGACCAGGAACGGCACCCCCGCCCAGCGCCGGTTGTCGATGTGGAAGCGCAGCGCCACGTAGGTCTCGGTGCGGGACGCGGCCGGCACGCCGGGCTCCTCGCGGTAGCCCGGCATGGAGCCGTCGGCGGTGAGCGAGCCGGTGTACTGGCCGCGTACGACGTCCTGTGACACCCGCGACGGCGCGATCGGCCGCAGCGAGTCGAACACCTTGACGGTCTCGTTGCGCACCGCACTCGGCCGGAAATGCGCCGGCGGCTCCATGGCGATCATGCCCACCACCTGCAGCAGGTGGTTCTGGAACATGTCGCGCAACGCGCCCGATCCGTCGTAGTAGCCGCCGCGCCCCTCCACCCCCACCTGCTCGGCGGCGGTGATCTCCACGCGGTCGATCGTGGCTCGGTTCCAGAGCGGCTCCCACACTTCGTTCGCGAAGCGCAGGACCAGCACGTTCTGCACCGTCTCCTTCCCCAGGTAGTGGTCGATCCGGTAGATCTGCCGCTCCGTGAACCAGGTGTGCAGCCGCTCGTTCAGCGTGCGGGCCGACTCCAGGTCATAGCCGAACGGCTTCTCGACGATGAGACGCCGCCACGCGCCGTCCCGCTGCTCGGCCAGGCCGGCGCCCGCCAGCCCGCCCGCGACCGGCTCGAAAAGGTTCGGCGGCGTCGCCAGGTAGTAGAGGACGTTGCCCCCGGTGCCGGCCTCGGCCGCTACCGCGTGCAACCGCTCGGCGAGCTTCCCGTACTCGGACGCCGACCCGGTGTCGAGCTGCTGGTAGTGCAGCGCGCCGAGAAAACGCTCCCGGTCCGCCGCCGGCTCGTCACCCGCGCCGTTCGCCAGCCCCTCGGCCATGCGGCGGCGAAACTGCTCGTCGCTCATGCCGGTGCGACCCGCGCCGAGCACGGCGAACCGCGCAGGCAGCAGTCCGCGCCGGGACAGGTCGTAGAGTCCGGGGATCAGCTTGCGCGCGGTGAGGTCGCCCGACGCGCCGAAGATCACGATCGTGCACGGGGACGCCTGCTCCGTCACGGCGGCCATGGAACCTCACGCGGGATCATGTGCGACCTCCGCCGCTACTGTGGGTTCCGGCACCGAGCCCGTCAATACGGGCATCGCGCGGCCGGGGCCGCGCACGACGATCGTCGCGTCGCTTGTCCCATCTCCTGCATCACTCCTATCTATCACTCAGCAAGGAGAAACCAGGATGAGCAGCACACCGGACCCCAACCCCCGCGTCGCATCGGCGCAGGTGCACCCACTGTTGATCAACCGCTGGTCACCACGGTCCTTCGCCCCCGATCCGCTGACCGACGAGGAGATCGCCTCCCTGTTCGAAGGCGCCCGCTGGTCTCCGTCATCGTTCAACGGCCAACCGTGGCTGTTTCTCTATGAGACCGACGGTCCCGACCGGCCGGTCTTCGACTCCGTCCTGATGCCTCGCAACCGACAGTGGGCCGCCGGGGCGCCGCTGTTGGGTTTCATCTTCGCCAACACCCGGACCCCCGACGGCCGCGAGCCCCGCACCGCCCAGTTCGACACGGGCGCGGCATGGATGGCCCTGGCCCTGCAGGGTCAGGCGCTGGGCATCTACACGCACGCGATGGCCGGGATCGATCGCGATGCCGCGCACGAGAAGCTGGGCGTGAGCGCCGAGCACTACACCGTGATGTGCGCGTTCGCCGCCGGCCGGCTCGGCCTCCGCGAGTCGCTGCCTCCCGAGTTGCGCGAACGCGAGCAGCCCAGCTCGCGCAAACCGATCGGCGAAATCGCTCAGCGGGGCCTGCTCAGCCGGTCATGAGGCGCTCGCGCGAGCGCCCGGCCGATACGCTACAGTCAGAACGGGATACAATCAGAATGCGATGTCCGATCACCTGAAACTGCTCACCGAGAACCGCGACCGCTACGTCGACGAGCTGCGCGAGTTCGTACGCATCCCCAGCATCTCCTCGCTCCCCGACCACCAGGACGACGTGCGCGCGGCCGCGGCCTGGGTGCGCGACCGGCTGGCCCGGGCCGGGCTCGAGCACGCCGAGATCCTGGAGACCGGCGCGCAGCCGGCCGTGTACGCCGACCACCTGCACGCGCCCGGCGCGCCGACCGTCCTGATCTACGCCCACTTCGACGTGCAGCCGGCGCTGCGCTCCGACGGCTGGAACGCCGATCCGTTCGATCCGGTGCTGGCCGGCGACCGCGTCTACGGGCGCGGCTCCTCCGACGACAAGGGCAACCTGCTGGTCCCGGTGCAGGCGGTGGAGGCGCTGCTGGCCGGCGGCGGGTCGCTGCCCGTGAACGTCAAGTTCCTGCTGGAGGGCCAGGAGGAGATCGGCAGCCCGACCATGGATCCCTTCGTCGCCGAGCACGCCGAGCGCCTGGCCTGCGACCTGGTCGTCAGCGCCGACGGCTCGCAGTGGAGCGAGACCGAGCCCGGGTTGTGGCTGAGCCTGCGCGGCCTGTGCTCGCTGCAGATCGACGTGACCGGCCCGGCCCGCGACGTGCACTCCGGCACCTACGGCGGCGCCATCCACAACCCCATCCACGCGCTGGTGCGCATCCTGGACTCGATGCGCGGCGCGGACGGCAAGGTGCTGGTGGACGGCTTCTTCGACGGCGTGGGCGAGCTGTCGGACGCCGAGCGAGCCGATCTCGACCGTGTCCCCTTCGACGAGCGGAGCTTCCTGGACTCGCTGGGCTCGCAGGGGCTGTTCGGCGAGCCCGGCTACGGCACGCGGGCGCGCCAGTGGCGGCGCCCGACGCTGGAGATCAACGGCATCTGGGGCGGCTTCCAGGGCGACGGGGTCAAGACCGTCCTGCCGAGCCAGGCGCACGCCAAGATCACCTGCCGCCTAGTGGGCGACCAGGATCCAGCAAGGATCCGGGAGGCGATCGCCGCCCACGTGCGCCGCCACGCCGACCCGGCCGCCGCCGTCGAGATCCGGTCGCTCGGCTCTGCCGGCATGCCGTACACCATCCCCTCCGGGCATCCGGGCAACGAGGCCGCGCGCGCCGTGCTGGCGGAGCTGTACGGCACCGAGCCGTACGCGATCGCCTCCGGCGGCAGCATCCCGATCCTGAACATGTTCGAGCGCTACCTGGGAGCCAAGACCGTGATCTTCGCGTTCGCCCTGGAGGACGAGGGAGCGCACGGTCCGAACGAGTTCTTCCGCCTGGCAAGCTACGAGCGCGGCAAGGTGGCGTACTGTCGCCTGCTCGACCGCCTGGCCGGGCTGGCCGCGTAAGGAGTAACAAAGCCATGACTACGCATCGACTTCGCCGCGCCGGCCGCACCCTCGCACTCGTCCTGGCCGCGGTGTGGGCGCTCGGCGCCTGTGCCGCCACGCAGGAGCTTTTCGTTCGCGCCGACCGCTCGGGAGAGACCGCGATTGCCATCGACCTGACCCCGGACGTGGTCGCCCGCATGCAGGAGATGGCGGCGCTTGCCGACATCGAGTTGCCGGAGAAGGGGTTCGTCAACCTGGAGGCGCTCCACGACACCCTGAGCGCGCTGCCGGGCGTGACGGTCACTCAGCTCGCCGCGCCCGAAGACCATCAGCTCGAGCTCGCGTTCGCCTTCGAGGACGCGCCGGCCATCTTCTCCAGCCCCAGCCTGCTCTGGGAAGCCGGCATCGTCACCTTCGAGGAGGTCGAGGAGGGCACGCGCGTGCGCCTCTACCTGGACCTGGACAATTACAAGCAGCTCGCGGACATCTTCCCGACCCTCGACGACCCGGTCATCCGCGCCATGGGACCGGAGGAGAACACCGAGATCACCTCCGAGGACTACCTGACGATGATGGGATTCGTCCTGGGCCCGAGCGGTCCGGACGCCATCTCCGAGTCGGTGATCACCATCCGGCTCACCGTCGACGGCGAGCTGGTCTCCCAGCGCGGCGGCCGCATCGAGGACGGCGCGGCGATCTTCGAGCTCAACCTGCTCGACCTGCTGCTCCTCCACGAGCCGGTCGACGTGGAGGTCGTCTTCCGGTAGGGCGGGCGCCCGCGGGGGCCATGGATCGACGAAAGTACCGTCGAACAGTGGCCGACCGGCTCAACGGGCCGTAGCCGCCAACAGCTCCGCGAATCCGGCGATCACGGTCTTCTTCCCCTCGACCGAGATCGGCTCCGTGCCGAGATACACGTCGAAGAGCGCCCCGCACAGGGCCGGTGAGTCGATCGGCGCCCGCTCGTTTCCGCCGACCGTGGTCGTCAGCCGCCCCGACGGCGCGCACGCGAACACGATCTCCGTGCCGGTCGCGATCTCGGGCGCGTCGAAGTAGCCGCGAAACCGATCCAGCGCTCGATATGCATCGCCTTCCCCGTCGGCCGCTGCCATCCGCGGTCGCAGAGAGTCGTCGAACGCGTCTGCCACGTCCCCACCGGCGACGGTTCGCACCATCACGAGCCGCAGCGACATCGCAAGCTCCATGTCGAGCAGGCGCGCATAGAAGCTCTGGTCGCCGGCGAGCTCGGCCGGCGAGCGCCCGGAGAAGTCCGACAGCGCTGTGCGCGCTCCGTCCGCGTCGACGTACAAACCGAAGGCGTACACGTGCACGGGGAAGAACAGGACCATCACCTCGCGGAGCCCGGCGCCGGTAAGCCGTTGCTCGCTCGCGCCGCCGGGCGGCATGAGCGAAACCGGGAACGGCGTCTCGCTGAGCGGCTCCAACACCGTCTCCCCCGGCTGCGCGGTGCCGACGCCGGTGACACCCATCAATGCCACGATCAGAACGACCCGCAGTTTCATGGTGTTCACTCCCCCTCTGTCAGCGACGCGCTCACACCCAACTCGATCGGGCACTCAGAACCCCTCGCCTTCTGGCCTGCTCGATGATCTCCGGGAGGACGCGGTCGCGGACGGTCTGCATGATCAGCGCGTAGATCGCCTCGATGCTGTTCTTCCTTGGGGTTGACGCGACGCAGCGGACGCACGCACGTTTGGGTCGGCAACTATGCCGCCGCCGTATGCCAGACACGCGGGACGACATTACACGGATCCCTCTGACGACGCATCCCTGGCCAAGTCAGACAGATTGGGGGTGCTCGTCGTGACTGCCGAATGGATCGCTGTCGTCGTCGCCATCGTCGCCGTAGGGGTCGCAGGCACGGTGGCCGTCGTATCCGGCTTCCGCAGGCTGGCAGACGCAGATCAGCGCATCGTCGATCAGATCGCGGCCGTCGATCGACGGGTCGCGCGCCTTGAGGGCACGATCGACACGCTGCAATCGGTCCTCTTGTCCGGCCGGCGGCCGGCCCCCGGCTCCGACGAAGGGGCTGCGGCGTAGGAGCGGGTGCATACCACCTATCTCCGCAAGCTCGGCGGCTCCGTCATGCTCGCGGTACCCCCGGCGCTGCTTGATGTCCTGGAACTTCGAGCCGGCGCCAGGGTGGACATCGGGATCGAGGATGGCCGCCTGACCGTCGCGCCGAGAACGCGGCCAAGCTACACCCTCGACGAACACCGTGCGGCGTCTTGAAGCGGTGCCCGAGCCGATCATGGACGACGTGCTCGCCCGTCTCGCCACTATCCTGGCGTAAACGACACGAGATCTGGGAGCGGCTGCTCGCTCAGGCCAGAAGGTCGCCCGCGTCGTCGAAGGCGAGGGGCTCGGGCTCACCTTCGACCTCCGCCTGCGCCCCGTTCAGGGCCGCGACGGCGGCCGGGCTGGCCTGCAGCTCGCCGAGCGACAGGGTGTCGCGGATGCGGGCCAGGCGCAGCGCCGCCGGATCGGTGACGCCGGTGGTCTGGATCGCCGCCTGAATGGCCAGCGCGTCGCTGGCCAGCACCATCGGGATCTTGACGCTCACCGACGCGGTCGAGGTGAGCGCGTTGGGGTAGGTCTCGTCGAAGGTCATGCGCTCGAACACGCGGCGGGTGGTCACGTCCACCAGGCCGATGCCGTTGGCGTTGCCGTGCGTCTCCGGGGTCAGGCTGAGCGCCGCGATGCGGGTGATCGCCGGGCCGCCGGTGAGGTCCGGGTTGCTGTAGCGGCCCACCACGTTGCAGTCGAAGCCGGTGCCGGCGATGTTCTTGCCGATGCGGTCGAGCACCAGCACGTCCAGCTCGGCGAACGGGAGGGTGGGCTGCAGGCCGCGCGCCTGGTCCAGCAGCGCCGGCTCGCGCTCGATGATCTCCGCTCCCGGGATCAGCTCGACGTGGCAGGTCTCGTGGTGGGCGTTCTCCAGCAACGCGACCCCGGCGCGAATGCGGCCGGTAGCCAGCACGTGGGAGGCGACCGCCAGCACCGTGGCCGCCATCTCCGACATGCCGCGGCTGTGATATGCCTGCGCCCCCGCCTGCTTGCCCAGGCCGATGGCGATCATCTTGGCCAGCCCGCTCTCCCGCTCGCCGCGGAACGAGGGGTGCGGCTTGACCCGGTTGACGATGACGATGCCGTCCGCCCGCCACGCCAGCCGGTCGACCATCACCGGCAGGCCGCCGTCCTCGCCTGTCCGCTCCACCTCCATGGAGGAGCACACCGGCGCGCCCACGGTCGCTTCGCTGACGCCCATGCCGGCCAGCAGCTCGGCCTGCCCCTCGCCGGTGGCGCCGCCGTGGCTGCCCATCGCCGGCACGACGAACGGTTCGGCACCGGCCGCCCGCAACGACGCCACCAGCCGCGCCACCACCGCCCCCTGGTTCGCCACGCCGCGGCTGCCGACAGCGATGGCTATCGACTCGCCGCGGCGCACCAGGCGGCCGAGCGCCGCGGGGGACAGCGTCTCCTCGAGCTGGCCGGGGGCGAGCCGCGGACGCGGCAGCGACTGCCGGACGGTCACCACCTCCGGGATCGGCACGCCGGCCAAGATCGACTCGACAGAGCCCATCAGCGCCAGCTCCGGTCGGCCACCGCGCGCACGGTCTGGTCGATCTGCTCGTCGCTCACCAGCGCCGCCAGCTCCAGGCGGCGGGACACGGGAGTGGAGATGTCGAGCGAGGTCAGACACGCCACCGGGCCGTCCAGCTCGTCGAAGAACCGGGTGGTGATCTCGGCCGCCAGCGCCGGGCCGATCCCCTGGCTGCGGGCTGCCTCCTCGACGATGACCATGGCGCCGGTCTTGGCGAGCGAGGCGCCGATGGCGTCGTAGTCGATCGACAGCTTGTCCAGGCAGCGCAGGTCAAGGAGCTCGACGGAGACGCCATCCTCGGCGAGCGCGGCGGCCACCGCGGCGCAGCGCCCGACCATGCCGCCGTAGGTCAGCACGGTGACCTGGTCGCCGGCCTGCACGGTGCGCGCCGTGCCGAAGGGGATGGCGTAGTCCAGGTCGCCGGCCGGCGCCGGCGACCGCTGCGTGTAGAGGGCGTTGTGCTCCAGAAAGACCACCGGATCGAGCGAGTGCATGGCGGTGTTGAACAGGCCGATGTAGTCGTACGCGTCGGCCGGAGCGACGATCCGGAAGCCGGGGAACATCCCGTACAGGCCGACCGGGTCCATGGAGTGCTGCGCCCCGTAGCCGAGCCCGGTGCCGACGCGGCTGCGCACCACGATCGGCAGGTCGGTGGTGTCGCCGTACATGTGGCGCGCCTTGGAGAGCTGGTTGAAGAGCTGGTCGGCGGCCACCAGCGCGAAGTCCGCGAACATGATCTCCACCACCACGCGCATGCCGAGCATGGCGGCCCCGAAGCCCAGTCCGGAGAAGCCGCCCTCGGAGATCGGCGTGTTGATCACGCGGTCAGGGAAGCGCTCGACCAGCCCCTTGGTCGCCCCGTAGGCGCCGCCGCCCAGGTTGGCCACCTCCTCGCCGAATACGATCGCGTCCGCCTCGCGCTCCAGCCAGCGGCCGGTCACCGCGGCGATCGCGTCCGAGTAGCGCATCGGCTCCAGCGCCGTGCCGTTCCCGCCGTGCGGTGAACGGTCGACGAAGCGCAAGCCGTTCAACTCGGCGCCGGAGCTGCGCATGCCGTCGCCGGCCGTGCCGGGATCGGGCCACAGGCTCTCGCGCACGCGCGGCGGGTCGCCCTCTTCCGTGCACGCCGCCCGCGCCGCCTGCACGCCCTGCTCGGCCAGCGCGTCGATGGCCTCCACCTCGGCCTGGTCGAGCAGGCCGGCCTCCACCAGGATGCGCGGCAGCACGCGCGTCACCTCGGTGCCGGCGTAGCGGTCCTCCTCGTCCTTGCTGCGGTAGCGGAAGGCGCTGCCCGGTACGTCGCCGGCGTGGTGGTAGCGGCGGTAGCACTCGCACTCGATGATCGCCGGCGTGCCGCCGTCGCGCAGCCGGCCGGCCACCTCCCGCACCAGTCCGTGGATGGCGATCGCGTCGTCGCCGTCGACGAGGTAGCCGTCCATGGCGTAGGCGGAGGCGCGCCGCGACAGGGGCTCGACCGCGCAGGCGTCCTGCACGCGGGTGGCCACCGCGTAGCGGTTGTTCTCCACGAACACGATCAGCGGCAGCGACCACAGGCCGGCCAGGTTGCACGCCTCGTGAAAGGCGCCCTGGTTGACCGCGCCGTCGCCGATGTAGCAGACGATCACGTTGCCCGAACTGGCGAACTTCTCGGCATAGGCGGCGCCTGCCGCCAGCGGCACGCCGCCGCCGACGATCGCGTTCGACCCCAGGAAGCCGGACTCGTTGTGGCGCAGGTGCATGGAGCCGCCACGGCCGCCGCAGTAGCCGGGCGCCAGCCCCATGATCTCGGCCATGGTGCGGTAGAAGACCTCCTGCGCCTCTGCCGGCAGCTCGCCCGCCGCGGGGTCCCAGTCGGCCGGCACCTGCGCCTGCAGCACCTTGGCCAGGAACTGGTGGTGCGCGCGGTAGGTGGCGGCCATCTTGTCGGTGGGCCGCAGCGCCGCCACCGCCGCGGAGGCGGTCGCCTCCTGCCCGACGGAGGTGTGCACGGGGCCCCAGACGGCGCCGGCGTTCTTGAGCTCCAGCAGGGCGTGCTCGAAGCGGTTGATCGCCAGCGTGTCGAACAGCAGCCGCGCGGCCTGCCGGCGGTCGAGTTGCCCGACGTCGGCCGCGTCGGACTCCCAGCGCTCCCACGGGAAGGAGCCGTCGATCGGGGTACGTTTCACGAAGTCATCCTCAGTCCATCAGTCCTCAGTCCATCAGGAAGCCGCCGTTGACGTCGACGATCTCCCCGGTGATGAAGCGGGCGCGATCGGACGCCAGGAAGGCGACCGCCTCGGCGACGTCCTCCGGCTGGCCGTAGGTGCCCAGCGGGATCTTGGCGGCGAAGTCCCGGTTGGTGTCCTCGCCCCACTCGCGCGTGAGCGCCGTGTCGATCGGCCCCGGGGCCACCGCGTTCGCGGTGATGCCGTACGGGGCCGCCTGCAGCGCCAGCGACTTGGTCAGGCAGATGATGCCGGCCTTGGACGCCGAGTAGTGGGCGCCGGCCGCCGCTCCGCCGATCTTGCCGGCCATGGAGGCGACGCTGACGATGCGGCCACCGCCTCCGTCCCGCTCGTGGCGGGCCTTCATGCGGCGGAACGCCTCGCGGCTGGCGATGAATGTGCCGCGCAGGTTGATCGCCATCATGCGGTCCCAGGCGTCGACCTCCAGCTCCAGGATCGGCGTCAGCTCGCAGATGCCGGCGTTGTTGACCAGGATGTCCAGGGTGCCGAGCTCGCCGTCCACCGTCGCGAACAGCTCCAGGATCGCCCCTTCGTCGGCCACGTCGGTGCGCACGCAGATGGCACGGCCGCCGGCCTCTTCCACCTCGGCGGCGGTGACCGCCGCCTCCTCCATGTTCAGATCCGCGATCGCCACGTCGGCGCCGTCGCGCGCCAAGGTCGTGGCGATCCGCCGGCCGATGCCGGCCGCCGCGCCCGTAACCAGGGCCACCTCGCGCGGGACCTGCGCGACCGTGCGCCCGACCTGCGCGACCTTGCGCCTGCTCATCCGCTCTCCGGGAGCTGCCGCAGCTCCAGCACTTCGCGGTCCGGTCCGTAGAAATACTGCACCCATACCTCCGGGCGAAATTCCACCAGCTCGCCAACCATGTCCACCCCCGCCTGCCGCAGCCGGTCGATGTCGCCGCGGATGTCCGTGCACAGGAACCCCAGGTGGGTGAAGCCGCGGTCGACCTGCGTGCGGTCGCCCACGGGTCTTCCCTCGGGGTCCAGGTAGTGGAACAGCTCCAGCATGAACTCGCCCTGAAAGAGATGAGCAATGCGGGCGGTGCAGGCGGGCAGGCCGGCGATGCCGCCCAGGTTCATCGCCGGCGGCACCTCGATGACGCGGCGCACCTCGAAGCCGAGCAGATCGCGGTAGAACGCGATCGAGGTGTCGAGGTCGCGGACGCTGAGCGCCACGTGGTCGGCGACGGCGGTCATGATCGTGGAGCGTACGGTAGCGGATCGGACCCCGTCT
Source organism: Spirochaetaceae bacterium (assembly GCA_026710565.1). The sequence continues at coordinate 25,423 of JAPOQV010000296.1, read as the reverse complement.
GTCGTGCCAGACTGCGCCCATGGCAGTGCAGGCGCCGGTCGTCGGGGTGATCATGGGCAGCGTCTCCGACTGGCCGACGATGCGCAAGGCGAGCGAGGTGCTCGACCGGTTCGAGGTCCCGCACGAACGGCGGGTGGTGTCCGCGCACCGGACGCCGGACCTGATGCGGAGCTACGCGCGCGAGGCGGCCGGCCGCGGCATCGAGGCGATCATCGCCGGCGCCGGCGGCGCGGCCCACCTGCCGGGGATGGTGGCGGCCTTCACCACCGTGCCGGTCATCGGCGTGCCGGTGCAGAGCCGGGCGCTGTCGGGGCTCGACTCGCTGCTGTCGATCGCGCAGATGCCGGGCGGCGTGCCGGTGGCGACCATGGCGATCGGCGAGGCCGGCGCCACCAACGCGGGACTGTTCGTGGTGGCGCTGCTGGCCGTGCACCGGCCGGAGCTGCGCCAGCGCCTGGACGCGTTCCGCGCCGAGCGCGAGCGGGAGGTGCTGGAGCAGGCGCTCGACTGACCTCACCGCCCGCGCGGGCCGGGCCGGTTATTCCTTGCCGCCGGTTACTCCTCGTCGTCCTCCTCCGGCATGAGCACGAACTCCGGATAGGCCTCGATCTTGAGCTCGGCGACATCCTGGCCGAGTTGCTCGACCTTCTTGGTCACCCGGGCGCCCAGCAGGGCATCGATCACCTTCCACGCCACGAGCGACGACACGAACGCGAACGCGCCGACCGCCACCACGCCCAGGAGCTGCACGCCGAAGTTGCCGCCCGCGGCGATGCAGACCGCCAGGGTGCCCCAGACGCCGGCGAACAGGTGCGCGGGCACCGCGCCGACCACGTCGTCCAGCTTCATCTTCTCCAGCAGCTTGATGGCGGCGGTGCAGACGATGCCGCCGATGGCGCCGATGATGACCGCCCAGACGTGGGAGGTGATGTCGGGGCCGGCGGTGATCGAGACCAGGCCTGCAATGGCGCCGTTCAGGCCCGCGAACATGTCCATGCGGCGCAGGATGAGGTGCGAGAACGCCAGGGCCGTCACCACGCCGGCCGCGGCCGCCAGGTTGGTGTTGACCAGCACGTGGCCCATGGCAATCACGTCCGCCGCGCTCCCCAGCGCGAGCTGCGAGCCGCCGTTGAACCCGAACCACCCGAACCACAGGATGAAGACGCCCAGCGTCACCACCACGACGTTGGAGGGCGGGGTCACCTTGACCGAGCCATCCTTGCGGAACTTGCCCAGGCGCGGCCCGACCACCAGGATGCCGGCCAGCGCCGCCCAGCCGCCGGTGCCGTGCACGATCGTGGAGCCGGCGAAGTCCTGGAACCCCAGGCTGCCGAGCCAGCCGCCGCCCCACGTCCAGGCGCCCACGACCGGATAGATGAACGCGGTCAGGACCACCGTGAACAGGAAGAACGGCCACATCTTGACCCGCTCGGCCAGCGCGCCCGACACGATGGAGGCGGCGGTCGCCACGAACACCATCTGGAAGAACCAGTCCGACATGACCGAGTAACCGTTGCCGATCACGGCCGCCGCGTCGCCGGTGCCGTCGAGCAGGGCCAGCTCCTCGGCCGATGGCCGGTAGAAGAGGCTGAAGGAGCCGATCACGCTGCCCACGTCGGTGTACATGAGGCTGTAGCCGACGATGTAGTAGGCCAACCCCGCGATCGAGTAGAGGCCGATGTTCTTCAGGCAGATCACGGATGCGTTCTTGGTGCGAACGGACCCGGACTCCAGCATCGTGAATCCGGCCGCCATCCACATCACCAACCCTCCCCAGAGCAGGAACGAGAAGGTGTTGAGGACGAAGGCCGTCTCTTCCGCGACGGCGGCGTACGCGGCGCTCGATCCCGCCATCAGCAGGCCGAGCACCAAGAGCAGCCGGACCGGGACGGGGCCGCGGCGTAGGAACTGGAGGTCGTTCATGGCATTTCCTTGTCGTGTCGGTGATTGATTGGACCACGGGCGGTTCGCCCGATCGGCCGTTCCGTATTTTACAGGGTTTGCGCCCTTGTGTGCTCCCTCCCGAGGCGGGGCACACTGCCGGGCGTGGCTGTCCCGGTGCTTCCCGGCGCGACGATCGGCGTCCTGGGCTCGGGCCAGCTCGGCCGCATGCTGGGTCTCATCTGCCGGCGGATGGGCTACCGACTGCACGTGTTCTCGCCGGAGCGCGACAGCCCGGCCGGGCAGGTGGCCGACCGCGAGGTGGCCGCGCCATACGAGGAGCTGGACGCGGTGCGCGCCTTCGCGCGGGCCGTGGACGTGGTCACCTTCGAGTTCGAGAACGTGCCGGCCGCAACCGCGGCCGCGGCGGCCGAGCACGCGCCCGTGCACCCGGACGGCCGCGTGCTGCACATCGCACAGAACAGGCTGCGGGAAAAGACGGCGCTCGCCGAGCACGGTTTTCCGGTGACGCCGTTCCGGGCGGTCGCGAGCGCCGCGGAGGTCCGGCTGGCGGCCGAGGAGGTGGGCCTGCCGGCGATCCTCAAGAGCTCCGGATTCGGCTACGACGGCAAGGGACAGGCGGGGGTGGAAGACGCCCCTCAGGCGGAAGCCGCCTGGCGGGAGGTAGCGGGGTACTCCGGCGACGCGGCCTCACCCGCTGCGGCCGGGAGCGAGCCGGCGGCGATCCTGGAGCGGCGGGTCGCTTTCACCCACGAGTTGTCCGTGATCGCCGCGCGGTCGGCCTCAGGCGGGCGGACCGTCACCTATCCGCCGTGCGAGAACCGCCACGCGGGAGGCGTCCTGGACCTGTCGAGCTGCCCGGCGGAGGTGCCGCCGGCCGTCGCCCGGCGCGCGCGATCCCTCGCCTGCGACCTGGTGGAAGCGCTGGACGTGATCGGCGTCCTCTGCGTCGAGCTGTTCCTGACAACCGACGGCGACCTGCTGGTGAACGAAATCGCGCCCCGGCCCCACAACTCCGGCCACCTCACCATCGAGGCGGCGGCCACCGGCCAGTTCGAGCAGCAACTGCGCGCCGTCTGCGGCCTGCCGCTGGGCGCCACCGCCCTGCACCGCCCGGCCGCGATGGCCAACCTGCTCGGCGACCTCTGGTCCGCCGGCCCGCCCCGCTGGGAACGCGCCGCCGCGATCGAAGGAGTCTCCCTGCACCTCTACGGCAAGGCCGAGGCGCGCCCCGGCCGCAAGATGGGACATCTCACCGCCCTGGCCGACTCGCCGCGCCAGGCCCGCTCCCTCGTCTCGACCGCCCGCGATCTCCTCCTGTCCGCGCAGTAGGGTTCACTTCATCAGACAATGGATTGGGACGGCCTGGTCCTTGCTGCCTACGGCGCTCCGAGCTGCCGGACGTCGACGAAGCGGCCGGTGGCGGCGGATTCCCGAGCGGCCAGCGAGGTGTAGACGCTCGCCAGGCCGCAGCGCAGGTCGGCGCGCGGGGGCGTGCCGTCGCGGGCCAGCGCCAGGAAATCGCCGATCAGGTTGGCGTCGCCGCCGTGGTGCCCGTCCTCACCCTCGTCGAGGTGGCCCTGCTCGCTGAAGCGGTCGTGGTGGCGCACCTCCCGGAAGTCGGAGGTGTACCAGTCGAACTCGATCGTCCCCTGGTAGCCGGAGACCACGGCGCCGCGCCGGTGTGCGTCGCGCCGGGTGAAGAACACCTGGGTGTAGGTGCCGTGCGCGCCGGATGCGAAGCGCAGGATCGCGGTCGAGCAGTCCTCGTTGGTGCCATCCTCGGTGCGCGTGTCGGACGAGAACAGACACAGGTGGTCGTCCGCGGTCCGCAGGCCGTTGCGGCGCCGGTTCTCCGGGCTCTCCGGGCAGGTGGCGGTCTCGTCGCACTCCGAGCAGCGCAGCCCGGGCGGCTTGTCGCCGCCGAAGACGCGGCCGTAGTTGCCCATGGCCGCCACCTGCACGATCGGCGATCCCATCAGCATCGCGATGTAGTCGAAGTCGTGGGTCGCCTTCTGCAGGAACAGGCCGCCGGTGATGCTGAAGTCGCGGTAGCCCTGCTCCCAGTAGACGGTCCCGTAGCTCACGTAGTTGGTGGCGGCGATGTGCTCGGGCGTGCCCACCGCGCCGGTGCGGATGCGCCCGGCGATCAGCTCCGCGATCGACGACACGCGCAGCGGGAAACTCACCACCACGCGCTCGTACCGCCCGGCGTAGGCTGCCTCCAGCCGCCGCGCCTGCTCCAGGGAAATGGAGACCGGCTTCTCCAGGAACAGCGGCAGGTCCAGGTCCACGGCTTCGATCGCATACTCGGTGTGCAGGTGACAGCGCGTGCCGACCAGCAGCGCCGTCGGCCGCGCTCCGCGGCTGAGCTCCCCGACCGAGCCGTAGAACGGCGCGCCGGCGAACCGCTCCGGCAGCCGCGAGCGCACCCCATCCGGGTCCGGGTCGAGCACGCCGACCAACTCCACCGCCTGGTCGAGCTCCGCGATCTGCTGCACCAGGCGGCCGGCCCTGCCGCCGCAGCCGATCACGCCGAGCCGGATCATTTCGGCTCTTCCGCGATCACCACCTGCACGTGTCGCTCGTCCGCGATGGAACGAAACCGCGAGGAGATGGAGTACCCGCCCACCACGGGAACTGCGGGTTTCCCCGTAAGCCTTTCGAGCAGGGTCGCTCGGTCGGCGGCTCTCAGAATGTCCCCTTCGCCGATCCCGACGGAAACTTCGGCGGCAAGATACCGTTCTTCCCGCGTTGCGATGTCGCGTCCCCGCACCACCACGTCGAGCAACAGCAGCGGATCACGATCCGCCTCCGCGAACGTTCCTGCGTCGATAGCGTCATCGACCTCGTCGGCCAGCGTGCTGGTGTCGACTACACGTACGCGCCGCAGAAGCTGACCGAAGTAGGCCGGAGCATGATCGCGGAACCTCCGTTCCGCCTCGTCCCCCATGAGCCGATCCATGCGTTTTTCCAACGGCAGGAACCGGGCATCGACGTTCTTCAGGTGCAGCACAATGTCTTTGATCTGCTCGGATTGCTCGCGCATCTGCTCGGCAAACTGATCCATCCGTTCGGCAAATTGATCCATCCGTTCGGCAAACCGATCCATCCGTTCGGCCATTGACCTGGTGACCTCGCCGAGTGTCCGGGTCTGCTCGGTCAGTGCCGTGACCTGCTGCGGCAGCCTCCGGAATTCCTCGTCCAGGATCGACTGACGCAATCGGGCTCGATACCGAGGATTGCGCTCCAGTACGTCCAGCAGTTCATCGAAGCTGGTAATGCTCTCTGTAGCCACGTCGACCTGCCCCGCTATGGCTGCAAGCGTAACACGCGGCCGGTGGCAAACGGCACCGCGATGCGCGGCGCCTCGATCGCCGGGAACATCCGGTCACGAAGCCAGGTCCAGGCCCGCCACGCCGCCTGCATGCCCAGCCCGCCGATGCGGACCAGGTTGTAGAGCCCCTCCAGCGGCGTCAGGCTCGAGCCCGCGAAGTAGGTGCCGCCCACGTCGCGGACGACCCGGTCGGGGCCTACTTCCAGCCGCTTCTCTCCCAGGCTGTAGATGCCGGGCGGCGAGCCCGCGGCGGCCATCGCGTCCGTGGTCGCGACCAGCCGGCTCGGCCCGAGCGCAGCCGTGAGCCGGCCGAGCAGCGCCGGCGGCAGGTGGATGCCGTCCGGGACGACGGAGGCGGCCAGGTCCGGGCAGGCCAGGGCGCGGTTGATCACGTTGTCGTGGCGGTGCACCTCCGCCGCGCAGCCGTTGCCGAGATGCGTCCAGAGCCGCAGCCCGGCGCGCACCGCCTCGCCCAGGTCGGCGCCGCCCACGTCGCTGTGTCCGGCGCACACCGTCACGCCGTCGCCCGCGGCACGCCGGATCAGCTCCACCGATCCGGGCAGCTCCGGCGCCACGGTCAGCATCACGACGCGGCCCCCGCACGCCCGCTGCAGCCGCTCGTAGACGGCCGGATCGGGATCGAGCATGCAGGCCGGATCGTGGGCGCCGCGGAACCCCTCGACCGGGCTCAGGAACGGACCCTCCACGTGGAAACCGGGCACGGCGTCCCGCACCCGGGCGCAGCGCAGAGCCGCCGTCAGCGCGGCGAGCTGCGCCTCCATCCGGTCCACGGGGCCGGTGGTCACGGTGGGCAGCAGGTGCGAGCAGCCGGCGTCCCACAGCGCGGCGACCGCATGCTCGACGGCGTCCACCGTCAGGTCGGCGGTGTGAAAGTCGACGCCGGCGAAGCCGTTGACCTGCGGATCGAACAGCGCCGGCCCGCTCACCAGCGCCGTGCCGGCAGCAAACTCGCGTGCGTGCGCGCCGCGCCCGGCCGTCAGCGGCTCGCCCGACAAGGCGTCGAATACGGCCGTCTCCGCCCCGCCTCCCTCATTCATAGACTGCGCATGGTACTATGCGCGCAGTTCCGGCCCCAACGCGGGCCGTCATCAACCGAACACCCCCGAACGGAGGCAACCACGTGAAGCTCGTCTTCTTCGACGACTACCGACTCGGCGTGCTGCGCGACGACGGCGTCGTCGACGTCTCAGGCGCCGTCGCCGATCTGCACCACCACTCCGCCCAGGCCCACTCCGCCCAGGCGCTGCTCAACCAGGTCATCGCGGGCTGGGACGGCTGCCGCGACGCCATCGCGTCCGCCGCCGCATCCGGCACCGCGCGGCCGGTCGACCAAGTCACGCTGCGCCCGCCCGTGCCCCGCCCCGGACAGCTCGTGTGCCTGGCCGGCAACTACATCGAGCCCGACCACCCGGCGAAGGAGACCTTCAACGCCTTCCTCAAGTCGCCCACCTCGGTCAAGACCACCGGCGACACCGTGGAGCTGGCGGACGCCGACGCCACGGTGTTCCACTTCGAGCCCGAGTTCGCCCTGGTCATGGGCAAGCCGGCCGCCAAGCTGGCCCCGAAGGACGCCCCGGGCAGGATCTTCGGCTACACCCAGTTCATGGACGTCTCCGCGCGCGGCCTTCCCGGCGGCTTCTTCCTCGGCAAGAGCTGGCACACCTTCGGCCCCATGGGCCCGGTGCTGGTCACCGCCGACGAGATCCCCGACCCCAACGCGCTCGGCATGCGGCTGTGGGTGAACGACAACCTCAAGCACGACGTCAACACCAGCGAGATGGCCCGCCACGTGCCCGAGTTGCTGGCCGAGGTGACCGCCGTGGTGGCCCTGGAGCCCGGCGACGTGGTCTCCACCGGCACCCACCACTACGCGCTGTCCCCGATCCAGGACGGCGACCGCGTGCGCATGTCCATCGAGGGGCTGGGACCGGAGCTGGCCGTCTCGGTCAGCGACCCGCGCAAGCGCACCTGGGACCGATAGGAGCTCGCCGACCGTTCAATTGACACCGAACCGCGATTCCGCTACCGCTATCGAATGCCATCGGGCACGAAGGAGAATTCGATGAGAACGGCACTTCGCACATCGATCGCACTGGCCCTTGCGGGCCTGCTCGCCGGCGCGGCCGCCCACGCCCAGACCATGCAGTACGGCGAGGCACCCATGCTGGCCGACATGGTCGCGGCCGGCGACCTGCCACCGGTCGCGGAGCGCGTCTCCGAGGAGCCGCTGGTCCGGGAGGTGCTGGGCGAGATCGGCACCTACGGCGGCACGCTGCGCCGCTGGGCACCCGACGCCGTCGGCGGCTGGATCCAGTTGAACTACTACCGCGGCCTGGGAGATGCCGGCGGCTTCGGCTTCATCATCCCCTACGACCTGGCGGGATACCTCGACGACGGCGTGCACTTCGGCGGCCTGGACCCGCTGTACGCCACGGAGTACCAGTTCAACGACGACTACACCGAGCTCACCGTCTGGCACCGCAGGGGCGCCAAGTGGTCGGACGGCCATCCCCTGACCGCGGACGACATCATCTGGTCCATGGAGAACGTCGGCCACGACACGAACATCCACCCGAACGGGAGCTGGTGGACGCACTCCGGCGGCGAGCCCATCAAGGTGGAGAAGATCGACGACTACACCGTCAAGTACATCTCCGCGGTCCCCAACCCGGATATGACCCTGAACGTGTCCGGCCCCTGGGCGCTGTACCCCAAGCACTACGCCGAGCAGTTCCACCCCAAGTTCAACTCCGACTCGACCTACGAGGACTTCAAGAACAACACCGAGCTGCGCTTCATGGACGATCCCGGCGCCATGCCGCAGATCGGTCCCTGGGTCGTCACGCAGCTCGATGACGTCGACGGGTCCCGCGCCACCCGCAACCCGTACTATCCCGTGGTCGACACCGCGGGCAACCAGCTCCCGTACATCGACAACATCCACATCAGGATCCTGGCCGACCAGCAGACGGCGGCGCTGGCGGTCATCCAGGGGCAGATCGACGTCCAGGGCCGCGGCATGCAGGGCTTCCAGAACTACCAGGTCATGAAGGAAGGCGAGGCCGCCGGCGACTACCAGGTCCTGGCCTGGAAGGGCGGGGCGTTCCAGGGCTACCTGAAGCTGTTCTTCCAGCTCAACGATGAGAACCTGGCCAAGATGATGTACGAAGTCGACTTCCGGCGGGCGCTGTCGCTGGCGATCAACCGGGACGAGATCAACGAGGCCCTCTACTTCGGGCTGGCGCAGCCGTCCGGGACGATGGTCGGGCGCGACTCTCCGTTCTACGACAGCCGCATGGAGGCGTACGCCGGCTTCGATCCCGACGAGGCGAAGCGCATCTTCGCCGAGCTCGGGCTCACGGACACCGACGGCGACGGCATCCTGCAGTATCCCGACGGCCAGAACGTCACCATCATCATCGACACGCCGACCGACCGGTTCGTCAACACGCCGCAGACGGAGATGGTGGTCCGGCAGTGGCGGGACGTGGGACTCGACGCCATCATGAACGCCGTCAAGCGCTCGGTCATCTTCGAGAAGATGCGCGGCTACGACACGCAGGTGGTCATGCACTGGGGACCGTCCCTGCAGGTATCGCTGCCGTGGGTGTTCCGTTCGGGCGGCTACAACCCCGAAACGCAAACGCTCGGCACCAAGTACGAGAACCCGCCGCCGGAGTTCCTGGCCGCCTGGGAGCTGGAGCAGCAGGTGATCTCCGCCATCGACCCGGAGTCCTACTCGGCCCTGACCAAGGAGCTGTGGATCATGGAAGCCGAGGAGGTGACGAGCTGGATCGCGATCACCTCCGACTTCCCGGTGATCATCATCCGCCACAACCGCGTCGGCAACCTGCCGGACGTGGCGACCGCCCAGAAGATGGAGTACTCGGCCTATCCCGACCAGTTCTACATCAAGTACGAGGTGCAATAGGGAGCAACGTGGGAAATGGAGTCTGTCGAGATCGGCGCGTCAGCGGCTGTCCGACAGACTCCATGACATCAGGATGCGCCGGACCGAGTGACTGACCACGTCCATCACGCGGACGCCTGCGCCTGAACCGATGGGCACCCGGCAGCCGCCGGCCGTCGGCGCCATCGAGCTGGGCAGGGACTTCTTCCGCCAGGTCGTCAGGCCGGCGATGGAGCGGGTCTGTCCCCGCCATCTGGACGCAGCCGCCTGCGGACGCTTCGGGATGGGCAGCGAGTGCCTGGGCATGGACGACGCGGTCAGCCGCGACCACCACTGGGGTCCCAAGGTCGACATCCTGCTGCCCGACGACCTGTTCCGGGAGACCGACCCCGCGATCTGGGCGCGGGTGGCCGAACGGTTCCCGGCCTCATTCCACGGCTTCCGGCTCGAAGCCGGCTACGTCGGCGGCCCGGGCCTTGCCCCCGAGGCGATCGGCTCCTTCCTGAGCCGGACCATCGGCCGCACCACCCCTCCCGCGAGCGACACCGACTGGCTCGACATCCCGGAGGAGGACATCGTGCACGTGGTCAACGGCGAGGTCTGGCACGACCCGTCCGGCGACTTCAGCCGCATCCGCGCCGTGTTCGACGGCTACTACCCGGACGCCGTCTGGAAGCGGCGCATCGCGCACTGGTGCCGGTACGCCAGCGGCATGGGCCTTTACTGGATGCAGCGCGCCCGCCTGCGGGACAACCTCGTCTTCCTGCACACCTCGTTCGCGAGCGCGCTCAAGCGAACGATCGAGCTGGCGTTCCTGCTGAACCGCACCTACTTCCCCTACGACAAGTGGCTGTATCCGCTCTTTCGCCGCCTGCACCACCTGGCTCCCGACATGGTCCCCCTCATCGCCGAGGCGACGGCGGGCGGCGCCCCGCGGGGGCGCCGCTTCCCGATCATGGAGACCCTGCACGAGCTGCTGGACCGGCGAATGGTGGAGCTGGAGCTGGTGCGCCCGCATCCGCGCTTCAAGCCGCACGCCACCTCCGGGTACCGTCTGCTGGAGTGGTGCTACCGCGACCTGCTGAACTCGATCCCGCGCGAGCTGTTCACGCACGTGCCCGTGTGGGACCAGAAGTACTTCGAGGCGTTCACGACCGGTTACGTCGCCGATCTCACCGACGGGGTGTGGCAGGAGATGCTGCACCTCGAGGTAGTCGATCGGTAGGCATGCACAGGAGGATCACATGCCCGACTTCGCGCTGGGCTCGCTGACACCGAGGGGGACGCGCCGCGTCGTCTACTGCAGCGACCCGTCCAACACGACGCGATTCATGACCGAGGGACGCGCTACGCCGGACGATCTGCGCGGGGTCGTGCGCAACTACGCCGAGGCGCAGGCGATCGACACCGTGGTGCAGGAGGTCTTCAGCCAGGGATGGAGCCACTGGTGGCGCGGCGAGTCATGCGAGTGGGACGCCCGCCCGCACCACCAGCGGCTGGTGCCGATGATGGACGACGGCGTGATGCCGATCGAGGTCTACGCCGAGGAGTGCCACCGGCACGGCATCGAGATGATCGCCGGCTTCCGGATGAACGACCGCCACGGCCACAACGCCGACTGGTTCGCCAGGCTGGGGCAGGACAAGCCGCACTGGATCCTCAAGGGGTACGCCCCCTCGTCGAAGCGCACCACCGACCCGCGCAGCTACGAACTGGGCTGCGCGCTCAACTACGCCGAGGAGGAGGTCCGCGACTACCTGTTCGCGGTCATGGAGGAGGTCGCCGGCCGCTTCGACGTGGACGGCATCGAGTTCAACTTCACCCGCCTGCCCGCATGCTTCCCGCCGGGCGAAGCGGAGCGGAGCCACGCGATCCTCACCGGTTTCGTCCGGAGGGTCCGCGCCATGCTGGATGCGGTCGGCGCCGAACGGGGCCGCCGGCTCCTCTTGGGCGTGCGCGTCCTCCAGCACCTGGACGGGTGCCTGCGGATGGGCTACGACATCCCCGCCTGGATCGGCGACCGGCTGATCGACTACGTCGTCCCCGGCGACATCGGCTTCACCGACCCCAACCCCCGCTTCGAGGAGTTCGTCCGGCTGGCGCGGGAGACCGACTGCTACGTGTATCCGCAGGTCCAGGAGTGGCTGGGCTACGACCACCGCGAACTGGTGCAGACGGACGAACACTACTGCGCGACGGTGCGCAACTTCTACGGCGCGGGCGCCGACGGTCTTTCCACCCAGAACGTCTTCGACGTCTCCCGCTTCCCGATGCTGCGGACGCTGCGCGACCCGGAGCAGGTCGACGCGCATGACCGCCACTACGCCTTCTATCCCATCTGGGGGTCGAATGCCGGCCGGCGGGCCGGGTACAAGGGCGACTTCCCCTATCGCGCGGAAGAGATCGTGCTGCCGCGTGATGAGCCGGGGGCGCGCGGCCGGATCCGGTTCCGCCTGTGCGAGCACCTGCCGGGACCGGGCGGCGCGGAGCTGATCTGCCGGCCGGCGATCGTGCCCGGGGACGAGGTCGAGATCGACGTCAACGGCTCATCGGTTCCGCCGGAGTCGATCCGTTGCGAATGGCCGGACTCCGAGGGTCAGCTCCCGGTGTGCCGGTTCCCGCTGGGCTCCCCGCCGGCCGTGTACGGGGACAACCACCTGGGCCTTCGGCTCACCCGGAGCGCCCCCGGAGCGCATGACGACGTGGTCCTGCACGAGGTCGAGGTGCGGGTGTTGGGCGGTCGATGAGCCAGGCCGCGCTCCAGACGGCGATCGCCGAGGTCGCATCGATCCGGAGCGTGCGGGCGCTCATGTGGCGCCGCTTCAGCAAGAACCGGCTGGCGGTCGTCAGCGGCGTGATCCTGGTCGTCCTGTACTCCATCGCCCTCTTCGCCCCGTTCTTCAGCGCCTATCACCACGACGAGTTCCACGTCACCTTCAAGTTCGCCCCGCCGCAGAGGGTCCATTTCAGGGACGAGGAGGGAAGGCTTACGCGTCCATTCGTCCACGCCCGCGAACGGAGCATCGACATGACGACCCTGGCGATCTCCTACCGGGAAGTCACGACCACGAAGTACCCGATCCGCTTCTTCGTCGCCTCGGAGCCCTACAAGCTGATCGGCTTCATCCCGATGAGCGTGCGGCTGTTCGGGGTGGACGAGGGAGCGACGCTGTTCCTGTGGGGCACGGACACGCTGGGCCGGGACATCCTTTCGCGGGTCTGGACCGGCGCGCAGGTCAGCCTGTCGGTCCCGCTGGTGGGCACCCTGATCACCATCGTCCTGGGATCGATCCTGGGCGTGGCCTCCGCCTACTTCGGCAGGATGGTGGACAACGCCATCCAGCGGATCATCGAGCTGTTGATCTCCTTTCCGCAGATACCGCTGTGGATCGCGCTGTCGGCCGCCATCCCGGTCACCTGGCCGTCCGGGTTCGTCTATCTCGGCGTGGTGGTCATCCTGTCGCTCATCGGCTGGGGCAGCCTGGCGCGCGTGGTGCGCGGCAAGGTACTGGCCTACCGCCAGGAGGAGTACGTGATGGCGGCCCGCGTCGTCGGCTCCAGCCACTGGCGGATCATCAACAAGCACCTCCTGCCCGGCTCGCTCAGCCACATCATCGTCGTCGCGACGCTGGCCATACCGGGCACCATCCTCGGCGAGAGCAGCCTGAGCTTCCTGGGCATCGGCATCACGCCGCCGCTCACGAGCTGGGGGGTGATGCTGAAGGACGCCCAGAACGTGCAGGCGCTGGTCCACCACCTGTGGCTGGCCATTCCCGGGCTCATGATCATCCTGGTCGTGCTTTGCTTCAACTTCTTCGGCGACGGATTGCGCGATGCCGCCGATCCGTTCGCGACGTAGCACCATGGCGAAAGTCCCTTCCGGAAGCCGGAAGCTGCTCGAAGTCAGGGACCTGCGCACCTGGTTCCACACCGATGACGGCATCGTGCGCGCCGTCGACGGCGTGAGCTTCGACATCGGCACCAACCGCACCGTCGGCATCGTAGGCGAGAGCGGCTGCGGCAAGAGCGTGACCGCTGCGACCATCCTGCGCCTGGTGCCGAGTCCGCCGGGACGCATCGAGGGAGGATCGATCGCCCTGCACCGGGAGCACGAGGTCGTCGACCTGGCGCGGGTCCCGCCCAAGGGCCGCACGATCCGCGAGATCAGGGGAAAGGAGATCGCCATGGTCTTCCAGGAGCCGATGCGCACCCTGAGCCCCATCTACACCATCGGCTACCAGATCATGGAGAGCGTCCTCATCCACCTGGACATGGACAAGGCGCAGGCCAGGGAGTACGCGACGGAGATGCTGCGCCGCGTCGGCATGCCCGACCCCGCGCAGCGGGTGGACGAGTATCCCTACCAGTTGAGCGGCGGCATGAGGCAGCGGGCCATGATCGCCATGGCGCTGTCGTGCAGACCGCGGCTGCTGATCGCCGACGAGCCGACCACCGCCCTGGACGTCACGATCGAGGCGCAGATCCTCCGCCTCCTCCGGGACCTGCAGGCCGAGTACCACATGTCGATCCTGTTCATCACCCACGACCTGGGCGTCATCGCGCAGATGGCCGACGACGTGATCGTCATGTACCTGGGCCGGATCATGGAACAGGCGCCCGTAGCCGAGCTGTTCGCCCATCCCCGGCATCCCTACACGCAGGCGCTGTTCCGGTCGGTGCCGTCCATGGCCACCGCTCCCAAGTCGAAGCTGGAGGCGATCACGGGCTCGGTGCCCGACCCGATGACCGTCATCGAGGGGTGCCCGTTCGCGCAGCGCTGCGCCCACGCCACCGACCGGTGCCGGACCCAGCCGGAGATCACGCGGGTGGGCCCTGACCACACCGTTTCCTGCTGGCTGTACGAAGAGGGCGGCGATGCCGCCTGACCTGCCGCCTGACCGGGCGTTGCTGGACGTGGCGTGCCTGAAGAAGCACTTCCCGATCGAGAAGGGGCTGCTGCGGCGCACGGTCGGCCACGTACGGGCCGTTGACGGCGTCGACTTCTCGATCGCGGCAGGCGAGACGCTGGGGCTGGTCGGCGAGAGCGGCTGCGGCAAGACCACCACCGGCAGGGTGATCGTCGGCCTGCACGATCCCACCGACGGCCGCGTCGTCTTCAGGAAGGACGGCCGCGAGCTGGACCTCCGCTCCCTCACGCGCGAGGAGATGCACGAATATCACCGGCAGGTGCAGATCGTCTTCCAGGATCCCTTCTCGTCGCTCAGCCCGCGGATGCGCGTCTCCGAGATCGTCGGCGAGCCGCTGATCGTGCAGAAGATCGCCAAGGGGCAGGCGATGCGGGGCGAGGTGCAGCGCCTGCTCTCTCTGGTGGGGCTCAGACCGCAGCACGCGGACCGGTTCCCGCACGAGTTCTCCGGCGGCCAGCGACAGCGCATCGGCCTGGCCCGCGCGCTGGCGCTCGAACCGTCCCTGGTGGTCGCCGACGAGCCGGTCTCCGCGCTCGACATGTCCGTGCAGGCGCAGATCCTGAACCTGATGATCGACCTGCAGCGCGAGCTGGGGTTGAGCTACCTCTTCATCGCCCACGACCTGAACGTCGTGCACTACGTCAGCGACCGGGTCGCGGTCATGTACCTGGGCCGCATCGTCGAGGCCGGCGGCGCCGCGGCGGTGTTCCGCAACCCCCGGCATCCCTACACGGAGGCGCTGCTGGCCTCCTCCCCGTCCATCGATCCCCACGAGAAGCCGGCGGAGGTCGCCCTGGAAGGTGACGTCCCCAGTCCCGTGAACCCGCCGCCGGGCTGCCACTTCCACCCGCGCTGCCCGTATGCGCAAGCGCGCTGCCGGGTGGAGCCGACCCCGCTGGTGGAGGTCGCCCCCGGCCACCGCTCCTCCTGCCTGCGCACCGGCGAGCTGCATCTACAGGGAAGGACGCCTGCATGAAGGTCTTCCTGCTGCGGCGGTTCCTGTCGATGATCGTCTCCTACTTCCTGCTGTCGCTGATCATCTTCATCACCATCCAGATCGCTCCCGGCGACTACCTGACCAACATGCTGGCGGAGTTGCAGGAGCAGCGCTCGGGCATCCGGACGGAGGCCGCGATGCAGATGGTGGAGAACTTCAGCGTCCACTTCGGCCTCGACAAGCCAAAGTGGCAGCAGTACCTGATCTGGATCCGCAACTTCACCATGGGCGACATGGGCATCTCGTTCACCTACCAGCGGCCCGTCGCCGAGCTGCTCGGCAGCCGCCTGCTGCTGAGCTTCATCATCTCCATCGCCTCCCTGATCTTCACCTGGGGCATCGGCATTCCCATCGGGATCTACGTGGCGCTGCACAAGAACACCATCCGCGACTACGTCGCCACCTTCGTCGGCTTCGTGGGCCTGTCCATCCCCAACTTCTTCCTGGCGCTGGCGCTCATGGTGTTCGCCCTGTTCACCTTCGGGATGCCCGTGGGGAGCATGTTCTCACCGGCGTATCAGGACGCCCCCTGGAGCGTCATGAGGGTGCTGGACTTCATCAAGAACCTGTGGATTCCGATCATCGTGATCGGCACGGCCGGCACCGCCGGCACCATCCGGGTGATGCGCGCCAACCTGCTCGACGTGCTGGGGGAGCCCTACGTCACCACGGCGCGCTCCAAGGGCGTCAAGGAGCGGATCGTCACCCGCCGCCACGCCGTGCGGATCGCCTTCAACCCGTTCGTGAGCAGCCTGGGCATGACGCTGCCGACCCTGTTGTCCAGCGAAGCGATCACGTCGATCGTCCTCAACCTGCCCACCGCCGGCCCGCTCCTGCTGGAGGCGGTGCTCGGCGAGGACATCTTCATGGCGGCCAGCATCCTGCAGTTCTACGCGATCTTCCTCCTGATCGGGAACCTGCTGGCCGACATCGCCCTGGCCATGCTCGACCCGCGCATCCGCTACGACTAGGCGGCGCAGCGCGGCGTTGACCCACGCCGGATCGTCGGCTATGGTTGTGGGCTGTGAGACTCAAGACCCTGCTGATCGGAATCGGGACACTGGTCGTGGCTGCCGCCGTGGCAGTGGTGTTCGTGACCAGCGCGACGGCCGCCACCATCGTGCCGGAAGCCCCGGCGATCGAGGCCAAGGCCTCCTCGGACTACGCCCTCGGCGCGGACTGTCCGCTGAGCGGCCACGGCGACCCGATTTAGGACCGTAGCGGCCCGACTCCCGGTTACGTCCGAGGAGACCCCCGCGGGAGCGGGGGTCTTTGTGTCTCACGGACGAAAGACCTGACCCGATGAACGGCACGCACCTCGCTGTCCCGCGGCAGACTGATCCGTTGCGGCGATTCCAGCCCGCGGTCGCGGCCTGGTTTCGCGAATCCTTCGCTGCGCCCACGGAGATCCAGGACCGCGCCTGGGCTGAGATCGGCGGCGGGCGGAACACCCTCATCGCCGCTCCCACCGGTTCGGGCAAGACGCTGGCCGCCTTTCTGTCCGCGATCGACGGTCTGGTGCGCCGGTCGGTCGACGGCTCCCTGACCGAGGAGACCTCGGTCCTGTACGTATCGCCGCTCAAGGCGCTGAGCAACGACATCCACCGCAACCTGGAGCAGCCGCTGGCCGGCATCCACGCCCGGCTCCATCCGGAAGGCTCTGACGAGGCGCAGGGATCCGCGCCGATTCGCTCGCTGGTGCGCACCGGCGACACGCCGGCCGCGGCGCGCGCGGCGATGACCCGCCGCCCGCCGCACATCCTGGTGACCACCCCGGAGTCGCTGTACCTGCTGCTCACCGCCGACGGCGGCCGGCGGATGCTGCGCACCGTGGAGACGGTGATCGTCGACGAGATCCACGCCGTGGTCGGCTCCAAGCGCGGCTCCCACCTCGCCCTCAGCCTGGAGCGGCTGCAGGCGCTCACCTCCGAGCCGCCCCGCCGCATCGGCCTGTCGGCGACGCAGAAGCCGATCGAGCGGGTAGCGGAGTACCTGGTGCCGTCGGGCGAACCGTGCGCGATCGTGGACGTCGGCCACCGCCGCCGCATGGACGCGGCGCTGGAGCTGCCCGACTCGCCCCTGGCGGCGGTCATGTCCAACGAGGTATGGGAGGAGATCTACGCCCGCCTGTGCGAGCTGATCGACGCGCACCGCACCACGCTGATCTTCGTCAACACGCGGCGCATGGCCGAGCGCGCCGCGCACGAGCTGAGCGAGCGCCTGGGCCCGGAGGCGGTGGCCGCCCACCACGGCAGCCTCTCCAAGGAGATGCGCCTGGACGCCGAATCGCGGCTCAAGCAGGGATCGCTGCGCGCCCTGGTCGCCACCGCGTCGCTGGAGCTGGGCATCGACATCGGCTCGGTGGACCTGGTGTGCCAACTCGGCTCTCCGCGATCGATCATGGCCTTCCTGCAGCGCGTCGGCCGTTCCGGCCACGCGGTCGGCGCCACGCCCAAGGGCCGGCTGTTCCCGCTCAGCCGGGACGACCTGGTGGAAGGGTGCGCGCTGCTGGCGGCGGCGGCGCGGGCGGACCTGGACGAGATCCCGATTCCGGAAGCACCGCTCGACATCCTGGCGCAGCAGATCGTCGCCGAGTGCGCGGCGCGCGAGTGGTCGGCCGACGAGCTGTACGCGGTCGTGTGCGGCGCCTACCCGTACCGCGGCCTGGCCCGCGACCGCTTCGACACGGTGGTGCGCATGCTGGCCGAAGGCTTCACCACACGCCGCGGGCGGCGCGGCGCCTACCTGCACCTGGACGCCGTGAACGGCCGGCTGCGCGCCCGCCGCGGCGCCCGCCTGGTCGCGTTGACCGGCGGCGGCGCCATCCCCGACACCTTCGACTACGAGGTGCGCGCCGAGCCGGACGAGACCGTGGTGGGCACCATCAACGAGGACTTCGCCATCGAGAGCATGGCCGGCGACGTGTTCCAGCTCGGCAACACCTCGTGGCGCATCCTGCAGGTGACCGGCAGCACCGTGCGGGTCGCACACGCAGGCGACCAGCGGCCCACCATCCCCTTCTGGCTCGGCGAGGCGCCGGGCCGCACCCCGGAGCTTTCGGGTGCGGTGTCGGACCTGCGGGAACGGACCGAGACGGTCATACGGGAGGCGGAGGAGCGCGGCGACCCTGCCGCTGCTGCCGCGGCGGCCGCCTGGCTGGCGTCGATGCCCGGCATGCCGGCGAGCGGGGCCGAGCAGGCCGCCGAGTATCTGACCGCGGGCCGCAACGCCCTGGACGCCATGCCGACCGCCCGCACGCTGGTGATGGAGCGGTTCTTCGACGAAGCCGGCGACACGCACCTGGTCATCCATTCCCCGCACGGCTCGCGGCTCAACCGCGGCTGGGGGCTGGCGCTGCGCAAGCGCTTCTGCCGCACCTTCAACTTCGAGCTGCAGGCGGCGGCCACCGACGACGCCATCGTGCTGTCGCTCGGCCCCACGCACAGCTTCCGCATGGAGGAGGTGTGGAACTACCTGCATCCCAGGACGGTCCGTGAGGTGCTGGTGCAGCCGCTCCTCGCCCCGCCGATGTTCCAGGTCCGCTGGCGCTGGAACGCCTCGCGCGCGCTGGCCGTGCCCCGCTGGCGCGGCGGGCGCCGCACGCCGCCGTACCTGCAGCGCATGCAGGCCGAGGACCTGGTCGCGCTGGTGTTCCCGGACCAGCTTGCCTGCGCCGAGAACCTGACCGGCGAGCGCGAGGTACCCGACCACCCGCTGGTGGCGCAGACCATCGACGACTGCCTGACCGAGGCGATGGACATCGAAGCCCTGGAGACGATGCTCGCCTCCTTGAGAGGCGGCGAGCTGACCCTTCTCTGCCGCGATCTCAGCGAGCCTTCGCCATTCGCGCAGGAGATCCTCAACGCGCGCCCGTACGCCTTCCTGGATGACGCGCCGCTGGAGGAGCGCCGCACGCAGGCGGTGCGCAGCCGGCGCTGGCTGGACCCGCAGGAAGCGCGCGAGCTGGGTGCCCTGGACCCGGGAGCGATCGCCCGCGTACGCAACGAGGCGTGGCCGCGGGTCGAGGACGCCGACGACCTTCACGACGCGCTTGTCCTGCTGGGCTTTCTGACCGAGGCCGAGGGCCGGCGCGGCGACGGCACCCGCGACTGGTCGGAGCCGTTCGAAGATCTGGTCGCGCAGGGTCGGGCCACGCGGCAGAGCTCTTCGGCCGGCCCGCTGTGGGTGGCCGCCGAACGCCTGCCGGAATGGCGGGCGCTCGCCCCGGATGCGACGCGCAACCCGGAGCTGACCACACCCGAACGCTACCTGCGCGGCTACGAAGCCGACGAAGCGCTGCGCGAGCTGCTGCGCGGCCGGCTGGAAGCACTGGGCCCGGTGACGGAGTCGGAGCTCGCCGCCTCCATCGGGCAGCCGCCGCGAGCGGTGGCGGCGGCGCTCACCGCCCTGGAGACCGAGGGCTTCGCCATGCAGGGCAGCTTCACCGCGGGGCCGGACGCGGACGGTGTCGAGTGGTGCGAGCGGCGGCTGCTGGCGCGCATCAACCGCTACACCCTGGACCGGCTGCGGCGGGAGATCGAGCCGGTGTCCAAGGCCGACTACGTGCGCTTCCTGATGCGCTGGCAGCACGTGGGCCCGGCGCACCGGATGACGGGGCCGGACGGCCTGGCCGAGGTGCTGGCCGTGATGGACGGCGTCGAGTTGCCGGCGGCCGCCTGGGAGCGGGCGGTGCTGCCGCTGCGCGTGCGTGACTACGACCCGGCCTGGCTGGACGCTCTGTGCCTGTCGGGTCGGGTGGTGTGGGCCCGCTTCCCTGACGACACCTCGGGCGGGCCGGTCAAGGCGACCCGCATCGCGCTGCTGAGCCGCGAGCGCCGGCCGGTCTGGCAGCGGCTGGCTGCGGGCGCGGCGCCCGACCCGGCGACCGCCACGGCGCGGGCCGTGCACTCCCTGCTCCGGGAAGCCGGCGCTTCCTTCTTCGACGACATCGTCGCCGGTAGCCGGCTGCTGCGCACGCAGGTGGAGACAGCTCTCGGCGAGCTGGTCGCCGCCGGCCTGGTGACCTGCGACGGCTTCGCCGGGCTGCGCGCGCTGATCGGACCACCCTCGACCAGCGGCCGCTCCGGCAACGGCGCCCGGCGCCGTCCCGGCGACCGCCGCCTCGGCGGCGTCTACCGCCGGCAGCAGTCATCCCTGGAGACCGCCGGGCGCTGGTCGCTGGCGCGGGCGGTTGTGCCGGCGGACGACGGGGATGCCGACGAGCAGGCGCGCGAGACCGTCGCCCGCGCGCTGCTCAAGCGGTACGGCGTGGTGTTCCGCAGGCTCACGGACCGGGAGCCGCACCTGCCGCCGTGGCGGGAGCTGGTGCGCACCCTGCGCCGGCTGGAGACGCGGGGCGAGATCCGCGGCGGCCACTTCGTGTCCGGCGTCGGCGGCGAGCAGTTCGCGCTCCCGGAGGCGGTCGGTGCCCTGCGCGACGTGCGGCGGACGGAGTCCGGGGACGAGGTCACCGTGCTGAGCGCGGTCGATCCGGTGAACGCATTGGGAGTGACCACGCCGTCCGGCGCCCGGCTTGCGGCGCGCACCGGCAACCGCGTCGCCTTGCGGGCGGGCCGGCCGATCGCCGTGCTCGACGGCGGGCGCGTTACCTACTGCGAGCAACTCTCCCCCGAAGACGGTTGGGCGGTACAGAAGCGATTGCTGCGCGCGTCGCTCGCCGAGCCCGCCGGCCTCGAGGCCGACCGATCCACCCTTCCCGATCTGACCGGCACGCGCTGACCCGCGACGGTCTCGTCGCCCTGGCGCTCGGTGTGCTGGTGGCGGTCAGCTACGTTCCGGCGCTATCGGGCGGCTTCGTCTGGGACGACGTGATCTTCTCCGAGGAGCCGGTCATCCACGCCGTCTCCGGCCTCAAGAGCATCTGGTTCTCGCCGGCCGACATCAGGAACGAAGGCCACTACTGGCCGATGGTCTATTGCAGCCTCTGGCTGGAACACAAACTGTGGGGCCTCCAGCCGGCCGGCTATCACGCTGTCAACATCGCCCTGCACCTCGCCAACTGCCTGCTGCTGTGGCGCCTGCTTGCGCGCCTGCGCGTGCCCGGCGCCGCCGTCTTCGCCGCCGTGTTCGCCGTGCACCCCGTGCACGTGGAGTCGGTCGCCTGGATCATCGAGCGCAAGGACGTACTGTCGGCGCTCTTCTACCTGGGCGCCGTGCTGGTCTGGATCCGCTTCGTCGAGCAGCCGCGGCCGGCGCGCTACGCGCTGGCGCTCGGGCTGTTCACCGCCGGCCTGCTGTCCAAGTCGGTGGTGGTGACGCTGCCGGTGGCGCTGCTCATCTGGCATTGGTGGCAGCAGGGGCGGGTGAGAAGCGTCGACCTGTTGCGCCTTGCGCCGTTCGTGGCGGTGGCGGTGGGGATCACCGCGGGCGACCTGTCGTTCTACACGTCGCGGGAGCCGCTGGAGCTGGGCTACACGCTGGTGGAGCGGGCGCTGATCGCGTCGAGGGCGCTGTGGTTCTACGCCGGCAAGCTGCTGTGGCCGGCGAATCTGGCGGTGATCTATCCGCTGTGGGAGATCGACGCCGGTGACCTGCTGGCGTGGGTGTACCTGGTGGCCGCGGCGGCGCTGGCCGCCGGGCTGTGGCTGGCGCGGCGGCGGATCGGGCGGGGGCCGCTGGCGGGGGTGCTGTACTTCGCGGTGACGCTGGGGCCGGTGCTGGGGTTCGTGGACTACGGCTACCTGCAGTTCTCGTTCGTCGCCGACCGGTTCCAGTACCTGGCGGGGATCGGGGTGCTGGCGGTGCTGATCGGCGGGGCGGCGCACGGGGTGACAAAGCTGCCCGACGGATACCGGCGGGGCGCGCTGGGGCTGGCGGCGGCCGTGGTGGTGGTGCTGGGCGCTCTGACGTGGCGGCAGTCCGGGATCTACCGGGACGAGATCACGCTGTTCAGCCACGTCGTCGCACACAACCCGTATGCGCGCGACGCGCACCTCAACCTGGGCAACGCCCTGATCGAAGCGGGCCGGAACGAAGACGGGCTGGCAGCCAGCCGCATCGCCGCGGAGCAGCGCCCCGACTCCGCCGACGCCCACTCGAACCTTGCCCTTGCCCAGATGAACCTGGAGCGGTTCGATGCCTCGGCGGAGTCGCTCCGCCGAGCGCTGGAGCTGGACCCGCGCCACAAGAGCGCCCTGCAGAACACGGCCGAGCTGCACCGCAAGCAGGGGCGCCACCAGGAGGCGGTCGACGCCTACCGGGCGCTGCTCACGCGCGACCCCGGTTACGCGCTGGCCTACGCGGGCATGGGGGACGCGCTGTTCCACCTGCAGCGCTACCGGGAGGCGGTCGATTCGCTCCGGCAGGCGGTCACCCTGCAGCCGAACCTGCCGATGGCAGCCACTCTGCGGATCCTCATGGGCCGCGCGTCGCGGCGGCTGGGCCGACTGGACGCGGCGGAGGAGCACTTCCGGCTCGCCATGGCGATCGACCCGCTGGACGCCACGCCGCTGCTGGACCTCGCCGCGCTGCACGCCGCGCAGCAGCGGCACCGGGAGGCCGACGATCTCCTGCGCCGTGCCCGCGAGCTGCGTCCGGACGACCCTGCGACCCTGCAGAACATCGCCGAGTCGCTGAGGAAGCAGGGACGCCACGAAGAGTCGCTGGCGGCGTACCGCGACGTGCTCGACATCGACCCGGAGTTCGCGCTCGCCCACGCCGGCATGGGGGACGCGCTCTTCCGGCTGAAGCGCTACGCGGAGGCTCTGGAGGCGCTGGCCACAGCCGCCGCCCTGCAGTCCGACCTGCCGATGGCGGCGTCGCTGCACCTCCTGATGGGGCGGGCGGCCCAGGAGCTCGGGCACGCCGATGCGGCGGGCCACTTTGCGCGTGCGGTCGAGATCGACCCGCGCGACACGGAAGCGATCGACCGGCTGGCCATGGCGCGTTTCCAGGACAAGCGCTACGAGGAAGCCCACGCCCTCTACCGCACGCTGGCCGAGATCACTCCCGACAGCGCACAGACCCACGCCAACCTGGGTGCGACGCTCTACTACCTGGGCCGCAGCCAGGACGCACTGCGCAGCTTCGAGCGCGCGCTGGCCCTGGACCCGGACCTCGAAACCGCCCGCGCGGGCGTGCGCGCGCTTGCGCCGGCCTCCCGGCCGAGTGGGGGGAACGGCAGCCCCTGACGGCGGCGGTCATCCATGTCATCCATTCCGATCGCTTGACCGCCGCCGCCACGGTTGGCATGGTTGTCGGCAGACAGAATCACGGGGAGCTCGGTAGCGCCGAGCTGAGAGGAGGGCGTAGCAGCCCTCGACTCGCAACCACCTGATCCGGGTAGTGCCGGCGGAGGGATGGATCTCTCAGACGCGATGTGCATCGCGGAACCCCGATGATGGAGGAGGTTTCGCATGAATCGCACCGCACGCGAAAGGCGACTCGCTCGCCTGCTCGCAACCGGAGCGCTCATCGTCGCGCCGCTTGCGGCAAGCGCCGGCCCGGACGCCGAGACGTCCGAATGGCGCCGCACCGTCACCGTGATGACGCACGACTCGTTCGCCGCGTCCGAAGAGGTCCTGGCCGCGTTCGAGGACCGGCACGGCGTACGTGTCCGCATCCTGGAGGCGGGGGATACCGGCACCGCCCTGAACAAGGCCATCCTGGCGCGCGGCAAGCCCCTTGCCGACGTGATCTACGGGATCGACAACACCTTCCTGAGCCGTGCGCTGGACGAGGACATCCTGGAGCCGTACCGCTCGCGGATGCTGGCGTCCGTGCCGGAGGAGTTCCAGATCGACCCCTCGTACCGGGCTCTGCCCGTGGACTACGGCGACGTGTGCCTGAACTACCACGTCGCCTCCTTCGGGGAGGACGGGCCGCCGCCGCCCGAGGACCTGGACGACCTGCTCGATCCGGCTTACCGCGGCCTCACCGTGGTGCAGAACCCGGCCACCTCGTCGCCCGGATTGGCTTTCCTGATGGCGACGGTCGCCCGCTACGGCGACCCCGGCTACCTGGACTACTGGCAGTCGCTGGTCGACAACGACGTGCTGGTCGTCAACGACTGGGAGAGTGCCTACTTCGTGGAGTTCACGGGCTCCGCCGGACAGGGGCCGCGCCCGATCGTCGTCTCCTACGGCTCCAGTCCGCCGTTCGAGGTGCTGTATGCGGAGTCGCCGATGGACGAGCCGCCCACCGCCGCGGTTACCGGTCCGCTGTCGTGCTTCCGGCAGATCGAGTTCGTCGGCATCCTGGCCGGCGCGGAGAACCGCGACCTGGCCGAGCTCTGGGTCGACTTCATGCTGTCGCGAACGTTCCAGGAGGACCTGCCGCTGAACATGTTCGTGTTCCCGGTCAACGGCGACGCCGTCCTGCAGAAGGAGTTCGTGGACTATCTCGCGGTGCCTGACGAGCCGGCGTTGCTCGATCCCGCGCAGATCGCCGAGCATCGGGAGCGCTGGATCCGCGAATGGACCGAAGTCGTGCTGCGCTGAGCAGGGCCATGCTCCGGGGCCCGGCCCTGCTCTGGGCCGGGCCGCTCGTCTTCCTGGCGCTGTTCTACGCTTGGCCGCTTGCCGGGATCGTCGCGACCAGCTTCGCCCGCGAGGCCGACGGCCTGCTGCGCGCGCTGGGGTCGCCGGCGACCGGACGCGTACTGCTGTTCACCCTCGGCCAGGCGGCGGCGTCCACGGCGCTGACGCTGGCCGTCGGGCTTCCCGGCGCTTTCCTCGTGGCTCGCTACCGGTTCGCCGGCAACACCCTGTTCCGGGCGCTGACGGACATCCCGTTCGTGCTGCCAACCCTGGTGGTGGCGGCCGCCTTCGACGCGCTGCTCGGCGCTCGGGGCTGGGGCAACGCCGCGCTGGAGGCGGCCGGGCTGCCGCCGCTGCCCTTCACGCGCACGCTCGGCGCCATCCTCGTCGCGCACGTGTTCTACAACACCACGATCGTGCTGCGGCTGGTGGGCGACTACTGGTCGCGCATCGACCGCCGCCTGTGGGACGCGGCCCGCACGCTGGGCGCCGGCGCCGCGCAGCGCTGGCTGCGGATCAGCCTGCCGCTGCTGGCCGCCCCCGTCGCGGCCGCGGCGGTGCTGGTGTTCATCTTCTGCTTCACCTCCTTCGGGGTGATCCTGATCCTGGGCGGCCCCCGCTTTGCGACCATCGAGGTGGAGATCTACTACCAGGCCATCAGCCTGTTCGACCTGCCGGTGGCCGCGTCGCTGGCGCTCGTGCAGGTGGCGATCACGCTGGCGCTCGGCATCGCCTACACGCGCCTGATGCGCCGCGTGAGCCGGCCGCTGCCGCTGCGCGCGCCGCGCACGAACGAGCGCTCCCTGACCGGCCGCCCGGGCCGCGCCCTGG
>JAPOQV010000295.1 GCA_026710565.1 Spirochaetaceae bacterium | reverse complement strand
GTGACCGGCGTGTGTCCGCGACTTGAAAGGCGACCGGAACTTGCATAGGCCACGGCAAACCCATAGGCTCGGAGCGATGACCGCCATCGGCGAGCCGGAGCTGTTCATCGAGACGCCGGACCGTGGCACCTCGGTGTTCGGCAGCGCCGACTACTGCGGCCCGACCGGGACCGGGATGCTCTGCGAGTACCGGCACGAGATCATCAGCGACATCGACGACGCGCGCTTCCGGCGCTGGAGCGGCGACAACGGCCGTACCTGGAGCGATCCGGTCGAGCTGCCGGTGACGCAACGCCGGGAGGACGGCACGACGCTACGCCGGACCTCGTCGGCCCGCTTCGTCGACCCGGGATCGGGCCACTTGGTCTTCTCCGGCACGGAGTGGCTTCAGGAAAGCGACGACGCGTTCGACGCGCTGACCCGCGTGTCGCGGTTCTACGCCCTGAGCGCCGACGGCGGCCGATCGGTCTTCCACGAGGCGCCGATCATCCAGCAGGGAGCGGGCTACGACCGCTGGCATCCGCTCGACGGCGTGCACACCGGCCGCAACGCCTTCACCGGCTTCGGGACTCCCGTCGTCCGGGACGGAGGGCTGCTGCTGTTCCCGGTCAGCCGCACCGCACTCGACGGCGACGGCCGCTACTTCATTCCGTACGGCTCCAGCTATATCGAGACGGGCTGCCTGGCCGCCCGCTTCAGCGGGGACCGACTCGTGGCCGAGTCGGTCACGTGGATCATCCCCGATCCGGAGCGGACGACGCGGGGAATCTTCGAGCCCACGCTGGCCGCGCTCGACGGGGGCCGGCTGCTGATGGTGATGCGCGGCTCCAACGGCGGGCGTACGGAGCTCCCGGCCCACAAGTGGTGCTCGATCTCCGACGACGAGGGGCGGACGTGGACTCGGGCGGACCCGTGGACCTACGAGAACGGCGAGCGCTTCTTCTCGCCCAGCTCGATCTCGCACCTGGTCCCGCACTCGGACGGCCGGCTGTTCTGGTTCGGCAACATCTCGGAGCGGAACGCCGAGGGTAACAGTCCCCGCTACCCGCTGGTGATCGGAGAGGTAGACCGCGCCAGCGGCTTGTTGCTTCGCGACACGATCGCCGTGATCGCCGACCGTGCGCGGGATCAGGACGAGCAGGTGCAGTACTCGAACTTCCACGTGCACGAGGATCGGGAAACCCGCCAGCTCGTCCTGTACCTCAATCACTACCAGCCCAGCGGCCTGCCGCGGGCAGGCGAGTTCCACACCGGCTTCACCGCCAACGTCTACCGCTATCGGATCGACGTGTAGCTGCACTTGACCAGCGGCACGCGAAGGCATCAATGAGCGCGACGAATCTGACGACCGCTCGACTGGAGCTTCACCCGCTGGATGCCGAACGGGACACCCCCGCCCTCCATGCCATCCGCATCGACCGCCGGGTCTGGTCCACCATGGGCGACTCGGAACCCCCTGCCGCCGATTCAGTTGCCACGCGCTTGGCGGAAAACGGCGGATGGAGCTGGACCATCCGGGCGGCCGGTAGTCAGCCGATCATCGGCTCGGTGTCCCTGTTCCCTGGTGACGAGGTGTGGCGGTCGCTGACGTGGTATCTGCACCCCGATCACTGGGGCCACGGACTCGCGAGCGAGGCGGTTGCCGCGGTCGTCGATCACCTGCTCGGCACGGCCGGCTTCGCCCGCCTGGACGCGTGGATCGACCATACCAACCGCCGTTCGATCGGTGTCGCGCGCAACGCCGGGATGACCGAGCACGGCCGCATGGCCTACTACTCGGACGTGCAGGAGAGGATCGTCCACAACGTCGTGATGGCCCGAGCGGCAGGCGACCCGGAACCGGCGTTGCTCGGCCTGCGCCCGCAACTGGTCGTGCGGGACGTGGAGCGCACGACGCGCCTATTTGTCGACGGCCTGGGCATGCATCTGGACGCACGGACACCCGGCACTCCCCCGGACGAGAAGCGTGTAGCGATCTCCGCGTTCGCCGGGGCGCCTGCCATCGCCATCCGTCCGGCGTCCGCGGGCGAGCCGATCCCGCCCGCCACGGTCGAGCTGGACGTGGGCGGCAAGGTGGACGAGCACGCAGCCAGGTGCAGGGCGCTCGGCCGGCGGGTCGGTCCGCCCACGAAGGTGCACTGGTACCGCTGCTACGAAGTCGACATCGGCGACGGGCACCGCATCCGGCTGCGGGGCTCCAAGCATCCGGGGCTGGAACCGTAAGAGCGCCGAACTCAGCGGCAGGTTTAGGGGCAGTCGCCGGGAAACGGCGCGCCGGACCGTCCGCGCCGCTCTGTCGGCGCTCGCGCTGCAGGTCGATGAGAAACGTCGTGTCGAGCGCTACCCTTGCCGCCATGGGTCCTCGGGTGCCGGGTCTGCGAGCTGTGCTGCACCGAGGCGTCCGAGTTCGGCTTCCTGCATCACCGGCACGCCGTCGAGTGCCGCGAGCATGGCCGCTGCCGTTCGTGGGGCAGGCGGCCACACGGCGCGTCTGATCACCTGCGAGAACGATTCGTCAGGCGTGAGCCGTGCGTTTCGCAACCGCTCGTACGCCTGCAGATCAATCGATATCGTCTTCGTCGCCATGTATGTCACGTGGAACCACGTCCACCTCTTCGGAGACGGGGTGCACAATGTCGGGTGCTTGGAATACGCTGGGCTGGATGGTGCGTATGGAGCGCATCTGACCTCCGGGGTACCCCATGATCATAGACTCACACGCCTACACATTCGAGGCCGCAGACAACCTGATGGGCTACGACAGCGTAGACGAGCATCTTCGATGGGTGCAGGCCGGACAGGCGAGTCACTATCAGCCGGCGTTCAGCCTCAGTGACAGGTCCGGGGGCTCATCCGAGGTCCTGGCTCCTGGAGAGTCGGATGTGCTGACCGGACTGCCCGACGTCGACTTCCGTATCGACCACGCCGCCGGCAGAGTCGTATGGACTGTCGATGGTGAGGACTACACCAAGCACTACTACCCGCCGAACTTGCAGGGTTGCTCCTTCGGGCCAGACAGCCTCATCAGCGAGATGGACTACGCCGGCGTGGACATGGCGCTCCTGCACACGAACCCGATGCTCGGTCGCAGCAGCGCCTATCAGGCCGAGTGCATACGCAGGTTTCCCGGAAGGATCGTCTCGATGGCGCCCGTTGACGAATGGCGTATCCGCGACGATACCGATGCCGTCATCCGAGAGCTCGAGGACTCGATAACGAAGCACGGACTCCATGCAATCAAGTTCAACGCCGACGGATACAAGGTCAGTGCTCAGCCCTGGGACGACGCCTTCTATAGACCCTTCTGGGAGGCTGCAACGTCCCTCGGCGTGCCGATCTTCTTCTCCTTGAGCACGGGGCCGGGAGCCAGGAGCTGGGAAGCCACCACCCAAGCCCGGGACGGCTACGCGAACGAGCTGAAGATTCTCATGAGATGGATGGAGCGCTACCCCGACAAGATCGTCAGCATAACCCACGGATTCCCGTACCGCTCCTTCATCGAAGGCGACCGGATCGTCCTACCCGACGCGGTCTACGAGCCCTTCCAGAACCCGAATCTCAGCATCGAGGTCTGTTTTCCCGTGAGAATAGGCGACCTGTGGGACTTCCCATATCGAGAAGCAATACCGACCTTCCAGAGCATGGTGGAGCGCATCGGAGCCGACCGCCTGATGTGGGGCACCGACATGCCGTTCCAGAACCGCCACTGTACCTACAAACAGTCGATAGACCACATCGTCAAGTACTGTGACTTCCTCACCCAGGAGGAGACAGACCTGATAATGGGGGGGACCGCTGCCCGCGTCCTCGGCCTCTAATCGGGAGAATGTCGACGCCGCGGAGCAGCTACCAAGCAAAGGCGTCGCTCCACAGCTCTTCAAGGAACGTGCGCCAATGCAGGAGCCGGATGCCGTCGTCGGTGCGCCGGTCGAGCTCGTCGAAGGAGACGAGGACCAGCGAGTCCAATCCGTCCTCTTCGGCCAAGGCGCGCAGACCTCGCAAGTCGCGGTCGGACACCCGGAGGGATGCCTTGACCTCGATCGCCGCCGACGATCCGATCAGGAAGTCCACCTCGAGTCCGCTCTGCGTGCGCCAGTAGGTCAGCTCACTCCGAGTGCGCCGGTACGAGAGGTAACTGCGAAGCTCCATGGCGATGAAGTGCTCGAACGCGATCCCGTACTCTGTGCTGTTCCTGTTCAACGTGCGGATGCCGCGCAGGAAGTTGGCTACTCCCACGTCGAAGAAGTAGAACTTGGCGGTCGCCACGGCCTTGCGGCGCCGCGACCCGCGCCAGGGTTGCAGCAGGAACCCGATGAACGTGTCCTTGAGGATGTCGAAGTACGAGCGGACCGAGGTGGCGGGTACGCCGGTGTCGCGCGACACGCTCGCGAAGTTGAGCTGCTGACCGTTGGAAACGGCGGCGACGTTCAGGAAGCGCGCGAAGTGCGTGAAGTTCTGGACCAGCGCCTCGCCCCGGATCTCCTCGGCCAGACACGTGTTCACGTATGCGTCGAGCTCCTCCTCCGGGTACTCGGCGTCATAGACCTGCGGCAGACCGCCGTGCAGGAGGTACCTGTTCAGATCGATCTCCGGCACCTCCGCGCTCGTCAGCGGGAACAGGTTCGCCTGCCACGCGCGGCCGCCGAGCAGGTTGGCGCCGCCGTGCTTGAGCTTGCGGCCGCTGGAGCCTGAGAGCACGAAGTGAATCCCCTCCGTCTCGATCAGGTCGTGCACCTCGTCGAGGAGCGGCGGCAGCTTCTGAATCTCGTCGATGACGACGACCGGAGGCTGGGTCGAGGCATCGACCCGGCCGTCGGCCACGACCTCGCGCAAGCGAGACGGATTCTCAGCCAGCGGCAGGTAGACACTGCTGCGCAGGAGATTGACGATCGTGCGGGAGTCGAACTGCTGGCGGAGCAACGTCG
The DNA here is from genome assembly GCA_026710565.1 of Spirochaetaceae bacterium. The sequence goes on along the minus strand of JAPOQV010000295.1, from coordinate 312 downwards.
TCTTGCCGGCTGTTGTATCCCGAGTTAGCTCGTCGAGAAAGCTGGTGATTTGGTCAGAGTGATCCGCTGACGGATCGGCTGGGAAGAGGGGCGAATGCGGACTGGGCGGTGAGGGTCGCAGGGCGTTGAGGGCATTGCTTGGCGACGCCGCGGACAGGGTATCCTTGGAGGACAAACCCGTAAGGAGAAAGAGGCCCGCGCGGGGGGACACCCCGCCGGGCCATGGCCGATGCAGCTTCGCTACCAAACGGGGCTCACCGGCGAGCAGTACGTTAGCGACGAAGCGTGGCGCGAGGCAAGGCTCGACCGGTG
>JAPOQV010000294.1 GCA_026710565.1 Spirochaetaceae bacterium | reverse complement strand
TCCTCGGAATCTGCGCCGACAACCACAGCCGTGACCTCCGGGGCGTTGAAGAAGCTCCTGAACGCGGCACTGACTCGTGCCGCATCCGCAACGACGCGGTTGTGGGAGAGCGGTAGCCCCGAGACCGAATTGATCATCCGCAACGCGCATTGCGCTGGCCCGCCGACCGCGAGCTTGGCGAGCACTTCGATAAGGTCGTCGGGAGGACGGCCGAGGGCCTCCGGACCATGCTCCAGCATAGCCCTCGCTTCGGCAAGGTGTGTACGGAATCCGCGCCCAGCTTGATGGGCCCCCCAGAGGGATTCGCCGTCTTGGGCGAGCAATAGAGCGGGTGCTGACGGGTGAAGCTGCCGGTCGAGGAACAAGGGCGCGGCCCAGTACCACCGCTGGTCGACGATTCCTCTGGTGGGTGCGAACCGAACGAGTGGGTCGATGGCCTCCGCGACCTCAGTCGCCACGATGTCGAGCACCTCTGCGACTCCGCGGCCTTCACGCCGTGCTAGGGATCGGGGATCTCCGAATCTTGCGAGGCTCGGGCTCGGCCACGTGAGGAGGAACGCGGTCATCGCCGCTGCTCGCCGGAAGGTAGCCGCCCCTCCTGGCCCAGCTTCGCCAGTTGTGCGTTCGGTGGTCCGAAAGGTGAGCCGCTGGCCGCCGCGCCGCCGGTATTCGGTCGTGTAGTTCCGGCTGCGTGCCGCGAAAGCGCGGCGCTCAGCCTCGAAACTCGCCAGCGAGGAGACGACCTTCGGGACGACCGCCCATCCTGAGAAGATAAGTCGCTTCGTAAAACTGGTGGCCTCCGGAGAGTCATAGACCGATCCAGCATCGTAGTACCGCATTGACGGAGGTATCCAGAGCAGGTCGAAGGCGCGAGAACGTGCGAGGTCGTCGAGCAGCCAGCGGAGCCGTCCGTTCTGGGGATCAACGCGCCTGTATGCCTCGACCTCGTCCCAGCTTAGTAGGCCAGGACCAGGGTCGAGCCCTTCGCCACCGGTGATCCGACCGTCTTTGGCAGCCCGTACGATTGATTCTTTTAACTTGTACTTCTCCATGAAGTTGACGAGGTACGGTGCGGACTTCCAGTACTCCGTCGGCTCGTCGTGCTTCACGGCCTCGGCGATGTCGCTGAGGCGTAGGTAGGCACGAAGGTCATCAGGCTTCAGCGGTACTGAGGTGGCCAACTCGCGCAGCATCCCGTCACGGTCAGGTGTAGCCGCCAGCCGCTCCGTCCGTGACATCACGTTGCGCAGCTGCGCCCCGATGTCTCTGCAAATCGCCCCGGCTTTGCTGAGCGACCCACGGGTAAGGAGCGCCGAACGCAAGGCGTTGAAGCGGTGTTGCAGTCGGTTGACTTGCGCTGGGTCCTGCAGCAGGAACGAACAGGTGGCGAGGAAGTCCTCATAGTGGTTGCCGTCGATCTGGTCGGCCGTTGTATAGAGGCGGTACGGGGTAGCAGATAGCAGGAGTGTTCGGGTGGTGCGGCCACTATCGGGATCCTTGTAATCGAAGAGCCGGTGCGCTAGGTCGGAAGCGAAGTTCTTGGGTTCAGGCTGCAGCAGGTCCTTGAACCGTTGGAACTCGTCAAGCACCACTAGATCCGGGCGGAGCGCGGCAATGCCGACGATCGCCATGATGCGGCGAATCTCCCCGATCAGATCCTTCCGCTGCTTTAGCCAGGCATCGGGGAACTCCCGTTTCCATGCTAGGCCGTCGACAAGCTCTTCGAACATCGTGCGAACGGTCGGTTTGCCTCGGGCACGCCGGATCTTGTCGAACTCTGCCAGCAACGCGGCAAAGTCCCCAAGCACTCCCTTGATTAGTGGTCGATACTCCCGCTCCTTGCAACGCAGCCGCTCGTCGGGGTTCCTGGCCGTGACACCATGCCAGAAGATTCGTCGAGCCGGTCTGGTCATGACACTCCTGCCCCAAAGGGAGCGCAGGAACGTGTACGCTGGGCAGCGCTCGCGAAACCTGCCTGTGCTGCGGCCGAACTGTAGGGACGTGCCGGGTGTGATCGCCAGCAGATTGACGCCCGGCTGACTCCCGTCGCCATCATTCAGCTCCGCGAGGGCGAGCAAGGTTAGCCGGTCCACGTCTTCGAGAGGCTCAACGCCCTCAGGAGCCAGCTTGCGGATGTTCTGGCGGGCAATTGCCGCGTTCGAGCAGACATAGACGATGTCGTGCCGAGCGTCGCCCGTCCGTCGGAGGTGGTCGATGACCTGGGCGATTACGCCCTTCGCGACGTGGGTCTTGCCGAGACCCACCTCATCGGCTACTAGGAACCGGATGGCAGAATTCTGGTCGGAGAACATCCGCTCGAACGCCCAACGGGCGGTTCGCCGCTGGAAGTCCTTCAGGTTGGCCATCACTGCCTCGACGTCGATTCGCTGTTCTTTCACCGGTCCACAACTCCTGTGATTGCCACGTCATAGATCATCGTCCAGAGCTCCGCGAAGCCCGTTGGGAGCGCGTCGTCGTCGTCAAGGTCCGATACGAGCGGGTGCAGCCTCGCCAGCTTCGCAGGGTTTCGCCACATCGTCTTCAGCAACTTCTCCAATACCGGCAGGCTCACGGGACCGCCCCCGTCAGCAGCAGCGTTGAGACTGACACCCTCGACAGCGTCGCGCAGGTCCGTCTGGCCCAAGTCCTCGTCGAGCAGCGCTAAGAGGTATCGCAGGAAGCGCTCAGCGTTCCCGACGAGGGTGCGCAAAAGGAAGCGTTCACGGTGATCTGGCACGCCGACAAGCGGGGTCGGGACGACGAAACGAGTCACTATTCCTTTATCGTCAGTGAGTTCGAAGGCGAGGAATCCGCTGATGGTGTCCAAGCTGGTCTCGAAGCGCTCCTCGAAGATCTCACCTGTGGCAACTCGTCGCCGGTGCCCTGCCGATGCGAGCGGCCAGCAGCAAACCTCCGTGTCGTCGAAGTTGGGCATCCGGAGGCGCGACCGGTAGGTAACCGCCCATTCGGAGCCGCTTTCCTCGACAAATCCCTCAAATGAGAGCCGAGCAATAACGCGCCGTGCGCGGCCAAGCGTCGGGTCTCCGTCCTGGTCACTCACCGTGCGCGGTTTGCCGTATGGCTTAAACAAGGCACGGAGGCCTGGTTCATCCCCGGTGCCCTTGCAGAGCCGCTCGATTCCCAGCACCGTTGCGGGCCCGGCCAGTTCCACAAGGACCTCGACGTTGGTGTTGAAGGCGGCGCCGGTCGCGTTCGCGGAGCCGAGGAACAGACGCGCTCGGCCCTCGTCCTCG
>JAPOQV010000293.1 GCA_026710565.1 Spirochaetaceae bacterium | reverse complement strand
GGCGTCTTCATCTCGGCCCTCCACGGATCGTCCATCCGCGTCAGAGCCTGAGCCTCGTTCCTGATCATCTCGACCTCCTCGCTCATCGAGGGGGTCAGATCCTCATGGCGTCAGGGGGTCAGTTTGCCGTGTCGCCTGACAACCGCTACATTCTTTTGCGAAGGATCGAGCGAGCAAAGCTACTGATCCGAAATGATCAGATGAGCCTTCAAGAAATAGCGTTGGCTGTTGGCTTTGCTCATCAGGCACATATGACCGACACGTTCAGAAGGCTCGCCGGCGCGTCGCCGTCACATTTCCGCAACAAGCGGTAGATTGTGCAGGAAAATCCTGCGGGCCATGTCCAGATTTCGAAATCTCGTCCGAATGACAGAAGACGAAATCGCGCGCCGCGACCAAACATCCCCTTGCAAAAAAATTCCTCAAGGGGGGCTTCATGTTTGCACGTCTAAGATTCACGCTGGCGCTTTCGACCGTTTTGTCGACATCTGCTCCAGCATTGTCACAACAGGCTTACTTCAAGAACTATTATAGTTTCGGAGATAGTCTATCGGACACCGGCCGTATTGCGAGATCGACGAGCGATATCAATTCCGGTGGCAATGGTTTTTTCAAGACCTTGGTTGGCGGCAACGTTTATGATGGTAATCGAGCGTCAAACGCACCAAATTTCCTTGAAGTTCTTCCAGGTCTAGTCGGAGCACCCTACGTTGCGGCCAACCAGTTCGCCATTGGATCTTCGACCAGTGCGCGCGAGCCGGCCAATGCGTTCGTGTCACCCAATTTCGCCTACGGTTTTCTTGACCAAGTTGACCAAGCTGTCGCTCAGGTTGGTCGCTTCAGCTCCCGCGATGTTCTGAACATCTGGGCAGGCTACAATGACTTGAGTGGTATTCCTGCTGCGGGGGCTGCGCCACAGTCGGTGCGTCTGGCCGGCGTGAACACCATCATCGCTAATACTGTGTCCGGTATTGAAACCTTAGCCAGCGCCGGCGCCCGCAACTTCGTGGTTTTCAACCAGAAGACGGATCGTTACGACACGCTAACCTACGCTGGTATGGCGATCCCGTTTGGCAACCGGGATCTGGCCTCTGCCGTGAACGCGCAGCTTCCGGGTGCGCTGACGCCGCTCTCCGCAGCGGGTCTCAACGTTCATCTTTTTGACGTTGATGCCTTGATCACGCGCCTGCGCGCTAATCCGACCGCCTACGGCTATGGGCCTGATGCCAACACACCCTGCGCCATGGTGCCGAACTGCCGGGCCAACGGAACCTTGAACGGCGGTGCGATCGAGAACCAGTACATTTCGCCGGACGGGATCCACAACACGGGTCGGACGAACCAATATATCGCCGCCTTCGTGGCCAACCAATTGAACGCGCCGCTGACGATTGGACCGCAGGGCGATCTCGGCCAGAGCGCCGGCCTGGCCTTCTCCTCAACCTTGATCGACTTCCTCAGCGCCGAGCGCCGCCGTAACATGGCGATGTCGGTGCCCGCCACCTACACTGCGGATCTCCCTGGCCGCACAGTCCCGCCGGTTACCGTTCCAGTTCAAGTCGGAAGCCCGCTGTCGCTGTTCGCGCTCGGCACCTACCTCAACGTCGACCGCACAGCGCAGAACCAAAAGGGTGGTGGCAGCACCGGCAACACCTTTAGCGCTGACTTCGGCGGTGTCACCGCTGGCCTTCTCTATCAAGCTACACCTAATCTCGTGCTCGGCGCCGCCTTCAACTATCTCAACACCAGCGTCGATCTGCGCGGCCCGACCAATGGACGAATCGATATGGACAGCTTTCAGGGCGCCGGTTTCGCCTCGCTGTCATTTCCAAACTTCTTCGCCGATGTGGTCGGCACCTACGGCCACAACAACTACACCCTTGACCGGCCGGGGGTGATGAACGATCGCCTGACCGCATCGCCGTCCGGCGACGTGTTTACCGTGGCGGCGCGGACCGGCTACCTATTCGACTTCGGCACCTTCAAGGCCGGTCCGGTGGGCGAAATGGCTTACGCCAACGTCAGCGTCGATGCGTACCGAGAGCGCGGTGACGCGCTGCTGACCATCGGCACCCGCCAGCAAAACCTAGAGGGCCTGACGGCCGGCGGCGGCATCCAGATCCGTACGACTCTCCCGATCTTTGGAGGACTGGCAAGCCCGTTCCTGAACGTGACGGCACAGCACGATTTCCTAGATGGTGTGCGCACGGTAACCTCATTCCAGACCTACGCGCCGACGCTGCTGATCCGCACGCAGACTGGGCGGCGGAGCGATGACGTGTACGGACGGGTCGCAGGCGGCTTGGATCTAGATTTCGGCAACGGGCTGAGCGGCGTGCTGACCGGCTCGACCAGCTTCGCCCGTTCAGGCGGCGACGATCACACCGTCAGCGTAGGCCTGCGCTATCGCTTCTGAGGCTGTCACTCTGGTTTCGCGCCCTCCCGATCTCAGACCCACAGGGGCGCCAACTGGCCCGGCCACCGGCCGGGCCTCTTCCGATCAGACCTGAACCCCTGATAGAGGTCGACATGACAGGCCGAACATTCGCAGCGCGCGGTCCTACGCCCCAACCCCCAGCTAACGCGGGCAGCGCATACGCCACAATCGTTCAAGACCCGATGTTCCAGCAGCTCGTCGGCGAGCGCACCCGGTTCGCCTGGACGCTGACGATCCTGATGCTGGTGGTCTATTTCGGCTTCATCGGCCTGATCGCCTTCGACAAGTCGCTGCTCGCCGTGAAGGTCGGCGGCACGGCCTCCCTCGGACTGTTCGCAGGCGTGTTCGTGATCCTGTTCGCCTTCGCGCTCACGGGCGTCTACGTGGCCCGGGCCAACACCCGGTTCGACGCGCTGAGCGACGCCCTGAAGCGGAGCGTCGCCCGATGAACCGCCTCTACCTCGGCTTGACGCTCGCCGTGATCGCAGCGAGCGCGGC
>JAPOQV010000292.1 GCA_026710565.1 Spirochaetaceae bacterium | reverse complement strand
TGCGGCGGCGCTTCGGCTACGGAGAGCCGCTTCACGTGCGCTACCTGAAGTGGGCGCGCGACTTCCTGCGCGGAAGCTGGGGGCACTCCTTCTACTGGGACCTGCCGGTGCGCGCGGTGATCCAGGACCGCATCCTGACGACGGTGGCGATCGCGTTCCTGACCATGCTGATCGGCATGGCCGTGAGCTGGCCGGCGGGGGTGGGCGCCGCGATCCGCCAGTACTCCCTGTTCGACAACGTGTTCAGCTTCATCGCCTTCTTCATGATGGCGGTGCCCAACTTCCTGTTCGCACTGGTGCTGATGTACCTGTCGTTCGAGCTGATCGACTTCGTGCCGGGCGGGCTGTTCTCGGCCGACATGATCGACCAGCCCTGGAGTTGGAAGAAGTTTCTGGACCTGCTGGCGCACCTCTGGATGCCGCTGGTGATCCTGGGCTTCGAGTCGATCGGCGGCGGGGTGCGCACCATCCGCGCCAACGTGCTTGACCAGATCCGCCAGCCCTTCGTGACCACCGCGCGCGCCAAGGGGGTGCCGGAGACGCGGCTCTTGATCAAGTACCCGATCCGCATGGCGGCGAACCCGTGGATCTCCAGCATCGGCTGGCTGCTGCCGGCCCTGCTGAGCGGCGAGGTGCTGGTCTCCACCGTCCTGAACATTCCCACCATCGGCCCGCTGATGCTGCAGGGGGCGATGAACCAGGACACGCAGGTGGCGGGCGCCATCGTCATGCTGCTGTCGACGCTGACCGTGATCGGCACGCTGATCTCCGACCTGCTGCTGGGCGTCCTCGACCCCCGCATACGGGTCGCCGAGTGAGTGCCGCCGTCAGGAACGGCCGGCGGGTTGCCGCCGGGCGCCGATCCTGATTGAATCAAACGATCTACATCCAACCCGAGAGAAGGAGCACAGTCGTGCAAAGAACCACAGCACTAGTGGTGGCCGGTCTGCTGATCGTCGTCGGCGGCACCGCCATCGGACAATACAAGGAGGCGCCCTGGCATGCCGAGCAGGTCGCCCGCGGCGAGTTGCCGCCGGTGGAGGAACGGCTGCCGATCGAGCCGTTCGTGTACGTGAACGGCGGCGACATGCGCATGGTCGAGGTCGGCCGCTACACCGACGCCTGGTCGACCGGTGACTCGCCGGACCAGGCCAACATCCAGGGACCGACCGACTACACGCTGCCCCTTACGCGCGAGAACAACCCGTACGGGCTGCGTGACATGGAGTCGAGCGACGACTTCACGGTCTGGACGTTCTACTTCCGCGAGGGCATGAAGTTCTCCGACGGTTCGCCGTTCACGGTGCATGACGTGCTGTTCTGGTGGAATGACCTGCAGCTCAACGACCTGTACATGGAGGCCATCGGGGCCGCGGCCCCGCATCAGGGCATCATGCCCGGGTCGGTGGTGGAGGCGATCGACGACTACACGATGCGGGTCACGCTGGAAGAGCCGTCCCCGAACTACCACCTGATCCTGACCGGGGACCGCGCCGAGCGCCACTTCCTGGCGCAGAGCAAGGCGTATCTCAGCCAGTTCCACCCCGATTACACCGACGCGGACACCCTGGCGGCCCGCGTGGCGGAGTCGCCGTTCGAGAATTGGCAGAAGTTGCTGGACTGGGCACGGGACGGGACGATCAACTCCAATCCGGACGCGCCTCAGCTTTCGCCGTTCGTCGCGCACGAGCCGCCGCCGGCGGATCCGACCGTGTACATCGCCAATCCGTACTGGTGGGCGGTGGACGAGGCCAATCAGCAGCTTCCCTACATCCGCGGCAACCGCGTGTTTCTGGTCGCGGACGCGGAGGCGCGCAAGCTGCGCGCCCTGCAGGGACAGAGCTGGGTCGCGACCGTGCCGCTGGACAGCCTGGAGCTGGCCAAGCGGGCGCATGACGAGGGCAAGGTGCGCATGGAGCTGGTGGCGCGTCCCGGCGCCGCCTACAGCTCGAACCTGACCTTCTTCAACATGGACACGGACGACGAGTTCAAGCGCAACCTGTTCCGGGACAAGCGCTTCCGGCAGGCGTGGTCGTACTTCGTCCCGCGCCAGAAGCTCAACGACATCCTGTACGCCGGCCAGGCGCCCCTCAAGGTGCAGGGCATCGTCAAGCCGGAGCATCCGTGGTTCGTCCCGGAAGCGCTGTCGACGCCGCTGCTCAACAACGATCTGGATGCGGCCAATCAGCTCCTGGACGAGATCGGGCTGACCAACAAGGACTCCGACGGGTTCCGGCTGGGGCCGGATGGCAAGCCGATTACCTTCCTGATCACCACCGAGCCGCACGCCGGCGAGTGGGAGATCGCGGGGCAGCTATTGGTCGAGGAGCTGCCGAAGATCGGCCTGATGGGCAACCACCGCGTCGTCGGCTGGGAACAGTCCGGCGACTTCGCGGCCACCAACGAGTGGGAGATCTGGCAGCAGCAGAGCGCGGACGCCTGGGACAACCAGGTGCCGGACCGCCTGTCGAGCGCCTCTCCGTCCTCGAACTTCGGCCGCCCGTGGGCGAAGGGCTGGCAGGCGTGGCTGCGCACCGACGGCGCCGAGGGCGAGGAGCCGCCGCAGCGCATCAAGGACAACCACGAGGTGTGGATGCAGATCCAGGCCGCCGCCACCGACGAGGAGCTGGGGGAGGCGTACAAGGAATGGCAGCGCCGCGCGATCGAGGACGTCTGGTCAGTCGGCTGGACGGCGTTCGCGCCCCGCATCTTCCTGGTGAACCCCAAGCTTGGCAACTTCAACGCCAGGTGGAACGTCGCCCCGAAGCCGGCGGTCTTCCTGAAGGAGTAACCGGGCTCACGCCGCTCGTCGAGCAGCACATGATGCAAGAGGCCGCACCCGCTCAGGGTGCGGCCTCTTCACGTCCGGGGCTTCAGATAGCGCGGAGCGCGGGCGACCAGTGCTCCCACATGTCCGCGCACGGCGGCTGGCCCTGCACGTCGTCCAGGTCGCGCTTCTTGTAGTCGTAGAGCACCGCCTGGCGGATGCGGCCGGTGTAGTTGTGGCCGGCCATGTGGCCCAGGCGGTGGTGCCAGAAGACGATGTCGCCGGCCTCGCCGAAGCAGTCCACGGGGCCGTCCCGGTTGACCTCGTCCCTCACCCCCTCCTGCGCCGGGGTGGTGTCGCTCTGGTAGCCGGTCGTGAACGTGTGGTAGAAGCGCCGGTGGCTGCCCGGCCACACGCAGAAGCCGCCGCCGTCGGGGCCGACGTCGTCGATGTAGCCGACCACGCCCAGGTGGAACGCGTGCCCGTCGCAGTGGCAGCCGACCGGCGGCCGCGGCCGGTCGCCGAAGGGCAGGGTGCAGTAGATGCCGCGGATGCGCTCGGGCTCCTGCAGCTCGCCTGGTCCGAGCATCTGCTCCGCCATGGCGAAGATCGCCGGATCGGTGGCCAGCATGCGGATGATCCACGGCTCGGAGCCGATGCGCCGGTACTGCCAGCGGTATTCCTTGCGATGGTTGTCCGGATCGGGCGAGTGGTCGGCCGCCGGCAGCGGTCCGACCCAGGTTCGCGGGTCGTCCGGGTTCAGCGACGACGGCGGATCGTCCCACAGGCGGCGGCGCGCCTCCGCCATCAGGCCGGGGTCCATCACCTTGCGCTTGATCAGGTACCCGTTGCGCTTGAAGAAGCGCAGTTCCTCGATGGAGAGCGCCATCCTTCCGAGCAGCCTACCGGCTCCGCCGCGCCGCCGCAACGCGCCGGCACAGGTGGCGCACTGCTTGCAGGACGCCCACGGAGCGGACACAGTCAGGGGCCATGGCCAACCAGCAGACACCGGACTACGCCCAGGGCGAGGCGGCGGCGATCGCGCGCGACCTGTCCACTCAGGAGTGGGTGCCGTTCATCGACTGGTCGCAGACCCATCCCGGCAACCGCGGCGTAAACCGCCAGGGGCGCTACGAGCTGTACGACGCGCCGATCGGCGTGCGCATCCGCGTCGAGCAGGCGGCCAAGAGCGAACCGGCGCTGACCTCCAACGACCGGTGGGAAGGAGGGGGCAACATGGTGCCGCTGCGCGTTTGGCGGGACGGCGACACCTACAAGATGCTGTACGCCGCCTACGCGCACCGCAGTGAGGACAAGAACCCCGGCCTGGGCGGCGGTCACCACCTGTGCTACGCGGAGAGCGCTGACGGCTACCAGTGGCAGCGCCCGGAGCTTGGGCAGGTCGAGTGGCAGGGCTCACGCGCGAACAACATCATCGCCAACCCTCCCACCGGCACGCCCTTCGAGGATCCACGCGGCACGCCGGAGGAGCGCTTCAAGGCGATCGGCCAGGTAGGCGCCAGCTTCGATCCCGACACCGGCGAGGAGCTGGACACCGTGGAGGCATACAACCGCTGGCGCCGCCAGGAGTACGAGGGAGACGCCTACACCGGGCCGCGCGCGGAGTCCCGCCACTGGGTCGAGGGGTGGACCTCTCCGGACGGCGTCCGCTGGACGTCGGTGGGGCGCGTCGGCGACATGAGCTCCGACGGCGGCAGCGCCGCGCAGTACGACGAGGAGACCGGCGGCTACTACGCCTACATCCGCGTCGGCGGCATGGGCCGGCGAGCCACCGGGCTGACCCGCACCGACGAGTTCTGGCACTGGCCGCCGGCCTCGCTGGTGCTGGCGCCCGATCCGCAGGACGATCCGGACCTCTCCTTCTACGGCTGCTCGTACTTCCGCTATCCCGGCAACCCCGACCTGCATTGCGCGTTCGTGGAGACCTATCACCAGGTCGGCGACTACAACGACGCGCAGATCGCCTTCAGCCGCGACATGACGCACTGGTTCCGGCCCGACCGCAGCCCGGTCATCCCGTGCGGGGAGCCCGGCAGCCCCGACTCGGGCGGCGCGCGGCCGTGGGGCGGCCTGATCGAGCTGCCGGACGGCTACTGGGCGACCATGTACCGCGGCCACGTCGGCCTGCACAACTACCGCGCCTCGGATCCCGAGATACCGCACCGCCCGGGGGTGCTGCAGCTCGCGCGCTGGCTCCCGCACCGCTTCTGCGGCGTGGAGGCGGAGATGGAGGGGCGGTTCACCATCCCCACGGTCAAGCGCAGTCGCGACGCGCTGCGGCTCAACTACCGCTGCGCGCCGGGCGGCCACATCCAGGCGGAGCTGATCCGCACCGTGCCGTCGCGGATCCACCCGGACGCCGACCCCATCCCCGGCTTCAGCTTCGCGGACTGCGATCTGCTGTCAGGCGATAACCTGGACCGGCCGGTGTCGTGGCGCGGCAGCACGGACCTGAGCGCGGCCGGCGACGAGATCGCGGTGCGGCTGAAGCTGTTCCAGGCCAAGGTGTTCGCGTATTCGGCCTGACCGCCCGGTCACGGCTCAGCGCAGGGCGGGCCTTCGCCGCTCCGCGACCGTCTCGATGCAGCGACTGGCAGCGGGAGTACCGGAGCAGGCCGAGCCCTCCACGAGGTGCAGTCGCTGTCCGGACGGTTGGCCGTGCCAGCGCACGACACCTCCGGCCGGCCAGAACACCTCCACCAAGTCGGCTTGCGTCACGCTGCCGAGCCCGAAGTGGACGGCGAGCGAGCTCTGCGAGTGGCCGCTGGAGCCGCCCTTCACCTGGCGCATCAGCACGAGTGCCCGCGCACCTTGACCACGCGCCGATCGCACTGCGGTTGCTGTCCGTCCGACCAGGTCGAGCTGCAGCGACCCGCGCGAAGGCCCGTGTCGTTGCGAAGAGCTGCAGGGGCCGTCTGTGACCACCGCCACTCATGTCGCCGTCGCGGTCGTAGTCGCGATCGCGCTGCCGCCGTTCGGGATCCGACCGCCTGGCGGGCGACGTTCCGGAAAGGTGCCGTCGCCGTCGTTGGAGAAAACAGGTCGTCCGCGAGCCGCCATGTCGCGACGACAACAGGTCCTCGTCACTGTCGTGGTCGGCGTCGAAGAAGTTGACGCCCCAGGATCGTCGCCACGCCGGCGCTCTGCGCGAGTTTCGCGTAAGACCGCGTGCGGATGGCCGAGGTAAGGACGTTCCCCCACGGCTCGTCCTCCAGGGGCGTGCC
>JAPOQV010000291.1 GCA_026710565.1 Spirochaetaceae bacterium | reverse complement strand
GAGCCCAACATCCCGGTCGGATCGGCGGACGGCGTGGCGGCGTCGATGGCCAAGGCGGTGTCCGGCGCGGAGCGCGAGCAGCAGGCCGGCGCCAGCGGCAAGTGGGTCGCCCACTGGAAGATGGTGCAGATCGTGCGGCCGGTGTGGGAGCGCGCCGGTGAGCCCAATCAGCTCGGGCGGAAGTTCCCGGCGCTCACCTACACCGAGGAGGATGCGGACGGGTTGCTGGAGCTTGCGCCTGCGCCACGCACGATCCGCGGCGCGCGCGACCTGTTGAGCGTCGCCCTGCAGTACGGCAACGCCTTCGGGCAGGGCATGCAGGCGGGCGCCCTGAAGCCGTCCGATCACTTCGGCGACGACGACGTGCTCTACCTGATGGAGGACATGGCCACCGGCGAGATTCGCCTGAGCATCCTGTGGGAGTGGCTGCACAAGGGCGCGGCGCTGACCGATGGCGACCCGGAGTTGTGCGTGGACGCCGGTACGCGCTTCGACGCCGGTATGTTCGCGCGCCTGCTGGAAGAGGAGTACGCGAAGCTGCTGGCGGCCGCCGACCGCGACGTGCACGAGGACTCGAAGACGACGACGCTGCCGATCGCGCGCGAGATCGCCGGCACCTACGTCGGCAGTCCGGTCAAGGCGCCCTGGTACATCGACCTGCTCAACCTGAACCTGGACAACCACGATCTGGACGAGGCGCGCGAGCGCATCCGACGCTACGTCGAGGAGTTCTCGCGCGACGGCACGCGCATCACCGGGAACCTGGACTTCGCCTGATCCGTGACCGTCTATCTTGCCCCCCGTGAGCAGGTCCGCCTGCACTACCGGCCGCCCGGAGGAGAGCATCCCGGCCCCTACACGGCCGGCTGGAGCTGAGCAGGATCGCCGATGGACGACCGCATGATCATGTTCACGCGCGACGACCTGACCTTCATGTACCGCGTCGGCGGGATCGCCCTCCACGACGGCCGCGTGCTGGTGGAGCACGCGGTCGGCAAGGGCTTCTGCTTTCTGCTCGGCGGGCGCGTCGAGTTCGGCGAGAGCGCCGCCAACGCGCTGCGGCGGGAGGCCACCGAGGAGTTGGGCGAGCCTGCGGAGGTCGGCCGAATGCTCATCGTCGCCGACAACTTCTTCGAGCTCGACGGGCGGCGGTATCAGGAGGTCAACCTCTATTTCCTGATCGAGCTCAGCGAAGACTCGTCCGTCCTCGACCGCGACGGCAGATTCGAAGGAGCCGAGCCCGGCATCGTGCTGGAGTGGATCCCCGCAGATGAGCTGGAGCGCCGGAATCTCAAGCCGGTGTTCCTGCGCAGGCACATCCGCGACCTGCCGAGTGCCCCGCTCTACGTGGTCCATGACGACCGCGAGACGCCGCGCGGATGACGCACGCCGGCAGCGAAGTCCGTCTTCTCCTTGGCAGCACGAACCGTCGCAAGATCCGCGAGTGGCGCCTGATGCTGGGCCGGATCCCCGTGGAGCTCGTCGATCCGTACCAGTCGGGACTTGCGGCTGACATTCCAAAACGACGCTGCTCGCCACGCCAAGTCCGGCGGTGGATCCCGGAGCGCCCCTGAACTCACTCCAGTTCGATGCGGCACGGGGCAAGTACTTCTCGGAGATGACGCCGGCCGAATACGCGACGCGGTTCGGCGATGGCCCAGGCCGAATCGTCGGATTCATCACCCGCCACCTTCCGCCGCGAAGGGACTTCGCCTCAGGGACGCTTGCGTAGTTGAAGCGTCACTGTCGCGAAGGCCGTATACGGACATAGATGGAACAACACGTCCATGCCAACGGTATGTCCGCCCAGACCCTCACGATCCGCGACCTGCCGGCCCACGAGCGGCCCCGGGAGCGCCTGCGCCTGTCGGGGGCCGGCCAGCTCTCCAACCCGGACCTGATCGCCATCCTGCTGCGCACCGGGATCGCCGGGCAGAACGTCATGCAGCTTTCCGCGCGGCTGCTGTCCGAGTTCGACGGACTGGCCGGGCTGGCGCGAGCGTCGTTCGCGGAGCTGTGCGAGCTCGACGGCGTGAGCCAGGCGAAGGCATGCCAAGTGCTGGCGGCGTTGGAGCTGGGCCGTCGCGCGGCCGGCCCGGCGCCCGCCGACCGTCCGGCGATCCGCGATCCGGAAGACGTGTACCATCTGCTCCGGGCACAGATGGCACACTTGGAACAGGAGCAGCTCCGAGTTCTGCTGCTCAACACGAAGCATGAAGTGCTGCTCGTGCGAGAGGTCTACCAGGGTACCGTGTGCGCTGCGTCGGTCCGCGTCGCGGAGGTACTGCGTCCCGCCATCCGCGAGAACTGCCCGAACGTCATCGTGGTCCACAATCACCCCTCCGGCGACCCTACCCCGAGTCCGGAAGACACCTCCGTCACCCGCCGCATCCGCGAGAGCGCGGAGTTGCTGGACATCGAGCTGCTCGATCACGTCGTGATCGGTGCCCGCGGCTTCGTGAGCATGAAGCAGCGCGGACTGGGATTCGACGGCTGCGGCGGTCTGTGACGCGTACGATCCGCGTTTGGGATCATGCCGTGCGTCGCTCACGGGTGTAGGATCGAGGCGATGCCCGAATCTCTCAGGAGGCGAGCGATGAGCGCACTCGGACAGGTCGAGGAACTGTTGACGGCCATGACGCGAGCAGAAAAAGCGCAGGTGCTGCAATAGGTCGCGCGCGATGTGGGCGATGCGCTACCCGGTATCGAGAGCATTCCGGGAGTTTGTGGAGGAGAGTCGTGTATCGTCAGAACCCGAGTCCCGGTCTGGATTCTGGAGCAGGCACGGCGGCTTGGTGCGAGTGAAGCGGATCTGCTGCACGCGTATCCGACACTGCGAGCGGAAGACCTGACCAATGCATGGGCATATGTGCGTTCCCACGGACAGGAGATCGAAGACGCGATCCGCGACAACGAGGACTCATGAGTGGCGCGCCTGTACGCAATGGGAACTTTCCACGACCGGTCGTCGAGGAGCTTCGGCGTTTAGGCCATGACGTGCTGACCATTCAGGACACCGGCAGAGCGGAACAAGCCGTGCCTGACGAAGAGGTCCTTGCATTTGCCGTACGCGAGGCTCGTGCAGTTCTGACTTTGAACAGGAAGCACTTCGTTCACTTGCATCGAGAAAGACCTGAGCACTCCCGCATCATCGTCTGTACGTTCGACCCGGACTTCGTCGCGCAGGCAGAACGAATTCACGCGACGATAACGCCCGAGTCGGAGTTGACTGACAAGCTGCTCCGCATCAATCGACGGCGATCTGGCCACCGATGACCGCCACGGTGCTGCGTCGAGCCATCCGGGAGAACTGCCCGAACGTCATCGTGGTCCACAACCATCCGTCCGTCGCCCGGCTCCGGCGCCTGTGACGCCTGCGGGTAGCTGCGTCCGCCTTCTGCTGGGCAGCTCGAATCCGGGGAAGATCGCGGACTGGCGCGCCATGCTCGGTCATCTGGCACTGGAGATCTGCGATCCGGTCCGGTTGGGACTTGCGGTCGACGTCGTCGAGTCCGCGGACACCGCAGAAGAGAACGCGCGGATCAAGGCGCTGGCCTACTGCTCGGCGTCGGGCATCGCGGCATTCTCGCTCGATGCGGCGCTGCGGATCGAGGGGTTGCCGGACGAGCGGCAGCCCGGCGTTCACGTGCGCCGCATCGGCGGCACGGAATCGGCGACCGACGCGGAGATGGTCGACCACTACAGTTCCCTGCTGGCGGGGCTGGGAGGCCGCGCTGTCGGCGAATGGACCCTCGGCATCGCGCTGGCGCCCGATCGGCATCATGTCTACTCCGAGCGGCTGACGAACCGGACCACGTTCGTCGCCACGCCCAGCGCCACGCGGGCAACCGGCAACCCGTTGCGCTCGGTGCAGATCGATCCGGTCACCGGCCGGTATCACGCCGAGATGACGCCGGCCGAGCTCGCGGTGCGGCTTTGTGAGCGCTCACGCCGCATCGTCCGTTTCATCACCCGCTACCTCCCCGGCGCCGCCCGTATTGGAAGACCGTGAATCCTTCCCTATCCTCAACGGGTCGCGATCCGGCATGCCCTCCAGTTCTTCGACCAATGCTCCTCGGATTGGACATGCCCCGCCCGGACGCTCTTGCAGACGTTGTCCGTGAATTCCTGCGCCGGAAACGCGCGCGCCGCCCGTATCACCACCCCCTCTCGCGCACCGCCCAACGCCGACGGCTCCGCGTGCGCCCTGCTCACAAAGTCACGAAGGTCGCGAACCTCCAAGAACGTCCCTTCGAACAGGGTCGGGACTACCGGAATCTCGCGTTCTTCCGCGTAGCTCACCATCTCCCGGCACGAGGCGAAGCAGCCTTCCGCGTCGCGAAGCGCGAAGGCGTAAAACGTCTCGGCCTCAGGAACCGGATCGTACTCGATGCTGTGTACTCCGTAGATGTCTTCGCCGTAGAGAAACACGTCCGGTTCCATCACTTTCCATGCATGGTGTTTCTTGACCATCGCCATCCACTTCCCCGTCGAAGGAGCGAACACGCTGCGCGCATACACCTGTCCCCGGTGGAGGAGCGTATTGCCACCGTCCAGCTTCTCGCTCACGACGATCGGTCGACCGGCGAACAGAGTGGGATCGGCCAGCTCGTCATCATCCCCGGACGTCCCGGGAGAATACGGCCAGTATGGCGTCCTCGGATACTTCAACACTGGGTGATCCGCGAAGATCGACGATTTATGAGTTTCGCGAAGCATGCTGTGGGCATAGCTGGCGAATCGTCACTCCCAACTTGCTCGTTAGATCCCCCTGCTCACTCCAGTCACTGTCCGTCGCGTTGAGTATGTCGGCATCCGCAACCAGCGCCGTGGCGAGAAACTTGCGATCGGATGGGTCGAGACCGTTGATCGGGAGTTCCTCGAAGCCGCGACCGATGTCATTGCACGGCGTTATCGAAACCAGGCGCACCTGACTACCGCCATACATGTGATCGAAGACGTGCTTGAAAAACTTGTCTCCCACACCAGGGATGCCCGCGAAACTCAAGTGCTCCCTGTACTCGTCGAAAATAAAGTTTCTGTCGTCCATAGCGACAACCTGTCGGGCACAGACGGCTTCAAGCGTCTCGACGCACTCAAGCTGGCACTGCAGATCCGCATGGGTCTCTCGCCCATTGGCTGCGATCGCGACATTGGTGTCCACGACACTGACGATCATCTCGACTCGTCGATCCGCCGCTTCAGAGATGCCTTGCTAATCGCGGTGATCTCCTCCATTTCGTCTCCGAAGAAACGATCAGGCCACTTTTCTATCTGACCCCACTCGTTCAGCTCCAAGTCATTCAGTTCCGCTACTCCGCAGTCATTGGAAACGAAATAAAGTTTCAAATCGGATGCCGGAGTGTTTCCTTCGGCTGCACGGCGCTGAAACCGTCGCAATAGATGCTCGCTGTGGCTCTCGACGATGATCTGCACTCCCCGATGTGCTGCGACCGCCAGCATCACATCCGCCAAGCCGCTCTGCACGGATGGATGCAGGTGAATCTCCGGCTGCTCCATCAGCACGATCGAGCCCTCGGGCACATAGTACAGAAGCACGAGGACCGGAAGAACCTGGGACACGCCGAATCCGACATCCGTCAACATCGTTTCCGGACTGCCATCGCTCTTTCGGACGCGCGCTTGGTAGAGGCTCGATCCAGGAGCGATCTCCCTGATCTCGAACGCATCGATCAGGCCCAAGACCTGCAGCCAATGAGCGATCATTCCTTGGAAGGTCTTGTGCCGCCCTCGGTACTCGAGGTTCCGCGTCTCGTTTCGTTCTGTCGCCGCCAAGATAGCATCAACACTGTGCTCGCCGCGAGGCCCGACATCCGCAGGACTCGCCCCGGACCAGCGGTACTCCCGCTGCGGATGGTCTCGGAGAGGACCAAGATAGAAGATCCGGTCCATCAGAGATTCGTACTCTGCTTCGAAGTGGCTCAGAAAGCTTGTGTTCTGGTAGTACGTACGGGCCTGATCCGGGAAGAGATGGGTCTTTACGGGGCCTGGCAAAGCCCAACCGCGTCCCGGATTACGAGTGAAATTTTGATTGTCTTTCTTCAGATTGAACCCTGTCGATCCTTCGGATTTTGGCTCGATGGTGAAGTCCGTGTCGGCGAATCTGTACTTGAGAAAGCGCGCAGACAAGTTAGACCCTCTCAACCCTACGCGGAAGCCTACCTTCATACGGTCGCCCTCCATGAGAACGGCCTTGCGACGGCTCATCGGGTCGCTGAGCTTCATAGGATTCGGAAGCGACCAGTCGAGCGCCCAGTCGATTTCCGCACTTGCGTCACCTTGATGCACGAGGTCCTGATACCTGCCGAGATTCACAAGCTCGGTCGGTCCACCGAAGTCAAGGACGAGGCCACGATCCGTTGCATTCTTCGTTTGCTTGAGGAGGAGCAGAAACTGCAACACGCTGCTCTTGCCGGAGCTGTTCTCGCCGAAGAGACCGGTCACCTTGCCAAAGGGCATCCGCAGCCTGCGCCATGCTTTGAAATTGGTGACCTCAAGATGCTTCAACATCGTCCCTTTCCTGTGGTCGCACGATCAGGTCGGCAACGTCCATGTCGCGTACGTGGGGTCGAGCCCCAGAACTGTAACAAACCAGATGTGTCTTGGGGTAGACTACCATAGCGTGCATGCGGCTGTGGATGATGAACGCAGAGCGGGACAACACCTGGGTGCTCACAGACAAACTGAGCGGCGTTTGTTGCACGGACTGCCGCCGATCCTGCCTGACGGTCCGGTACGTGCGTTGGTGCTCGGTTCCTTTCCGAGCGTCGCGTCCCTGGAGACCGGGCAGTACTACGCACATCCGCAGAACCGGTTCTGGCGCATGCTCGCCCACTGCCGGGTGATCGCCGACGACGCCGGAGGGTACGCCGAGCGAGTGGCCTCGGTGCGACGCCACGGCCTGGCGATCTGGGACCTGTATGCCCGCGTGCGGCGGCAGGGATCCGGGGACGACCGCATCCGGGATGCCGAGCCCAACGCGGTCGGCGCACTGGTCGCCGAACGGGGTCCGTTTCCGATCCTGCTCAACGGACGCCGCGCACGGGAGTGGCGGCAGCACTTCCGCGACCTGAATGCCGAGGTCGTGGAGCTGCCGTCGACCAGCCCGCGTCCGCTGCACTGGAACACGCAGGAGTCCCGCTCGGCCGCGCTTGCCGAGTGGTGCGCCGCGCTGCGCTCGACGGGCATCCCGTAGCGCCGGCTACGTGGAACCATCAGGGCTCGACAGCTTCCCGGCTCGCTCGATCAGCTTGCTCAGCACATCCAGATCGACGTCGGCCAGCGTGCGGAAGGTGATGCTGCTCTTGCCCACCTTCGCCTTGCCCAACCGGTCCGCGTAGGCTTCGGCCAGATAGCGCCGGCCGTCGGCCGCGTTGACGTAGACGCTGTAGTAGTTCTTCTGCCGCGCCAGGCCGACCAGGAACCACTCCACCCGCTTCTTGTCGGAGCGCACGTACGACATGTCGCCGTAGCCGATGATCGTCTGCTCGCTGCCGCCCCAGAAGACGCCCGCCCACAGGCACGTGGGATGGCCGGGCAGCGACGCCTTGATCCGTTCGTGCAGCGCCGTCATGTCGGCGCCCACGTCCGCCGGCAGCGACGCCAGGTACTCCTCCGGCGGGGTGTCCACGCGTTCCATGCCGCTATCCTACCCCGCCGCCGGTCCGTCGAGCGGCGGCAGCCCGAGCGCCCTGACCGCCCACGGCAGCGCGGTGCGGAGTTGCTGCTTCTGGACCACCCGTACGCGCGGCGCCGTCGGGATCACCGGCTTGCCGGCGCGCTCGGCGAAGAACCCGCTGATCACCGCCGCCAGCGGCACGGCGTCCGGCAGGATCTCCTCCGGAGCCGGCCCACCCTCCGCGTGAAGGCTCGGCAGCCAGCAGGCGATATCCACGTCCCGGTGGGCCAGCACGGTCTGGTTCCAGTCCACCAGCAGCGCCCGTCCGTCGCGGAAGCAGATGTTGTCGCTGCGCACGTCCAGGTGCGTCGGGCACGGCCCGTCGAGCTCCGCGCCCTCGGCAGCGGCGGCCAGCACCGGCGCGCTGTCGCGGACCCAGCCTTCGCTGGCCAGCCCCAGGGACAGGAACGCCGCCGGTTCCGCGGCCACCCGCCGCCAGCATCCGGGAAGTCTCGGATCATCGACGACGAGCGGATTGATCGCGCTCGCGTCATCGATCGCGTGCAGCCGCGCGAGCGAGTCCAGAACCTGCTCGCCCCGCCGGTCGTCCCAGGGTGGCGGCCACCCGCAACCGCTCAGATCCTCCAACAGCAGCAACGGCCGCTCGCCGTCATCCCAGCCGAGCACTTCCGGCATGAAGTCGCCGTCGATGGCCGCGTACACCCGCCGCTCGTCGCGCAACCATCCCGCGGTCAGCTCGTCGACGCCGATCTTCGCGAACACCCTGGCGCCGTCCTCCAGGGTCACCACCCAGCGCTCAGCCGGCGTGTAGCCGCCGGTAGCGTGGTGAAAGCCGGCAGGGCGCCGGCCGGTCAGATCGCCGATGCGCGCGACATCGGCGGTGCGCGGTCCTTCCATGGCAGACCCTATCCGATTTCCGCCAAGTGTCTCCAGCCCGACCCAGGTGACGTCGAGCCGCGCGACGGGCAGAGCGCCGCCCGCTCCGCCTCTACGCGTGCGAAGCGCTCACCTGCAGCTTGATCTCGGCATCGTTGTCGGCGGCGGCTTCGATCGCCGAGGGGACATCGTCGAGCGACGCCACCGAGGAGACCAGCGACTCGATCTCGATCCTGCCGCTCGCCACCAGCGCCGCACCCGCGGAGAACCCGTCGCTGCCCAGCCGGAAGCTCCCCGTGATCTCCAGCTCTCTCGTCATGACGAGATGCAGGGACACGGTCGTCGGGATCGGCACGTGGCCGATCTGCACCACGCGGCCGCCGCGGCGTACGTTGGCAAGGGCCCAATCGAGCGAGGCGGCCGCGCCGGCCGCCTCGAAGACCACCGCGGGACCGCCCCGCGTCAGTTCCGCTATCTCCGCCGCCCCGGCATCCGCGGTCGGGTCGAAGGCATGATCCACGCGGCCGGCGGCGACCGAGCGCGGGTACGCGAGCGGATCGCCGACCGAGACGAATGCGGCTCCCGCGGCTTTCGACACCGTGGCCACCAGTTGCCCGATCGGGCCGCCGCCTGACACCACCACCGACTTGCCCATGAGCTCGCCCGCCCGCTGCACCGCGTGGGTGGCGATGCCGAGCGGCTCCAGCAGGGCGCCCGCCGCGTAGGTGACCTCATCACCCAGGCGATGACAGTTGCTGGCCGGCACCGCGATCACCTCGCAGAACGCGCCGTCAACCGGCGGGTCGCTGGCAGCGCTGCCATGGTAGCGCGTGGATTCGCACAGGTTGCTGCGCCCCTCGCGGCAGAGGTCGCAGCGCAGGCATGGCTGGGCCGGATCGACTGCCACCCGATCGCCCACCGCAAGCCCGGTCGCCTCGGATCCGGCATCGATGATCTGCCCGGAGAACTCGTGACCGAGCACGAACGGCCTTGTCGGCGTGAACGTACCGACCTTGCCGGTCTGGTAGTAACGCACGTCGCTTCCGCAAACACCCACGCGCTCCACCCGCACCAGCACCTGGCCGGCGAGCGGACGCGGCACCGCGCGCTCCTCGCGTCTGAGATCCTCCGCACCGTGCAGCACCCATGCGAGCATCAGCAAATCCCCCTCGTCAGCCGTCTCTCTCAAAAGTCGCGGGCGTACCCCGCGGTCCAGCCACCATCGACGACCAGGACGTGGCCGGTAATGTACGAGCTCTCCGGTGCCGCGAGGAACAGCGCCGCGTTGGCGATGTCCTCGGGCTGAGCCGGCCGGCCGAGCGGAATGTGCCCCATGAGCTCGACGGCCGACTCGTTCAACTCGCCCGACTCGCCGTAGAACAGCCCGCGGGTCGCCTGCGTGACCGTGGAGCCCGGCGCGATCGCGTCCACCAGCACGCCGTGCTGTCCCCACTCCAGCGCCATGGCGCGGGTGAAGCCGATCAGCCCGGTCTTTGCGGCGATGTAAGCCGACTGCAGCCGGAACGGCACGATCCCGCCGACCGAAGCGATGTTGATGATCCGTCCCGCTCGTTGCGGGATCAACGCCCGTGCCGCCACCGCCCGGCTCACCCGGAACGTCCCGGTCAGATCGACGTTCATGATCAGGTTCCAGTCCTCCGCCGAGACCTGTTCCGTGGGGACGCGATTCGACGTGTTGAGGCCGGCATTGTTGACCAGGATGTCGATACGGCCGTGCTCCGCCAGGAGATCGCTCACGACGCGATCGATGTGCTCATCATTGGTGACATCCAGCTCGGCCGACTGCGTGAGCGGCCCCGCCGGCGGATCCGACGACAGCCTGTCGGCAGCGGCATCGCTGTAGACGACGTGTGCGCCGTTGGCGGTCATGGCGTCGGCGATGGCGCGGCCGATGCCCTGCGCGGCACCGGTGACCAACGCGATCCGGCCGCCCAGATCCACCTTCATCACGTCATCCCCTCCTGGTCCATCAGCCCTTCAGCGAACCGATGAGCACGCCCTTGACGAAGTACTTCTGCAGGAACGGATACACCAGCAGTATCGGTATCACGGCGATCATCACCGCAGCCATGCGCAGCGACAGTGACGTGATCGTAGAGTAGTCGGTGATGAAACGTCCCATCAACTGCTGCGCCGCCTGCACCGTCTGCTGGTTGAACGAATCCGAGAGATCCGCCGTCATGATGCCCATGAGGTAGGTCTGAACCGGCCGCAGGTGCTGTCGGGTGACGAAGAAGGCGCCGGCGAACCAGTCGTTCCAATGGCCGACCGCCACGAACAGCGAGATCGCTGCGAACAGCGGCTTCGACACCGGGAACACGATTCTGAACAGGACTGTCAACTCGTTGGCGCCATCGAGCCGGGCCGATTCCTTGAGGCTGACCGGAATCTCCTGAAAGAAGGTCTTCATGACGATGCAGTTCCAGATGTTGAACAGCAGCGGGATGACGTACACCCAGAAGGTGTTGATCAGGCGCAGATCGCGGAGCTGCAGGAAATAGGGGATGAGCCCGCCGGAGAAGAACATCGGGACCACCATGTAGATCATGATGTACTTGCGGCCGGGAAGGCGCCGTTCCGCCAGGCCGTATGCGACCAGCGCCGTGACGAAGACACCGCTCGCGGTGCCGACGACTGTCCGCAGCACGGTGATGATGTACGCCCGCTGGATAGCGGCGTTCTCCAGAATGACCCGGTAGTTCACGAGCGTGAAGACCCGCGGCCAGAACGTGATGCCGCCGCGCATGCTGTCCGTGCCGGCGTTGATCGACAGAACGGTCATCATCACGAACGGGTAGAAGCACACGAACGCAAGCGTCGCCAGCAGCGTGTAGTTGACCACGTCGAACCAGCGCTCGCCCTTCGAGTAGACATGCATGCCCGCTTACCACAACCCCACGTGACCCACCCGGCGAATCGTCCAGTTGGCGATGAGCACGAGCAGCAGGTTGACCCAGGCCAGCATGAAGCCGATGGCGGTGGCCACGCTGTACTGCGCCTGCGTGAGGCCCAGCCGGATCAGATAGACGTCGAGGACGTTCGACACCTCCAGATTGGCCGGGTTCACCAGCGGATAGATCTGTTCGTAGCCCGCGTTCAGGATGCCGGGCAGCGACAGGATGAACAGGATGCTGACGGTCGGCATCATGCCGGGAATGTTGATGTAGCGAATGCGCGCGAAACGGCCGGCACCGTCCAGGAATGCCGCCTCCTGGAGCTGCGGGTCGATGGTGGCGATCGCCGCCAGGAATATGATGGTACCCCAGCCGATCTCCTTCCAGATCGAGCTGGCGACGACGATCGCCCGGAAGTACTCCGGCCGTCCCATGAAGTTCACCTGCGGGATTCCGAGCGCCCGCATCGCCAGGTTGATCACGCCGGTGTCCAGCGCCAGCATCGTGTAGAGGATGTAGGCGACGACGATCCAGGAGATGAAGTGCGGCAGATAGCTGAGACTCTGGATCGCCCGTTTGAAGCGATTGTGACCCACTTCGTTGAGCAGGATGGCGAGCAGGATGGGAGCGGGAAACCCGAACAGGAACCGGAACGTCGTGATGAGGATGGTGTTCTTGAACGACTGCCAGAAGTAGCCGTCCCCAAGAAAATAGAAGTACTTCAGCCCCGCCCACGGGCTCTGCCACATGCCGAGGTGGATCTTGTAGTCGCGGAACGCGATCTGCAGGCCCAGCATCGGCATGTAGGCGAACAGGAACAGAAAGACGACGCCGATCGATATGAACGCATAGTGCCACCCGTAGAGCGACAGCACGCGTGAGGCTCGTGTCGACAGCGCGCGTTTCTTCGTCGAACTGGCCAGCTCGGAGCCCGAGACTTTCATAAGAGGAAACAGGAGGAGCGGGCGGGCGCCGCCTCCTCACACGCACGCCGCAGCGAAGAGGAGGCTCCCGGTCGGAGCCTCCTCGCCTCAGCGCTGCACAGGCGACCGCACACCGAACGGCCGTCTACGGCCTGATGTCAGCCCACCTGCTCGGCGAGCGTCGCCATCCATTCCTCTTTGACCTGCGGCCAGCTTCCCTGCAGTTGGAGCTGATCCTGGTAGGTGGTCCACGCGCTCTCGAATTCAGCCGGTGAGTCGGCGCTGATCAGCTTCGCGAAGAACTCGACGTCCAACCTGCCCAGGATCTCCGCGTTCTGCAGCCACAGCCCTTCGGCCGGCATCTTGAGGTTGTCGTACGGCCTGGCGATGGAGACGTTCGGCTCATCGAAGTAGAACCGGTGCATGTCGAAGATCCAGTTCAGCGTCTCGCGCAGCTCGCGCGGCCGGAAGTAGTTCATGTCCTCGGACTGCATCGACAGCGGGTTGGAGCCGAACCCCAGGGTCTTGATCTTGTTGTAGTCGCCGGCGAACAGCGCCTCTCGGAGCTCTTCGTCCAGGAACGTCATGTAGGGCGCCCCCTCGTCCGGGTCGTAGTCCCAGGTCACGCCGCGCGGACCCTGGATGAGCTCCCAGTCCCTGTTGATTCCCGTCTCGTACGCGTAGTCGGCGAAGCGCGCCACCGCATCCGGATTCCTGGCGTTCCTGGTGATCAACAGCCCGTTCCCGCCGTACGGGTTGTAGGTGATGTTCACGCCCGGCCGGCTCGCACCGGGGGCCTGGGGATAGTCGATCAGGACCATCTCCGTGGCCGGGGTCTCACCCGCGGTGACGGTCTGCCAGAAGCCCCACGCCCAGTCGCCGATGACCGCGACGCGGCGGCCCATCATCTTCTCGCGCAGCGTCTCGTTCTTCTGCGACAGCGCTTCCGGATCGAGCAGCCCGTCGCGATACAGCGTATTGACCCACTGGAGCGCGGCCTTGGTCTGGGGATGATCCCGGAAGTGGATGAACTCGCCATCGTAGTCGTCGAAGCCCATCCCGGCCGTGGACACGCCGAACGTGTTGAGCATCACCTGCCACATGCTCAGATTCTGCCCGCCGGTGATGGGCAGGACCGGCAGGCCGTCCGCCGTCATGAGCCCGGCATCCTGAACGGCGCGCAGGTAGTCTTCGACACCCTCGATCGTCGCCAGGTCGTCGGTCGTCATGCCGACGGCAGCCAGATAATCGGGATGGGCTGCCCAGACGGCGGCGGCCCAGTAGCCCCACGGCTGTTTGGGATCCTCGTACACGCTTCCGGGAAAGTGATAGATGCTCCCGTCGGTGTACCGCCAGAAGTCGATCACCTCCGGTGACAGCTTGGCGATGTTCGGGTAGTCGGCGTTGCCGTAGTAGCCGTCCAGCGGCACGACGACGCCGGCCTCCAGCAGCCGCTGCAGCCAGACGAAGTTGCGCTGCGAGGACCTGATCACCTCCGGCCAGTCGTCGCTGGCGAGCCGCAGGTTGAAGGCCGTCTCCACGTCTCCGGACTCGGTGTAGCTGAAGACCCAGTCCACCCCGCTCTCCTGCGCCATGAGCGCGCCGATCTTGGTGTCGCTCCAACGCTCTTCGGTCTTTCCGGTCGCTCCGACGCCGATCGTGGTGGTCCAGATGGTCACCTCGACCGGCCCTTCGGCAGCCGCCGCCGGTTCCGGTATTCCGGCCGCGAGCAGGACTCCGGGCGCGAGCAACGCCAGCGAAAGGACGACCACTATCGGGACGATCAGTCTCGTTTTCATCCGTCACCTCCATATGGATCGGCGGCGCACTCGCGTTTCTGGCGCGTCCGCGCCGCAACCGGGCCACTGTGTACCGATTCCGCACCGGTGGCAACCGGCCACACGCAACGGACGCGGCAGGCCCTGGACCGATCCCATCGTATGCGCTTCACTGTCCGACCGGGGCAGCGGATCGGCGTAGCGGAATGGGTCAGACGGCATCGGTGAAGGCGACGGCTCGGGGCTGGATCATCGGCAACGACCGACTGCGTTTGGAGCTTCGGCGGACGGACGCGGGTGGGACGGCGGTAGCGTCGCTCGCGCGAACCGCCGATACCGGGTCGCCGGCACCGCGCGAATGGGCCCATGCGGGAGCCGCCACCGGACCATGGGTGCGCGCCGACGGGGAGACCGGCTTTCGACCGCCCGAACGCGCCGGCTTTCGCTTCTCCGACGCCGATACGGTCGAGCATGAAGGCGGCACGGTCGAACTGAGCCTGCGCTATCTCCACGACCCCAGCGGTGCGCTCCTGGTTCAATCGCTCTGGTGCTTTCCGGGCCATGCGACCATCGAGTGCGCGACCCGCATGGAGAATCCGCGCGGTTCCGTGCCCGCGATCTGCGCGATCGCCCCGATCTCCATCGCGCTGGCCGACACGGCCCGCCGCCTGGTCCTCTGGACCGCCGCGGCGGAGGGCGGGCACGGCTTCACGGCAGCCGGTACGACGAGCGGCCCGCACCAGGCGGGCGACTGGGTCGTGGTCGAGGATGCTCAGGCAGGCGAGTCGCTGCTGGTGGGCGGCGACCTGGGCGCGGGAGTCCTCAGGTTCGGCCTCGACATCCAGCCCACCGCGGACGGGGTCCGCATCCGCGCCGGCGCCAACCCGCCGGTCGACGGGCGTGCGGCGGATCCCGACGGCACCATCGAGCCCGCCGCCGGACACGCGGTCGAGGCTCCCCTCACATTCCTCACGCTTGCCGAGGGAGGCCCGGACGAGGTCGGCAATGAGACCTTCCGCTACCTCAAGCGGCACGTGCTGCCGCAGCCGGTGACCGGCATGCCGCTGGCCGCCTATTGCGTGTGGCTCACCGACCCCGACAGCGAGCAGATCCTCGACGAGGAGCTCGCCTTCGCGAAGCGGGTCGGCTTCGACGCGTTCTACCACGATGCGTCCTGGGTGGCGGGCAGCTCCACGGTGCCTGGCATGAACGACTGGGCGCAGGGGCTCGGCACCTATGAGGAAAGCGCCGAGAAATTCCCGCACGGGCTCGCCGAGCTCTCCCGGCGCGTGCGGGCGGAAGGCATGCGCTTCGGCCTCTGGGTGGACCCCGGCATGGTCGACTCGATCCGAGTGGCGACCGGCGAGATTCCGCACGAATGGGTGGCGATGCGCGGCGGCCAGGTGCTCGAGACCCGTCACGCCTCGCTGTCACCGATGACGCAGCTCTGCCTGGGCTGCCCCCAGGTGATTGCCGAGATCAAGGAGAAGCTGGCCGCGATCATCGAACGTTACGACCTGGAGTGGATCAAGTGGGACCCGTCCGGCACGGTGAGCCACGCCTGCGACCGCGCCGACCACCCGCATGGGCCGCGCGGCGGAACGTGGGCGGCATATGCTGGCCGGATGGAGATCCTGTCGTACCTGCTCGATCGGTTCCCGGACCTCGTCGGGTTCGAGTGCGATCCGTCCTTGCGTCACAGCCGGACCAACCCCGGTCCGCGGACGCTGCTGCCCGGCGGGTACACGAACGAGTTCATCACCGGTCCGATGGTGTCCCCCTACGTGTGGGGGTCGCTGGCGAGCAGGGCATCGGTCGAGGCTTCGACGCTGAAGGAGATCACGTCCGGATGGTGCTCGGCCTCCACCCTCGACTACAGCCTGCGGCGCCATTTCACGCACGGGATCTCCTTCGGCAACATCAACGGCATGCAGGCGCAGCTCCTCTCGCATGCGCCGCCGGGCTACATCGAGGCGTTCAAGCGCAACCTCCTGAACTTCAAGCGTTATCGCCATCTGCTGCTCGGCGACGTGTGGCATCCGCAGCTTGCCGACCCGCACGGGTGGGAAGCGCTGCAGTACCTGGCGGACGACGGCTCGGAGTCGATCGTGTTCGTCTTCCGCCACCCCGGCGGAGCGGAGCGGAACGTGGTGCGGCCGAAGGCCCTCCGCCGCGGCGGCGGCTACGTCCTGGAGTCTCTGAACGACCGGCCGGGACGGCAGCGGCGGCTGTCAGGCGAGGTGTTGCTGCGCGACGGCATACCCATGGAGCTGCCGGACCCGTGGCTGGCTTCCGGTGACGGTC
This sequence comes from Spirochaetaceae bacterium, assembly GCA_026710565.1. Next base: position 11,407 of record JAPOQV010000291.1, on the reverse strand, counting down.
TGCCCGCCGGCGACCATGACGCGCAACTCGGTTTCGGTTCGGACATCCTCCTCATCACCGGCGAATCGACGTGACCCCCGCTGCGGCGCCACGGATTCTGGGCATCACCGGAACGGTCCGCGACGCGCGCCTCATCCCGCAGCCGGCGCCGGTCACGGCCGCAGCGCCGGCACGCACTCCCGACGTCGATCTGAAGCGTATGGCCGAGTGGTCGCTGCACTACCTGATCCATACGCCGCGACCGCACCTTGGCTACGAGCCGGTCTTCCAGTGCCACCCGCTCAGGTGCCCACCGGTGCCGGATGGTCACGACGTGATAGTGCCGTGCGATACCGACGCGCGCATGCAGTGGGAGTGGTACTATATGCGCGACGTCGCGGGCTCCGAGGCCGGGCGGGACGTGGAGCGGGCGTTTCATCGTCGCATGCGTGCCTACGTGCAACGCGACGGCACCGTGCTGGCGCCGCCCGGCTGCTACAACGAAGCCGACATTCACGCGCGCTTCGAACGGAAGGACTACGTGCACCACGTCTGGGGGGCGACCAAGATACTGCACAGCCTGTCGCTGGAGCATGAGCGGTCGGGCGAGGCTGAGCCGAAAGCGCTCGCCGCCACGGTCCTGGCGAAACTGCGGGAACTGGCGCGATGGGAGGTGCACGACGGCACCGACGTGTGCTGGCTCCCCGGCGGGATGGCGGCCATCAAACCGGACGGATCGTTCCTCGACACCGGGTGGAGCAAGCAGCCGGCTCCGATCGTGGAGCCGCTGCTCACGTACTACCGCGCCACCGGCGACCGGGACGGCCTGGACTTCGCCCGCGCGTACGCCGAAGGGATCATGCGAGGACTCCAGCCGGGCGGCATCCGCTTCAAGGCGGATGGCCGCTTCGACGATCCGCTCGGGCACAGCCACGCGACCATGCATGCCCTCTGGGGAGTCAATCACCTCGGCGTCCTGACGGGGGAGCGGCGCTACGTCGACTTCGCTCGCAGGGCATGGGACTGGATGCTGTCGCGCGGAACCGGGACGGGATGGTTTCCGGCGATGCCGGATTCCTGCAACGAGACGTGCTGCGTGTCCGACATGATCTCCAACGCCGCGCTGTTCGGTCACGCCGGCGACGCCGAGCACTTCGATTACGTCGAGCGCTATCTGCGCAACTACATCACCACGCTGCAGTTCGTCATCACCCCGGAGTTCGAGGACTACTACCGCGAGATCAACGCGGGGGCCGCCCCCGACGCCATCGCCGACGGCCTCCGCGAGCTACGCAAGTTCGAGGGCGGCATCATCGGCGGTTCGGGGCTCAACGATTACGAGAACGACCTGCTCGGCAACGTGTCGGGCTTCGAAATGTTCGGATGTTGTGCGCCGGAGGGGATGCGCGCGATACACACGGCCTGGGCGAACACGATCGAGCGGCGGTACCGCTCGCCGTGGGGGCCGGACGGGATCTACGTGAACATGAGCTTCTCACGCGAATCACCGTGGGGCGACGTGATCTCGTTCTTTCCCGATCAGGGCCGCCTCACCGTCAAGCCCAAAGTTGACGACGTTTTCTATCTGCGCCCCCCGCACTGGACGCCCAGAGAACGGGTGGCCGCGTTCACGGGTACGCGATCGATCCCGGTGCGCTGGTCGGGCGACTACGTGCGATTCGACGCGGAGACCGGCGTGGAGCTGACGATCACCTACCCCCTGGTGCGATTCCACCATCAGGTGCGCGGTCTGTGGCCGGATACGGCGCCGGATCTATCGGTGAGCTTCGATTGGCACGGCAACATGGTGACCGATGCTATCCCCTCGCCCGAGAAGACACCCCTGTTTACCGGGGCGCCGCGTGTCCTGACTGCGCCGCCACTGCCCGACTGAAGGCCGACGGGCCTGGCTCGGTGAGCTCGCTCGGCCGCCCCGCGCTCACGCCGCCTCGACGATCGTGCCTGCCACGAAGCGCTGACCGCCGTCGTTGAAGTAGTAGGCGATGAACACTCGCCCGTCGCGCAGCAGCGCCGCATGCGGATAGCCCAGGTCCAGGGTGCCTCCGTCGCGCCGGATCACGTGCTCCTCGGCCGCGCCGGGAGCGCGGCACTCGGGCTCCAACACACGTGCCCGGATGCCGTAGTGCTCCCGCCGGTATCCATAGACGATCAGCACGTTGCCGGACGGTAGCGTGAGCGCGAAGTACGGATAGCCCCACACATCCTCGCGTCGCGGAGCGCTCCAGGTCCGCCCCTTGTCGGGGGAGCGCACCGTCCACAGATGCCCCCCGCCGTGCCGCTCCTTCATCTCCGAGCGAACGAATCCGACCAGGTCGCCGGACGCGGTCTCGATGACGCTCCACTCATTGAATGCCATGCCCGCTCTGCCGGGCGGATTCGGCGCGGCCAGACCGCGCAACTCCCACGAGCGTCCGCCATCGGTGGAAGCCACCAGGATGGAGCCGACACCCCGCCCCTGCACCGGCAACACCAGATCGCCGTCGGCCAGCTCGATGGGAAACCCGCGCAGGTGCACGGGCGCATGCAGCCCGGGATGGAGCGGCGGCAGGCCGGGAATCTCGCCGACCCAGGACGGCCCCTCCCAGTCGTCCCCCCGGTTGTCCGACCGCCAGATCTCGGTCCCGGCGCTCAGCATCGGCCAGTGCGACTGTTTCCGTCGCAGGCTGTCCGCGGCGTCATCCTGACCGTCGGCACGCAAACCGGCGACCAGGGTGGCGACCTCCGAGCTGACACCGTCGACCAGCAGATCGCGGGCGGCGTAGGGAACCAGTTCCTGTCGATGGGTCACGAACAGCATCGTGCCGTCGCGCTTCAGGCCGGCGACGGCGCATTGGCCGCCGCCCATGAACACCCGCGGCGGTGACCACGTCCGGCCGCCGTCGGCCGAGTCGGTCATGCACTGCTCCGTGGTCGGATGGGCGTGCATCATCACCTCGGGCGCCCAACAGCGATGGCGGCGAAACACGGCCCGCAGCTCCCCGTCAGGAAAGCAGACCACGGCCGGCCCCGGGCCGCAGTAGTAGCGGTCGTCCCGATACAGGACTACGTCCTCGATCGTCTTCAGCACGTCCCCATCTCCCCCTGCTCGGCGCTCACCATGCCACGAACATCGGCCCGCGACCCGTCGACACTCGTGTCCCGGAGGTGACGGTTCCGCGATCGCCCCGTTTCAGGCACGGTATCCCTGCCGTGCAGGACACCTACCGGGTCGCACCGCCCGGCTTCAGCCGCGAGCAGTGGCAGGCGTTCGCGGAGCGCGGCATCGTGATCATCGAGGACGCGCTCACCCCGGAGGAGGTCGCCTACTACCGCGACGCCGTCGACCGGATATGCGCGCGCGACCCCGGCTACGTCGAGGGCACGACCGACTTCCGCGTCTCCAACGCCGTGGAGGCCGACCCGGCGGTCGCGGAGCTGATCGACCATCCGCGCCACGTCGGATACGCGTACGACCTGTACGGCGAGATGCTCAAGATCGTCCGTAGCGACATCTTCGTCCGGCCGCGCGAAACCGACAGCAACATGTGGCACCCCGACAGCCCGCGCGCCACGCCGTACGGGGTGTTCGCGCCCGAGTTGCCGCTGCGCATGAGCGTCGGCTACTGGCTCACCGATCTGCCGCGCGCACGGATGGGCAACTTCGTCTACGTGCCCGGCAGCCACCGGGAGCAGTACCCGGACGGCTACCACTCGCATGAGCCCGCGCCCGGCGAGGAGATCCTGCGCGTCCGCGCCGGCACCATGACCGTCTACGACGGCAACCTCTGGCACCGGGTCGAGCCCAACCACACCGACACGGTCCGCAAGAACATCTTCATCGCCTATTGCCCGTCGTGGGTCTGCGCCGGGGACCGGCTGCTGTCCGACCCCCCGTGGCTGGCGACCCTGAAGCGCGAGCAGCGCATCATCATGCGCAGCTACCCGCACCCGCACGACTACACCAATCCGCCGGCGGAAGACTTCCCGCTGTTCCTGGACCGGGAGACCGGCGCCGACACCGACCCCGGCGTGCCGGAGCGCATCCCGCTGCGCCTGCGCAAGCGGCGGACGGCCGCCGAGCGCTTCGCGATCGATGGACGAGGAGGAGACCGATGAGCGAAAACGAGCTGCGCGTCGCACCGCGCGGGTTCACGGACGAGCAGTGGCAGGAGTTCCAGCAGCAGGGCCTGATCCGGATCGAGAACGCGCTGTCCCCGGACGAGATCGGCCACTACCTGGCGGCGGTCGACCGGGTGGCCGCGGACGATCCGAACTACCGGCCGGGGCGGTCGCTGCGGAAAGAGAACGCGGTCGAGCTCGATCCCGCGATCGCGGAGTTGATCGACCACGACCGGCACGTGGGCTACGTCTACGACGTCTTCGGGGAGATGCTGAAGCTGCTGCGCAGCGACCTGCGCATCCGCGCGCGCGGCACCGAGCGCAACGCCTGGCACCCGGACAGCCCGCGAGCGCTGCCGTACCAGGTGTTCTCACCCGAGCTGCCGCTGCGCATGAGCGTCGGCTACTGGCTCACCGACATCCCCGCGCCGCGCATGGGCAACTTCGTCTACGTGCCGGGCAGCCACCGCAGCCAGCACCTGGAGCAGTACCACACCCACGACAACGCCCCGGGCGAGGAGATCCTGTGCGTGCAGGCCGGCACGCTGACCATTTACAACGGCAACCTCTGGCATCGGGTCGAGCCCAACGAGACCGACGTGGAGCGCAGGAACTTCTTCCTCTCCTACTGCCCGAGCTGGGTCACCGCCGGCGACCACTACTTCTCCGACGACGACTGGCTGGCCACGCTCACCCGCGAGCAGCGCATCATCATGCGCAGCTACCGGCATCCGCACGGCCTGACCAACCCGGACGCGGAGGACTTTCCGCTGTTCCTGGACCGGGAGACCGGGGCCGACAGCGACCCCGACCCGCAGACGAACGTGCCGCTGCGCATCCGCAAGCGGACCACGGCGGCGGAGAAGCGGCTGGCCGCCGCCGGCCGCGTCTGATCACCACACCACGACGGAGGCACACGGAATGAGAGCCATCTTCACCGGCATCGAGTACGCCGGCAAAACGACGCTGATCAACCTGCTCGGCGGCTATTACGAGGCGCGTGGCCTGCCCGCGCATTACGACGACCACTTCAGCCTGCCCGACCGCACCCTGAGCGAGGAGGCGCGGAAGCTGCTGCTGGACGCGCCCGACGACATGAAGGAGCGCTACCAGCGCATGCAGATCCAGTTCCACATCGAGCTGATCGAGTTCATCCAGAACCCCCTGTTCGGCGGCTGGTTCATCGAGGAGGCCGTCTACTGCGACATCTACGGCGATGACCCCGAGAGCCCCTACTACCGCCGCTACCGGCACATCAAGCAGCGCGTCTACGAGGCGCAGATCTTCGAGCGCCGCCTGCCGGACGTGGTCCTGTTCCACCTCACCGCCGACGACCAGGCGATCCGCCGGCGGATGACGGACGCCCCCCACGAGCACCAGGTGATCCGCGAAGCCGACATCGCCCGCATCAAGGAGCGCTTCGCGGAGGAAGTGGAGAACTCCCTGTTGCGCAAGGTCGGCCGCGTCGTCACCATCGACACCACCGGCCGCACGCCCGAGCAGTCGCTCGACGAGATCCTGCTCAAGTCCGAGCCCTTGGTCACCTTCGGCGAGCTGGCCCTGCGCGCGCTGCCCGTCCCCGGCGGCAAACAGCAGGTCGTCTACCGCAACGGCGTCCGGACCCTGATCCCGGCGAGCGACTGAACCCCGTTATGGGTTGCGGGCCGTCTGCCATCCCCGCCATCACATCCACCGAACTGGATCATCGCCACGTGTTCGCGGATGATCCGCCGTTGCAGCTCGGCGTCCCGGTGGCGCCGCTTGATCCAACGGCGTGGCCAGCACCGCAACCGTCCGGCCTCCGCTGACCACGACGACATCGCGATCCACCAGCTCGCGAGCGGACCGAGCAGGTCTTCGACCGTCGCCATGCGTCCCCTCCTCCCAGGATCCGGTCCGGCTGTCATCGCATCAGTCGGCCCTTGGTCGCAGTTCAGACCACCTCGATGGCGAGCACCGCGCGGCGGATCGCTTGCTTGGGCAGGCCGTGGGTGCCCATGTCGCGGGTGAAGTCGGAGGCCGAGTAGACCACGTGCAGCGTACCGTCGCGCTGCATGGTCGAGGTGTACGAGCAACCGGGGCCGGTGTGGAAGCAGAACGGCGGCTCCCAGTGGCGGCCGGTGCCGTCCAGGCTGAGCATCACGTGGGTGACCTGAGGCTGGCCGTAGGAGCCGCGGCCGGAGGCGCAGGCAAGCACGCCGTTCGGCAGCACCTGCAGCCGCGGCTTCACCGAAGGCCAGCCGATCGGAGCCGGCGCCGCCCACGTGCGCCCGCCGTCGCGCGAGCGTGACTGCCACAGCGGGGAGTCCGATCCGGTGCGGAACACGCACAGGATGTCGCCGTTCGGCAGGATGCGCATGTCAGCCTCGTCGAACCCCTCGTCCACGGCGCGGTCGCTGACCCCGTACACCGGCTTGATCTTCTCCGGGTCGAACTCCTCCACCAGCTCCCACGACCTGCCGGCGTCGCTCGACCGCACGATGAACACGCCGAAGCGATACACCCAGACCGAGCCGTTCGGCCTGCGGATCCACTCCGACTCCGGCAGGATCTTCGCCCACTCCATCGCCGTCAGCAGGTCGCCGCCGTCCACCTCCAGGATCGTGGAGTAGACTTGGTAGGAAGCCCGGCCCCACGTCATCCCGGACACCTTGAACGGCACCGTTTCCAGCAGCCGGCCGTCGCGCGAGGCGCGCTGGAACCGGAACGTGGGGTCGTCCTGCTGGAACTGCACGTGCATGTGGCTCTCGGACCGGTCGTAGCCAATGTCGTGCTGGAGTTGGGTGTTGTGCCCAACGTGCACGATCGTGCCGTCCTGCAGGTAGCCGAGCGAGGTGCTGAACGTGTCGCTGATCCGTCCCGACACGGGATCCCGCGACAACAGCTCGAATTCCTCCGGCGCCGGGTGCCAAGTGTCGCCGTCGTCGCACGACTCGATGACGTTCACGGGATCCTCCGCAGCCACGTGCTCGCCGCCGTGCCGGGAGCGCGAGTAGAACAGGATCAGCCGGCCGTCCAGCTCCAGCAGGCACGGGAAGTTGACGATCTCGCCCGCGTCCTCGACCCAGGTGTCGATCCGCTCGACCCGCACCGCGACCGTGCGTCCGTCACGTCGATACGTCGCCTCGGTGATCATTCGCGTGCCTCCTCTATAGCCAGCGCTCGAACCACTCCACGGCCCACTCGAAGTACTGCATGGTGAACACGTGGTGGCCGGGCGGCCGGTGCACGAGGACCCGGTCCGGGACGCCGGCCTGCTCGTATACGCCGCTCACGTAATCCACGAACTCGTCGACGCCGTCCGCGGGCATGTCCTCGTCCTCCAGCGGCGCCACCATCATGAACGGGCGCGGGGCGACCGCCGCCGCGATCAGTTGCGGGTGATCGAAGTAACGCAGCATGTGCGGGACGAAACAGAACGACGAGTGGCGCCACACCAGGCCGTGGTCGATGTTCGCGCGCAGGGTTCCGAGCCCGCCGGCGATCGGCGCCGCCGTCTTCACCCAGGGGGCTGCCACCATGCCCAGCCACGACGTCCAGCCGCCCAGCGACATACCGGTGAGCCCGATGCGGCCGGGGTCGACGCCGTCCAGCGCGCCGAGCACGCGCGTGGCGCGCACCGCCTCGTCGGCGATCACGCCCACCTGCGACCGCCCGAACGGCAGCAACAGCCGCTGCTCCTCCTCCCACGCTTCCACGGTCCCCCGCCGGGCCGCCGCCCCCTTCGGGGTGAAGGTCAGCACCGCGAAGCCGCGGCGCGCCATCTCCCGCCCCCAGCCGTACAGCGGGCCCTTGTGCGGGGTCTTGCGGTGGTACTCGGGATGCGCTACGTCCTCGGCCGTGCTGGCGGTGCCGTTCGTGCAGATCACGCCGGGCAGCGTGCCGGCCGGCTCGGCGGGCAGGATGGCGATGGCGTGCACGGATTCGCCCAGAAAGTTGCGGAAGGTCAGCCGGGTGAGCGCCAGACCGTCCTCCACCACGGTGTCCGCGCTGGTGAAGTCGACCTGGTCCGGGATCACGTCCAGGCCGATCAGCTCCCGGAACTTGCCAGGAACCTCCGCCAACGGGAGCGGACCGGGGTACGCCGGCTCGATTCCGGCCATGCGCGACGACATCGTGTCCGAGTATACCGACTCGACCGCGCACTCCGCCGGTAAGAAGGAGTTGGCGCGCGCTGTCCTGACCGTATGCCCTCCTCACTAACGTCCCGCCGCGCATGTCGCGCGATCGTCGCCTGCGCCGCCCTGATCCTGGCCGGAGGTGCCGCGTGGGCGGCCGATGAGTGCACCCCTTCCACGCACGTGCCGGTCCCGGAGGAGGTCAGCCAGTCGCTCAACGGCATCCCCTTCCTGCTGCATCCGGGGCAGCTTTCGCACGGCGGCCCACCGCCGGACGGCATTCCCTCGATCGATCTTCCGACGTTCTCCACCGTCAGCGACGCGGCCGGCTGGCTGGAGCCTGACGACCTGCTGGTCGTGCTCACCCACAACGGGATCGAGCGCGGCTATCCGTTCCGGATCCTCACCCACCACGAGATCGTCAACGACACGGTGGGCGGCGATCCGATCGTGGTCACGTACTGCCCGCTGTGCGGCTCGGGCATCGCCTACGAGCGCACCATCGACTGCGAGCCGGTCGAGTTCGGTACCAGCGGGATGCTCTACAACTCCAATCTGGTCATGTATGACCGGCGCACGCGATCGCTGTGGATGCAGATCGGCGGACAGGCCGTGTTCGGCAGCATGAGCGGCCAGTGGCTGACCCCGGTCGCGGTCGACGTGGTGCGCTGGGGCGAGTGGAGCCCGCACCATCCCGACGCGGAGATCCTGGACCGCGGAGGCGGCTACCGGGACTACAGCTACGATCCGTACGACGGGTACGACACCGACTATTCGGTCTGGTTCCCGGTGCAAAACGTGGAGGACGGCCGCTTCCATCCCAAGGCGGTGATCTTCGGCATCGAGGCCGGCGGCATCCGCAAGGCCTATTTCGAGGACGCCGTGATCGAGAACGCGCCGTTCGAGGACCCCGTCGGCGACACCGTGATCCGGGTGGAGCGCGACGAATCGGGGCTGGTCACCTTCACCGACGCGGCCGACGGTCGTGTGCTGGCCAAGGAACGCGACTTCTGGTTCGCCTGGTACGCGTTCTACCCCGACACCGAGGTCTACGCCCTGGCCGAGTAGAGCGATCGCCGGGATCCGACGTACGCAATCCGCAGGGCTCAAGTCGCGATTGCTGACTGACGATCCATAGGGATATGCACATGACAGCTCGGCAACAGAGTCAGGCGACGATCTGGCGCAAGCGCATAGCGCTCGTCGTGACCGCGCTGGTCGTGGCCGCCGCGGTCGCGCTTGGCGCCATCAACTTCTGATCCCCGGCGAACCGACCACGTCCCCGCGTTGTCCTTCGCTCACGGCAGGACAGCGGTGACGCCGCAGCCGGCCGATCCCGAGGCACCGGCGGCATAGCCGCGCCGCGTGCTGCGGCGCGCGCCGCGATGTGGCAGGCTTGCCCGCGCCGATGGATCGCGCAGCGCTGCAGGCCCGCTTGGCCGGCCCGGTCGCCTACCCACCCACCCCGTTCACGGACGACGATCCCGAGGCGCCCGTCGATCTGGACGCATTCCGCCGCCTGATCCGCCGCCTGGTCGAACATGGCGTGCCGGCCGTGACCCCGTGTGGCGGGACGGGCGAGTGCTTCTCGCTGTCGACGGACGAGTGGCACGCCGTGACGGAGGCCGCCGTGCAGGAGGCCGGCGGCCATGCCCTGGTGCTGGCTTCGGTGAGCGGGTCGATCGGCCGTGCGATCGAGCAGGCGCGCGCCGCGCACCGGCTGGGCTGTCCGGCGGCGCAGATCACGATGGTGGACCCGATGTTCGGCATGACCGGCGAGGGCGCCGAGCGCTACAACCGCGCAGTCGCCGAGTCCGCCGACATCGGCTTCATGCTGTACCGGACGAGCGCCGTCCCGCTGAGCGTCGCATCGGCCCGCCGGCTGGCCGGTATCGGCACCGTCATCGCCGTGAAGGAGGAATCGGGCGACGTCCAGTGGTTCCGGGACTTCATGGCCGCCCAGCGCGAGGAGAACCCCGATCGCCGGCTCGCCGGCGTCTGCGGCGGCGAGGGACTCTTCCCATACTGCGCCCTGGAGGGTGCCCGCGCCTTCTCCACCGGTGCGGTCAACCTGGTCCCCGCCCTGTCGATGGACCTGTGGCGCGCAGTGAGCGACGGCGACCGCGAGCGCATCGGCGTCATCCAGCAGCGACTCGCGCCGCTCGCAGCGCTGCGCGCCAGGCCGGGGCGTTCGATCCCGGTGGTCAAGGAGGGGCTGCGCCAGCTCGGGGTCTTCGCGTCGAGCGCGTGCCGCCCACCGCTGTCTGCGCTGACTCCCGAGGAGCGCGCGCAGGTGGAAGCGATGCTTCAGGAGTGGGAGGCTGCCGGATCCTTCAGCGCACCACGGCCACCCACAGCGAAGGCGTGAGCGTTACGTCCGCGCGGAAGCCGTGCTCGGCGAACAGCGCCTGCAACTCCTCCTTGCCGTAGTACCGCTTGACGATCCGAAAGGTGCTGCCGTCGGCCAGATCGCGCTCCTGCAGCCCGTCGGCGCTGGTCCGCTTGTCCCGCGTCTTCGCCGAGTCGACCGCGAACAGCCGGCCGCCGGGGCGCAGAGACCGCCGCAACAGGTCGAAGAAGCCGCCGATGCGCTCTGCCGGCACGTGCGAGAGCCAGAACGTGAATGCCACCAGGTCGTAGCGCTGCACGGGCCGATACGCGAACAGGTCGGCGACCTCGAACACCACGCGCGGGTCGTGGCGCACGCGGGCCAGCGCCAACTCGATCGCCTCCGGCGACGCGTCCACGGCGGTCAGGCGGCGCGCCTGCCGCAGCAGGTGCCCGGTCCAGAGCCCGGTGCCGCACGCCAGCTCCAGCGCGTCGTCGACCTCGCCCAGGGACCGCAGTCGAGTGCGTGCGGACTCGATCTCCGCCTGCCACTGCGCCCGGCGGGCGTCGCCTTCGTCGTAGCGCCCGCGCTGGAAGAACCAGTCGTCATACTCGGGCGCGCGCCGGCGGTAGTAGTCGACCTGTTCCCGGATCAGACGAGCGTCCTGGCTCACTCCCACCTCCTGCCGGACACACGATAACAGGCGACACCCGCTATCATCCTGCCGATGACGCACCGCCGCTTCGTGGTCGCGATCGCGCTGCTGCTCGGGATCACGGTCGTGGCCACGCTGGGATTCTCCCTGATCGAAGGGTGGCCGCTCGGCGACAGCCTGTTCATGGCGGTGATCACCATCTCCACG
>JAPOQV010000290.1 GCA_026710565.1 Spirochaetaceae bacterium | reverse complement strand
TGGCCGGCCTGCCGGTATCCGGCCGGCTACCGGCCGTAGGCGGAGGGAGGCGACGAGCGGCGTCCGATAACGCCCACTATGTTGACCCGGCCGCGCTCGCGCCGATTCGGCCATAAAACCCCGTAATCATTGACCTGATCGGCGCCCGCCGCCGCCGGCGCCGCCGGCGTTTATGGCCGCTGCGGCATGCACGATCGGAGACGGTTGGCCGCGGGACTTGGCTACACTGGTCTTCGTGAGCTCCTTCCAGGGCGCGCGCCCAGCTGTCGCCCGGGCGTCGGTCCACATGGATGCTGACGCCTTGCGTCAGCAGGCCGAGCAGGGAAACGCTCGCCCGCAGGTCAACCTCGGGTTCATGTACGCCGAGGGGCAAGGTGTACCCCAGGACGACCTTGAAGCGGCGCGCTGGTACCGCGTCGCGGCCGAGCAGGGAGAAGCCGGCGCGCAGTTCAACCTCGGAGTCGTTTACGCCCGCGGGCGCGGTGTGCCTGAGGATGCTGCCGAGGCCGTCCGTTGGTACCGTCTCGCGGCCGAGCAGGGAGAGGCCAGCGCGCAGTTCAACCTCGGCTCCATGTACGCCGAGGGGCGCGGTGTGCCCCAGGACGCTGCCGAGGCGGTCCGTTGGTACCGCCTTGCGGCTGAGCAGGGGGAATCCACCGCGCAGTTTGCGCTCGGGGTCATGTACGCCCGCGGGCGCGGTGTGCCCGAGGATGCTGCCGAGGCGGCGAGTTGGTTCCGTGTCGCGGCTCAGCAGGGAAACCTGAGGGCGCAGCGCAGTCTCGCCCTCAGCTACGCCTCCGGCATCGGCGTTCCGATGGATCTAGTTCTCGCGTACATGTGGCTGAGCATCGCTAGCGCGAACGGGGAGGATGTCTCGGAGAGTCGAGACGATCTCGAGTCGCTCATGACCCGCGAGCAGATCGCCCGGGCGACCGAGCTGGCGCGGGCGTGTATGACCTCGACCGATCCGGCGTGGGTGGTTTACCGCTGGCAACTTTCTCAGGCCGGCCCGGTGGACCCGTCGTACCGGCAGGCGCTGGATCGGCTGTTGGCCGACCTCGATGCGTTCGACGACATGGATGCTGACGAGAAGCACCACTTGATGAGGAGAGCTGGTGATTTTCTTAACAGAGCACGTAGTGAAGGCCGCCGGAGAGGTGAAATCTGCCCGTTCTGCTGCAGGCACGTGATCGTCTCCGACTCGCTGTGTAGGAAGTGCTTGTTGATGGAGCTGAGAGTGGCCGGCGTTCTGTTGAGCCGGTGGCTGCCGCCCGGCCTGTGGAGAAAGTGCGTCATGTTCGCGCTCCTTGGCCTCGGGCTGCTGGCCCCGCTCACCACCTGGTGGTTGATCGCGTCCTGGCCGGCAGCGGCGATGTTTTCTCCCCGTCTGACGGGCCAAGCTGCCTACTTGGCCGGCCGGTTTGCAGCCGGCGCCGCTGAAGCGTCGAGACGCTGACGCAAGGTCCTCGTTCTGGGCGACGGCAGCGGTGCGGTTTCCCGCTCGCTTCGACATGCTTCGATCTCGCAGCGGCTGCGGGCCCTGTGGTACGCTGCCGGCATGACCGACGTGCTGCTCGTGATCGCCGCGGTCGGGGCGCTGCTCAATGGCTGGCAGATCTCCCGCATGGCCGGCCGCCTCGATGCCGTCGAATCCCACGTGCAGGCCTCGCTGAGCCGGCTGTCGGCCGACATCGCGGCCGTCAACACCCGCATCGACAACGTGCTGCTGGCCGACCGCGACCGCGCACGGGCGGGCTGATCGCGTGGCTCCTACTGCCTGACGGCCGGATCCGGGGGATCTGACTACGCCGGTGACGGCGGTCGCCGGCTGCTCGCGCGCTGCGAGGCTGCGCTGCGGCTTCGAGGGCGCAGCGCCGCGGCAGGCCGACATCCTCGCGGAGTAGCGTCCGAGTCTGATAACGGCCGTTCGGTTAACTTGCCGGATCACGTCAGGAGGCTGTATGCCGGGCTTGAAACAGGTAGGGCTACAGATAGCGCACAGCGGTAGTGACCTACGCTCGAGTCGGCGCGTCGTCCGCGTTTTCCGCGTCACCGCTGCTGGTAGTCTCAGCCTGCTTCCTGCGTTCCGCCCAATAGTTCTTCATCCGGTCCGAGACCGCTTGCTTTGCCTCGGCTGACATCTCGCGGCGCCTACGCTTCGCAGGCCGCCTGGAAGCGGAGGGGCGCGACGTCCCACCAAGGGCGGAGATCGCCGCATCGATTCGAGCGACATTGTCCAGCAACTCAGACCGTTGGTCATTCAGCAGCGCGATGACGTCTTTCATTCGTAGCTCCTTACTCTCCCATTCGCCACGAGTGGTAGTGTAGTCGAAGAAGTCATCTTGGCGCTCTCGAAGGCGAACGGCGTGGCTGGTCAAGGTCGGCGTTGCGGGCCAGCTGAGAAGCTGGCCCTCGTTCCACCGGAGCAATCGCGGCGCTTGCGGCGCCGCTCCGTTGTCGGCGGACCAAGGAGGAGACGCAGAAAAGGCTTGTATTCTCGGAGGCGTCCACAAACGGCTCTTCGCGCTGGCACAGGCGCTCGTGAAACGACTACGAACGGTTCGAGGCGGCCGGCGGCGGGGGAGAGGTGACGGGATGAGCGACGACGTGGCGCTAGTCGAGCGGGCGGACACCGGGCGCCCGGCGGCCGCCGAGCGGGGCGGGCTCGTGCTGCCGCGGCTCGTCGTCGACGCGGGGCCGGCGGCGGTGGGGAAGTTTCTCGAGTTCTTCGCGGCGCGGATCGCGAACCGGCGGACGCGGGCGGCCTACGGGCGGGCGGTGGGGCAGTTCCTGGCCTGGTGCGAGGCGCGGGGGCTGGCTCGGCGACTGGCTCGTCGTCAGCCAGGTCCTCGCGGTGAACCCGGCGGCGGCGGTCCGGGGGCCGAAGCACGTGGTGACGAAGGGCGCGACGCCGTCGGTGTCGCCGGCCGAGGCCCGCCGGCTCCTCGACGCGATCGACGCGGGCACGCTCGCG
>JAPOQV010000289.1 GCA_026710565.1 Spirochaetaceae bacterium | reverse complement strand
GCTGCTGGACGGGCTGTTCGCAAGCCGCGCGCAAGCCGAGGAGGCGGGCGACGCGGTGGCCGGCAACGCCATCAAGCTGCTGATGAACTCCTTCTACGGTGTGCTGGGGACGCCGTCGTGCCGATTCCACGACCACCGGCTGGCGAACGCGATCACCGGATTCGGCCAGCACTTCCTGCTCTGGGCCAAGGAGTGGATGGAGCAGCGCGGCCTCACGGTGCTTTACGGCGATACGGACAGCCTGTTCGTCGCGGCGGATGAAGACGATGCGGCAGCGCAGGGAGTGCGGCTGGCGGATGAATTGACCGAGGACCTGGCCCGCTACATCGCGGAGACCTGGCGCGTGCGAAGCGCACTGCAGATGGAATTCGAGACCCTGTTCGAGCGCCTGTTCCTGCCTCCCCTGCGCTCCGGCGAGCGCGGCGCCACCAAGCGGTACGTGGGCCTGACCGGCGGCCACCTGCACTTCACCGGCATGGAGGTCGTCCGCAGCGACTGGACGGAACTCGCCCACGAGGTCCAGCGCGAGCTCTACACCCGCCTGTTCGACGGCGATCCGGTCGACGACTACCTGCGGCAGGTGATCGAAGAGGTGTCCACCGGCCGGCGCGACCGGCAGCTCGTCTACCGCAAGGCCCTCCGCAAGGAGGCGGGCGAGTACCGGGCACTGCCCCCGCACGTGGTCGCCGCGCGCAAGCGGGGCGCGCCCGCGGCCGGGGAGCTGCGCGGCGTGATCGAGTACGTCATCACCATCGACGGACCGGAACCCACCGACCGGCAGGAGAACCCCCTGCACTACGACCACTACATCGAGCGCCAGATCCGCCCGGTCGCCGAACCGGTGCTGCGCATCCTGCAGCGCGACTTCGACGAGATCCGCCGCAACCAGCGGCAGTTGGAACTGTTCCCCGCGTAGCCGGCGCATCCGACCAGACGCTCCAGCGGCCAGGCACGAACGGATCCCGGGGCGGGGGCTGGTCGACGTCGCTCGCCTTGCCCGCCCCGGGATCCGATCACGCTCGATGGAGGCCTTGCTCAGCTCTGCGGCTGGCAGTTTCCGCACTCCACCAGGGTTACGCGCCAGTGCACGTGGCCGTCGTGCTCACAACTCGCAAACCTGTAGAGGCACGGGCCGTTGGGGCCATCGATGCAGGCTTCAAAGTCCGACCATGGCGAACAGCCATCGTGAACGGGCACCGCATCGTATCCTCCGCTGTCGCCACGTGTTGCGCCTCGGCGGGCAGCGTCCACGAACTGCAGTATCTCGCTGTCCGAAAGGCCCATGTCAGAGCTGCGCAGTCCGTCGATCAGCGTTCCGATGCTGCACTCGATCCACGCCTCTTCGGTTGCCGTCTCCGGCTCATGGTGAGCGAACGCCGCACCGGCACCGACGATCAGGGCCGGCACAACCACCGCGATAAACAGGATTCGTTTCATGTCTCGGCATCTCCTTGGGCATTCAGCCATCCGCTCCACGCATGTGCGGGGCGGGTCCAGAGGCGAAGGTTCTGCTCCATAGGCTGCCTCCCCGATCATCAGGTCGACCGTGCTGTAGCGGTCCATACGGCGAAGTTAGTGGCACGCCGAGCTATTCGACCGAAGCGATTTCGCCAAGAGCACGAGGAATTCGCGAGCGCGAGGACGAGTTCCCAAGCGGATACCAGACGGGCCCCGAACGGTTGCAGGCGTTCCTGAATGGCTGCTGGCGAGGGCAATTCCGCGGATCGATTTCGCCAGGAGCACAAGGAATTCGTGAGTTCGAGGACGAATTCGCGAACGAACGCCAAACGAGACCTCGAACGGTACAGGCGTTCCTGAATGGTGCTGACGAGGGCACTTCCGGCTCCTCAGGCGCACTTCCGGGACAGCGGTCCCGGGCCGGACGGTGCTCGACGGAATCCGCCTGCTACGCGCCGTCGGGCTGCGCCTGCCGAACTACAGCCTGGAGACCGCCTCCCGCCACATCCTGGGCGAGGGCAAGACCTTCCACGCCGCCGATTACGCTGTCGAGATCGAGCGGACCTTCGCGCAGGATCCGGAGCGGTTCGTGCAGTACAACCTCACCGACGCCCGGCTCGCCTTCGACTTCCTGTACCTGTCGCGTCTGCGGGAGCGGGGCGTGGTGGCCCCCACCGTCGGGGTCACGCAAGGGGAGAACGGTACCGAGACCGGGCAAGGGCAGCAGGGCGGGCACGTCCTGCCCTCACAACCCGGATTGCACCGGAACGTGATGGTGTTCGACTTCCGCACCTTCCAGATTGATCCGCTGGGACTGATCCGGCAGCCGGTTCCCGACGGCGAGGAAGACGAGGCCATCCGCGCCCCCAACGGCGCCCGCTTTCGCCGGGAGCGCGGCTGCGGCATCCTGACCGAGCTGCTGGACGGGCTGTTCGCAAGCCGCGCGCAAGCCGAGGAGGCGGGCGACGCGGTGGCCGGCAACGCCATCAAGCTGATGATGAACTCCTTCTACGGTGTGCTGGGCACGCCGTCGTGCCGATTCCACGACCACCGGCTGGCGAACGCGATCACCGGATTCGGCCAGCACTGCCTGCTCTGGGCCAAGGAGTGAATGGAGCGGCGCGGCCTCACGGTGCTTTACGGCGATACGGACAACCTGTTCGTCGCGGCGGATGAAGACGATGCAGCGGCGCAGGGCGAACGGCTGGCAGAGGAACTGACCGAGGCCTTGGCCGGCTACATCGCCGAGACCTGGCGCGTGCGAAGCGCACTGCAGATGGAGTTCGAGACCCTGTTCGAGCGGCTGTTCCTGCCTCCCCTGCGCTCCGGCGAGCGCGGCGCCACCAAGCGGTACGTGGGCCTGACCGGCGGCCACCTGCACTTCACCGGCATGGAGGTCGTGCGCAGCGACTGGACGGAGCTGGCCCACGAGGTCCAGCGCGAGCTCTACACCCGCCTGTTCGACGGCGATCCGGTCGACGACTACCTGCGGCAGGTGATCGACGAGGAGTCGGACGGACAACGCGACCGGCAGCTCGTCTACCGCAAGGCGCTCCGCGAGGAGGCGGGCGAGTACCGGGCGCTGCCGCCGCACGTGGTCGCCGCGCGCAAGCGGGGCGCACCGGCCGCCGGGGAGCTGCGCGGCGTGATCGAGTACGTCATCACCATCGACGGACCGGAACCCACCAACCGGCAGGAGAACCCCCTGCACTACGACCACTACATCGAACGCCAGATCCGCCCGGTCGCCGAGCCGGTGCTGCGTATCCTGCAGCGCGACTTCGACGAGATCCGCCGCAACCAGCGCCAGTTGGAGCTGTTTCCCGCGTAGCTGGCACTTACACAATGGGGAGCAGGGGACCAGCCACTGCCGTCTTCTACCATTGCGTTCGTTGTCAACCGACGTGCCGAAGGTATATCGTAGATGCTTCCGCATGACCGGCCGGGAGGAGAACGAAAGGAGCCGCTGGTGGACTACAAAGTACCGCTCATCATGACCCCGCAACCCGAGGGTGGCTACACCGTGACGTCTCCCTTGTTGCCGGAGTTGATAACCGAAGGTGACACGATTGGCGATACGTTGGAGAACGTCAGAGATGCCTTGGCCGCTGTCATCGAGCTATACGCAGAACTTGGACGTCCCCTGCCTCAGCTCAGCGCACGCAGATAGAGGGTGTCGATCGATCGCATAACTCGCACAACCGTTACGGTTGACCAGCAACTCAAAGAATGAGACCATCGAGCTGGCTCTGCGCGAGACGGTCAAGGCATCCCGGCCCTCGCGGCATTGACCCGTGCGGCGCAGTTGGACCTAGAGCTGGACTAGAAGGGGCTCGCGGAGCTGCTCCGCCGGCCGTGACCCGAATCCCGACCTGGCGTCACTTTCCTTGCCGATTCGCAGCGTTCGTCCGTCTGACACCCACGTCCGCGCGCTCATATCTGCTCACGACGCTTCCCCACGGTGCATCACCACGACCGCTTGAACCGAGAAATCGCAAACCCATCTGGCGACGCTTTCGCGAAATCCGATGAGATGAGCGATCCCGAACTGGACATCCCCTACAAGGGGTCGCACCACACCTTCCTGCCGGCTCTGCTCCTTGGTCGACCAACGCCCGTCACAACGACCAGGCGACCATATCCCTGCCGAAAGAGAGGCAAAGCGTCTCCTCCTTCCCGACTGCGACTACTCCGACATCGAAGCTGCGCCCGGCTGGACGATCGAGCTCACAATAGACTTGCACAGTTGTTCCCTGTGTTCATCTGCGTGCACTACTTTATCGGATCGTCCGTACAACGCATCCAACTCTCCAAGGTTGCTATTAAGCGTCCGCCGTAAGCCATCCTCGGTTCAGAACGCGACGCTCCGTTATCTACCATCAAAGGCTCCACCGGTATCGACGAGGCTGGCCTTTCGGAATCTTCAAGCAGCATCTCTGCGCCACCGAGTAAGTAACGGCGGCCTGCGAACGGCGACGTCGATCACGTTCGCCGTTCGCAGGAAGCGGCGTTAGGGCTCCAGTGCACATGGGCCGCTCATTGTCCGCACGCGATCCTCGGGCTTCACTGGTGCCCTCTCCGATCAGCATCCGCGAGGCGCACGAGCCACGAGCAGCACCGCCGGAAGCGTTCCGGCTACTGCTGGAGCGTCATTTCGCGCCAATACTCCCCGTACGGTAATTCGAGCTCACTATTCCATCCGGATACCCTGAGCATGCGTTTCCCTGACTCGCTCATCATGGGCGCATAGGCGACGCGCAGGCCATCCTCTTCGTCCAACTCCTCCGGCTCCCCCCCGTTGGGCGTCCAGGTGGAGACAGCGTTCTTCAGGTTGATGAAGTAGTTGTCCAATTCCAATTCCCACTCGGCCATCAAGAACGACGTGCCATTCGGCTCGTCCACAGACCACGTGAACGTGCCGTCAGATTCTAGTGTCATGGTCTCGATCTCAAACCTGCCGTCATCACCATACCAATCCCACACCCAAACGCCCAAAGGGGGAGCGGATAGCGAGCCGTCTACAACCCGCGTCATCCGGTCCGAATTCGAATCTTCGCCGCGTTCGTCGGTCCAGTGATTGATAAGCAAGTCATCATCGCCGATCAGCAAATAGGGCTTCCGCAACTCTGTGAGGATATCGTCAGTATCGTCGCGCTCGTCATGATCATGGTACCAGATGCGGATGACTTCTTCATCGTTGATGTCCCAAGTCCCGCGATGATGAAACGAATGATCGAACGATCCGTCCATGAGAAAGTGCGAGCGAACGAGAATGAACCGAGTCTCCGTGAAGGTCAGGTAGTCAACGAAGGTGCCTACCGGGTCGTCGTCCCACCACTCGTGTGTTTTCTGCCACGTGCCAAGGATGCGCTCCCGGTTCGTCAGCGGCCTGGGGTTCACGACGATTGCAAACGTCACCGATTCCATGGTGCCGCCGGTCGCGGAGTCCGTCGCCGTATAGGTCATGTTGTACGTGTCCGGCGTGGTAGGTGTCCCGCTGAGCACCCTGGTCGCTGCGTCGAACGTGAGCCCGGGCACATCCGGGGAGAGCGAGTAGACGAGACCCTCCTTGCCTCCGATCGCCTCGGGCAACGTCGTGGGCGAGAGCGCTTTGCCGACCTCCATCGCCGGCAGCGAAATCGTCAGCTTCTCTGCCGAGAACCTGACGTCCGGCGCGACCGGCGAGGTGCACCCGGCCAGCACTGCTCCGATCGCAACCCAGGCGGTTGCCGTCGCTATCAATCTGTTGGTGTTTCGCATCGTCTGTCCTCCTTGTCGATGCCGTCTATCAATCACGAAGTCCCGAACGGGGCACTTCGTGATTCGACCCCAGATCGTCTCGTGCTGTCGGTCGCGAAGGCGCGAGCCCTTTGACTGACCTGACAGTCCCGCAGAGCCAGCGAGTCATTTATTCAAGTCTTCAAGAGTCGGTGGTATAGAGGTTTCGTAGCATGGACGACGTCGATTGTCAACAAGGCATGTGCCATGACAGACACGATCGGGGCTGGACCATCTCCGCTCCGCAGTGACGCGCCATGTCGAGCGGGAGGGCGTGCGGCCGCTCTCCGTCCGTGCCGGAATACCTGTCCGGCAGCTCCGCAGCCTCTTGCAGGGGCCGGCCGCTCCTTCGCAGGAACGGCCGAAGAACGAGCCGACTGCTTGACGGCGCTTCCGCGATCAGCCTCGCGGCACCATTTGGCGACGTTCGCTACGGGAACGCCGGAGGCGCAACGCCAGCATCAGGTGAGAATGCTGTCGGCTCACCGTTGAGATTGATGAAGTTCCCGGGTCACTTGCCCGGTGAACCGCTCGACGACCTCCTCAACGGCTAGGTCCTTCGTGATCTGGCTCGTCGCGACCTGGTCACGGACGGCGCCCCGGCGCGACCGCGGGCGGGACTTGCCGATCCCAGCCTTGGGCCTTGGGATCTCGGTAGGCCACTCCTGGTCGTCGGGCCAATGGTCGGAGAGGTATTGGAACGCCCGCGCCGCTCGCCGTATCGTTATGGTACGGCCTCTCTTCAGGCGGGCGATCGTCTCGCCGCTGCCGGTTGCAAGACGGGACACCGTCGACAACCGGCGCCGCGTACGCGCGGCGAAGATCGCGCACAGGCGCGAAAGCCATTCAGTCGTGTCATCCATGGCACATTGTGTGATTCGTAGCACGGGCCTCAGGTGCTGTCAACCGCGCGCTTGGCTTATGCCGAGGTGTTCGCTATCGTGTTACATGTGACACGATCGGGGCTGGATCTCCTCCGCTCCGCGGTACGGCAACATGTCGAACGTGAGGGGCTGCGGCCACTCTCTGTGCGCACCGGCGTTCCCGTCGGGCAGCTTCGGAGCATTCTGCAGGGACGCGCCGCGCTCAGCACGACTCTGGAGCGTGTCTCGGCCGCCCTGGGTCTGGAGTTCTACGTCGGACCGGCACGCACGCCGGGTGCGGCCCGCGCCCGCAGAGGCTACGAGGGCCACACGGTCCGCGAGCGTCCCGCCCCCGGCGAGGAAGCCCCACCCGCGTGGGCGGCGAAGCTGCAGAGCGAACTGCGCGCCGGCCTTCGAGAGGACCTGGCTCAGGTGCTGCGCGATCTCACGGGCACCACGCCCGATTCCATTCCGCCGAACCGGCCGGCAACCGAATCACCGGGCAGTGGCGAGTGAGAACCCGCCTCCCTTCAGCCTCACGGACGTTGGCGCAGACATCGTCTCCACCGGGTCCCCCTCGCCTGAGGGGCTGCGACCAGCGAAGTCGTCCGCTGCGCCGGACCGAAGCGCCAGCGCCGCCGGCTTCGTCAGCCCCGTCGGGCGCGACAGCGAGGCCGATCTTCGCTTCTCGGTCGAGCGGGAGACGCGCACGACGCCCGTCCTGCTCTACGTACTCCTGGAACACCAGTCTTGACCCATCCGTCGATTCCGCTGCGAACGCTGACTTTCTCCACGTTTCGCTCCGCTGGCGGAGTCGGCACGGTAGCGAGCGCGGGTGCCGCTGACGTCTCCGCCTCGGCCGTGGCGTTTCGACCACCTTCTCGACTGACAGATCCTTCGCGATCTCGCTGCTGGTGACTTGGCCGCGGACGGCGCTACGCTCGACGAGTGCGTGCGCAGCAACTTCGTCTCCGTCACGACCCTGTCAAACACGCTTCGCCGCGTCGATCCGCAAGCGCAGCGCGCCGCGAACGACGAACTCGAGCACGTTCGCCGTTCGCAGGCACCGCTGGTGAGCGGCTATTACTGGCGCGTCATGACGCGCGAGTAGCTACCGTACTTCCCGTGGGGATCCTCGAGCTCATCGTCCCAGTACGATACGCTGATCATGAGTTCCCCCGACTCGCTCATCATTGGCGCATAGGCGAAGCGCAGGAATCTTGCCTCGCGAGTCCTGCCATCCGGCACCGGATCTTCCCCGGTCTCCGTCCATGTCTCGGTGGCGTTCGTAAGGTTGATGAAGTAGTTGTCCAGGTCCAATTCCCACTGGGCAGTCAAGGTCCACGTGCCACTCGGATCCTGCTCCGACCACGTGAACGTGCCGTCAGCAGCCAGCGTCATGGTATCGATATCATACCAGCCATCGTCACGGTACCACTCCCTCACCCAAACGCTCTGCGGTGGAAGCGACAGCGAGGGGTCAGTGACACGGGTCATCCAATCCGAATTCGAATCTTCGCCGCTTTCGTCGGTCCAGTGATTGATAAGCAAATCATCATCGCCGATCAGCAAATAGGGCTTCCGCAACTCTGTGAGGATATCGTCAGTATCGTCGCGCTCGTCATGATCATGGTACCAGATGCGGATGACTTCTTCATCGTTGATGTCCCAAGTCCCGCGGTGATGCCATGAATGATCAAACGATCCGTCCATGAGAAAGTGCGAGCGAACGAGAATGAACCGAGTCTCCGTGAAGGTCAGGTAGTCAACGAAGGTTCCTACCGGGGCGTCGTCCCACCACTCGTGTGTCTTCTGCCACGTGCCAAGGATGCGCTCCCGGTTCGTCAGCGGCCTGGGGTTCACGACGATTGCAAACGTCACCGACTCCATGGTGCCGCCAGTCGCGGAATCCTTCGCCGTGTAGTTCATGTCGTACGTTCCCGGCGTGAGAGGCGTCCCGCTGAGCACTCTGGTCGCCCGGTCGAATGTGAGCCCAGGCACGTCCGGGGAGAGCGAGTAGACGAGACCCTCCTTGCCTCCCATCGCCTCGGGCAACGTCGTGGGCGGGAACGCTTGGCCGACGACCATCGCCGGCAGCGAAATCGTCAGCTTCTCTGCCGAGAACCTGACGTCCGGCGTGACCGGCGAGGTGCACCCGGCCAGCACTGCTCCGATCGCAACCAAGGCGGTTGCCGTCACTATCAATCTGTTGGTGTTTCGCATCGTCTTTCCTCCTTGTCGATGCTGTCCGGCTCGAATTCCGGACGAGTCACTTCGTCGTGGAGCTCTTTGGACCCGCGTACGCGGCGGAGATCGTGCGGAACCCCAATGAGTCACTCATTCGTATCATACATGGCATGACGTGTGTGGTTTTCGTAGCACGAATCCCGGATACTGTCAACGACGCGGGCTGGTTTCTGCCCGAGTTCTTCGCTATCGTGTTACATGTGACACGATTGGGGCTGGATCATCTCCGCTCCGCGGTACGGCTCCATGTCGAGCGGGAGGGGCTCCGGCCGCTCTCCGTCCGTACCGGAGTCCCCGTCGGGCAGCTCCGCAGCCTCCTGCAGGGGCGGGCCGCGCTGAGCACCACCCTGGAGCGCGTCTCGTCCGCGCTCGGTCTGGAGTTCTACATCGGGCCGCCGCGCAAGCCGGGTGCGGCCCGCCCTCGCAAGGGCTACGAGGGCAGTACGGTCCGCGAGCGTCCCCCTTCCGGCGAGGAATCAGCACCCGCGTGGGCGGCGAAGCTGCAGCGCGAACTGCGCGACGGGCTTCGGGAGGATCTGGCTCAGGTGCTGCGCGAGCTCACGGACTCCAAGCCCGATTCCACTCCTCCGAAGCGGCCCGCCGCGGACTCACCTGACCGTGCCGAGTGAGAGGGACAACGACGCTCGCCTGACGAAGCCTTGGCCCCGACAATCCCATATTGCGATAGGCTAGTTGCCGCTCGTCACCGTCACCGCGGCTGTACCCCTGATTACGACCGCGTGGCGAGCGGTTACCGTGGCCGTCCCGGCTGCGACCGCCGTGACCGTGGCCGTGGCACCCGTTTCACCCCCGTCGTCCGCGCCCTCGACCGTCGCTACCGCCGAATCGGTCGTCGTCCAATAGATCGTGCGTCCATCTATCGCGTTCCCGTTCGCGTCCTTGACCGTGGCGCTCAGCGTCTCGGTGTCGTCCGCCTCCAGGCTCACCGAATTCGGTGACACTTCCAGCGACGTCGCTTTCTGGTAGGCGGTCACCCGCAGAATGGCCGTCTTTGCGTCATCCGAGTATATGTCCAATCTCACGCTCCCGGCCTTGTCCATCGCGAGTTTCAGACCGTCATCCACCTTTTCGATGGAGCAACACAACTTCCCGACGGGATAGCTGCTGACCCACGTGTATGACGCGTCGGTGTCCTCGTCGCCGTTCTCGTCCAGGATCCGGACGGTCACCGTCTCGGAGTCGCCCACCGCCGCGAACGTCAGCGTGCGGGGTGAAATGTCCACTCGCCGCTGCTGGGCCACGACCTCCACCTTCGCCGACGCAGAGCAGTTGTCGGTCGTGTCGGACTCGCCCGCCACCGCGTCCACGCACGCGCCGTAGTAGTACACGCCCACGGAAGACGGCGCCGTCAGCGAAATCGACTCCGCGCTGCTCCCATACGCCGACAGCGCGTCCACCGCGTCCGTCCCCACCTCGGTATCGGATGTCGTGATGGTCGAATCCGCCGACCGGTAGTAGCGTAGCGTCGTAGCCGCCGATGCTCCGCGGCTGCCGTTCGACACGGTCGCCGACACCGTGAACGTCTCTCCCGTCACCGGGTCACTCAAGTCTACCGTCGCTTGCGACACCAGCAGGTCCGGTTTCCACGCCTGGACGTCCACCTGTACCGCCGACGAGCAGTTGTTCGTCGTATCGGACTCGTCCGTGACCGTGTCCACGCACGCCCCGTAGTAGTACGCGCCCACGGAAGACGGCGCCGTCAGCGAAATCGACTGGGCGCTGGTCGCCGAAGCGGCAACCGTCCCAACCGCATCGGTCCCCACCGACGTGTCGGAGGCAGTGATGGTCGCGTCCGTGGACTGGTAGTAACGCAGCGTCGTCGCGGGCGACTCCCCGTCACCCGTGTTGCTCACCGTCGCCGACAGGTTGAACGTCGCTCCCGGCTGCTGGGCTCGCGTTGTTTACCGTCAGCGTCACCTCCAAGTCGGGATGAACCGGCTGCGCTTTTGGCACCGTCACCGTTACCGCGGAGGAGCAGTTATTCGCCGTATTCGACTCGTCGGTTACGGCGTCCACACACGCCCCGTAGTAGTACGTGCCAGGAGTCGTCGGCGCCGTCAGTTCCACGGACTCGCTGCTGCTACCCGATGCGGCAAGCGCCGTGATCGCATCGGTGCCCACCTGCGTGTCGGAGTCGTGATCGTCGCGTCCGCAGACCGCGTAGTACTTCAGCCTGTCGCCGCGGCTGCTCCATCGCCGGCCGTTCCTGACCGTCGCCGACAGCGTGAAGCCCGCACCGCCAGGCCGGACTGCTATCGCTCACTGACGGCGCCGTCACGGTCAGGTCGGGGCGGCGCGGCTCCGGTACCGTCACCCGCACAGACGTCGAACAGTTGTTCGAGCTATCCGATTCGCCCGCTACCGCGTCCACGCAGGCTCCGTAGTAGTACGTCCCCGGAGTCGTCGGCACCGTTGTTTCCATGGACTCGCTGCTGCTTCGCGATGGGGCGATCGAGCCGACCGCGTCGGTGCCCACCTGTGGGTCGGAGCTCGTGATAGTCGCATCCGCGGACCGGACGAAGCGTACCGTCGACGGTTGCGCCGTCCGTCGCCGACATTGCTCACCGTCGCCGACACGGTGATCGCTGCGCCGCGTTCGATCCCATCGCTCACCGACATCGATTCGGCCACCAGGTCGGGCGTGCCCGCAGCACCTGCGGAGTGGCTTGTACATTTACCGGGATCGATGACGAGCAGTTGTTCGTCGTGTCCGTCTCGCCCTGCGATGCCACCACGCACGCTCCGTAGTGGTACGTACCCGGTGTGGACGGCGCCGGCAGTTCCACCGACTTGCTTGCGCTTCTCGACCGATCGAGCGCCGGCACCAGTGCCTCGCCCGCCGGAGTGTCGGAGGTCGTGATCGTCGCGTCCGCAGACCGATAGTACCGTATCCTCGTCGCTCCCGCCGGTCCATCGCCGCCGTTCGTGACCGTCGCCGACAGCGTGAAGCTCGCACCGCGGGCCGGACTGCCATTGCTCACCGACGGCGCCGTTACCAGCAGATCCGGAAACTGCTCACCCGCTACCGTCACCGCAAGTGACGTCGAACAGTTGTTCGTGGTGTCCGTCTCGCCCGAGGCCGCGTCACACACGCACCGTAGTAATACGTCCCCGCACTCGATGGCGCGTTCAAG
>JAPOQV010000288.1 GCA_026710565.1 Spirochaetaceae bacterium | reverse complement strand
GCGGGCAGCGGCAAGAGCAACTCCATCGCCTGGCTGGCCCACCAACTGATCGGGCTGAGCAGGGACGACGCGCCGGTCTTCGACTCGATCATCGTGGTCACCGAGCGGGTGATCCTCGACCGCCAGATCCGGGAGACGATCAGGCAGTACGCGCAGGTGGGGGCGACGGTCGCTCCCGCCGAGCGCTCGGGCGATCTGCGCCGGTTCATCGAGAGCGGCAAGAAGATCATCATCTCCACCGTCCAGAAGTTCCCGTTCATCCTGGACGAGATCGGCAACGAGCAGCGCGGGCGCAGCTTCGCGATCATCATCGACGAGGCGCACTCCAGCCAGGGCGGCCGCACCAGCGCGGCCATGACCCAGGCGCTGTCGGAGGCGGGCGAGGAAGGCGAGGAGGAGACCTACGAGGACCGGATCAACCGCGTGATGGAGTCGCGGAAGCTGCTGCCCAACGCCAGCTACTTCGCGTTCACGGCGACCCCCAAGAACAAGACGCTGGAGATCTTCGGGCCCCCCGCCCCGCAGCCGGACGGCACGGTCAGGCATCACGCATTCCACAGCTACTCCATGAAGCAGGCGATCCAGGAGCGGTTCATCCTGGACGTGCTGGCCCACTACACGCCGGTGGCCAGCTACTACCGGCTCCCCAAGACGGGGGGGGACGACCCCGAGGTCGACACCCGCAAGGCGCAGAGGAAGCTGCGCCGCTTCGTGGAGGGCAGCGACCACGCGATCAGCCTCAAGGCCGAGATCATGGTCGATCACTTCCACGACCAGGTGCTGGCGCAGAACAAGATCGGCGGCGCCGCGCGGGCGATGGTGGTCACCAACGGCATCGAACGCGCGATCCAGTACCACCGCGCCATCCGCGACTACCTGGCCGAGCGCAAGAGCCGCTACCAGGCGCTGGTCGCCTTCTCGGGCGAGCACGAGCTGGGCGGAGCGAAGGTGACCGAGGCGTCGCTGAACGGCCTGCCCTCGTCTCAGATCGCCGCGCGGTTCCGGGAGGATCCCTACCGCTTCCTGGTGTGCGCTGACAAGTTCCAGACCGGCTACGACGAGCCGCTGCTGCACACCATGTACGTGGACAAGACGCTGTCCGGCATCAAGGCGGTGCAGACCCTGTCTCGCCTGAACCGGGCGCACCCCAAGAAACACGACGTGTTCGTGCTCGACTTTCTCAACGACGCCGACACCATCCGCGACGCGTTCGCGGACTTCTACCGGGCGACGATCCTGGCCGACGAGACCGACCCCAACAAGCTGCACGACCTGCAGGCGGAGCTGGACGGCGCTCAGGTCTATTCCGAGGAGCAGGTCGAGGAGCTCGTGCGGCGCTACCTGGGCGGGGAGGACCGCGACCGGCTCGATCCGATCCTGGACGCGTGCGTGGCGGTCTACCGGAGCGAGCTGGACGAGGACGGGCAGGTGGCGTTCAAGGGCGGCGCCAAGGCGTTCGTGCGCACCTACGCCTTCCTGTCGTCGGTGCTGCCGTATACCAACGCCGAGTGGGAGAAGCGCTCCATCTTCCTGAACTTCCTCATCCCCAAGCTGCCGGCCCCCGAGGAGCCGGACCTCTCCAAGGGCATCCTCGACGCCATCGACCTGGATAGCTATCGGGTGGAGAAGCAGGCGATGCAGCGCATCATGCTGCCCGACGAGGACGCCGAGATCGATCCGGTCCCAGGCGCCGGCGGCGGCCACCGCGGCGAGCCGGAGCTGGAGCGCCTGTCGAACATCCTGCGCACGTTCAACGAGCACTTCGGCGACATCCGGTGGGAGGACGCCGACCGCGTGCGGCAGCTCATCATCGAGACCATTCCCGAGCGTGTGCGGGAGGACACGGCCTTCCGCAACGCCCAGCGCAATTCGGACCGGCAGAACGCGCGCATCGAGCACGACAAGGCGCTGCTGCGCGTGATGACCGCCGTGATGCGCGACGACACCGAGCTGTTCAAGCAGTTCATGGACAACGACAGCTTCAAGCGCTGGATGACCGACACGGTGTTCAGCCTGGCCTACGAGCCGGCAACCACGCCCTGAATGAGGTCGCGCCTGGAGCGGGTACCTATCCTTCCCCCGCGGCGCGGTCGAGGACCTCTTCCGCCCACTGATTCAGACTCTTGCCGGACAGTTCAGCCGCCAGGGCAGCCTTACGGTGCGTCTCCGGGCTGACACGGAACATCACCCGGCCGGAGTAGGCTCTCTGAGGCTCCTTGCCGATCTTCGCGCAGGTCTCCAGGTAGTCCTCGACTGCCTCGTGGAAGGCTTGCCTGAGCGCGTCCACCGTATCGGCATGGAAACCTACACCATCCCGAATCCCGGCGATCCGTCCCGTGAAGATTCGGTCGTCGTCGTCATATTCGATCCGGGCCGCATAGCCCTTGTAGGTCATGGTGTTGCCCATGGGGTCACTCCGATCCGCTCCAGGAACGCCCGCGCCGCGCCGACCTGGTACCCCTTGGCCTCCTTGGCGGGTGGCGGCGGGGGGAGGGGCCGGACGCGCCCCTCTTCT
>JAPOQV010000287.1 GCA_026710565.1 Spirochaetaceae bacterium | reverse complement strand
CGGGCGGGGGGCCCGCTGTCCCGCGCCCGGCGGCGCACCTTGCGGCGAAGGGGCGTCGGCTTCACGGCGGCCCGCGCCCCCCACGCGTCCGAGGCCGGCCGGGGGTTCCCCAACTGGATGCTCAAGACGCTCGGCACGCGCCCGGTCGTCGTGACCCGCGAGCAGTACAACGGCCTGTACCTGGATCAGCTCAAGCGGGTGTTCGACAGCGACGGCCTGCACCTGCTGGTGTTTCCGGGGTACGAGACGGACGAGTTCTCCGGCGAGGTGAAGTACGGACGATCCTACTCCGGCCAGCTCAACCCCCTGTCGCCGCTGGTCTTCCTGGCCGTCCGCAACGCCCTGCGCGACCTGCGCGTGGAGCGGGCGAGCTATATCCCGATCAACATCTCCTACGAGCGGGTGCCGGAGGACATGGTGTTCCGCGCCTACCGGGCCGGGTCGCGCAAGGGGAAGCTCGCCAAGTACGTCTACGACAACTACTACGCGTTCATCGAGGTGCCGCTCAAGCGGCGCGTACGCAACCAGCGCTCGCGGGTCGTGATCAAGTTCGGCGACGCGATGGCTTCCGACCTGCGCGCCCGCGCCAAGGAGGTGGCTCGCTCGGTGTACGACCAGATCGCTCGCCTGATCCGGGTGTACGAGAGCACGGCGGTGTTCGCCTCTCTCGACAATCGCTTCCGCATCTCCCGCACCGAGCTCGAGGACCGCGTCGACCGTACCGTGACCGCCGCCGACGCCGCCGGACTGGACACGTCCCCGCTGTACCGCGACGGCAGGCGCAAGTCGCTGGAAGAGCTCCTGGAGCGCACGGCGGAGCTGTTCAACTACCCGCACATCCCGATCATCGCCACCAAGTCATACCGGACCCTGGAGTACGACGACCGGGAGGTCTTCATCCATCACCCGCACCTGGCCTCCTACTACGGCAGCAAGCTCAGCCACCTGAACGCCGCATGAGCGAGAACGCCGCGTGAGCGACCTTCTCGTCCCCCGCGCCCTGCGCGCACTGAGCGATGTATCCGATCCCGGCGACCGGTACCGCACCCTGCCCGACGGTTACCGGGTCGGTCAGGCGCGCTACATCATCATCACCGGCAGCGTCATGAGCGGCCTGGGGAAGGGGATCTTCTCGGCCGGGCTGGCGCGCCTGCTGGCCGACCGCGGGTTCTCGACGAACCTGATCAAGATGGACGGCTACTACAACGAGGACGCGGGCACCCTGAGCCCGTACCGGCACGGCGAAGTCTTCGTCCTCGACGACGGCACCGAGTGCGACATGGACATCGGCACCTACGAGCGGTTCATGGGCAGGAGCCTGTCGCGGCACAACTACTTCACCAACGGAAAGCTCAGCCAGCGCATCAACGCGCTGGAGCGCGGCGGCCAGTTCTCGGGCTCCGACGTGCAGTTCTTCCCGCACGTCACCGGCGAGCTGGTGCGCTTCGTGCGCGAGTCGACGCTGGCCGCCGGCGCCGACATCACGCTGGTCGAGATCGGCGGCACGGTCGGCGACGAGGAGAACCGGACCTACATCTCCGCGATGAGCGACCTGGCCTACCAGGAGGGGGAGCGCAGCGTCTTCTTCATCAACCTAGTATGGATCATCGAGGCGCGCCACCTCAACGAGCAGAAGAGCAAGGCCGCCCAGCACGGCACCCAGCTCCTCATGCAGATGGGGATCAAGCCGCAGATGCTGGTCTGCCGCGCCGAGAACCCGGTGCAGACCGGCGTACGCCGAAAGCTGGCCGACCGCCTGCGCATGCCGGTCCCCAACGTCATCGACCTGCACAACCAGAGCTCCATCTACCGCGTGCCGGGCCATCTGCAGGAGCAGAGCGTCGACGAGATCTGCCTGGAGTACTTCCGACTGGGCTCCGAGGCCACGGCCGCGGACGGTGCGGCTGCCCACACGCCGTCGACCCCCGGGCTGGCGCCGGCGGCCGGCGGGCTGCAGCGCTATCTGGATGCGCTCACCCGACCCCGGCGGACGGTGCGGATCGGCATCGCCGGCAAGTACCTGGGACCGCGCGACACCTATGCCAGCATCCACAACGCGCTGGAGCACGCCGGCACCGGCCGGCAGGCCATGGTCGAGGTCGTGGACGTGCCGTCAGACCTGATCGACGCTGCCGGCTCGCCCGCGCAGCGCGTGGAGCAGGCGGCCGAGCACCTGCGGGACCTGGACGGGCTGATCGTTCCCGGCGGCTTCGGCCGCCGCGGCTGGGAAGGAAAGATCGCCTGCGTGACCTACGCTCGTCTCCACCGGCTGCCGATGCTGGGCATCTGCTACGGGTTCCAGGCGGCGATGGTCGAGTTCGCCCGCCACTGCTGCGATCTGCCGGCGGCCAACACCCAGGAGGTCGACCCCCGAACCGACTCGCCGATCATTCTGCTGCTGCCGGAGCAGTACAAGATCGAGGGCATCGGCGGTTCGATGCGCCTGGGAAAGCGGACCGTCACGCTGCGGCCGGGATCCCTCGCCGCGCGGCTCTACGGTGCGGAGAGCACCGAGGAACGCTTCCGTCACCGCTACGAGCTCAACCCCCTCTACCGGGAGCTGATGGAGAAGCGGGGCATGGTCTTCTCCGGATGGGCCCCGGGGCAACCGATCGTGCAGGTGTCGGAGCTCCCCACCCACCCGTTCTACCTCGGCGTCCAGTACCACCCCGAGTTCCTCAGCCGGCCCGGCTCCCCGAGTCCGGTGTTCGCGGGGCTGATCGACGCCAGCCTGGCCGTTGATCGGGCTCCTGCCACTCAGGCCGCCGGGGCCGGGCGGCCACCGGCCTGAAGCGCCGGCGCCGGGTCAGCCGCCGTCCCGCCTGCGGTACAGCAGCCAGCCGATCACCAGGCAGATCGCTCCCGCGATCGCCAGTCGGCCCGCCATCTCCGGCGTCGCCGGATAGCCGTCGAACAGCCGGCGGACGACGCCGGTGAAGTCCAGGACAGGCAGCGCCAGCGTGAACGACGCGGCGCTCAGCAGCAGCAGGCCGGCGGCCACCAGCAGGCCGTGCACGGGCGGTCAGCAGCCGACGATCGCCTCGACCTCGACGCGGTAGCCGCCGGGCGGCGCGGCGTTGATGGTGCTGCGCGCCGGGCGCGGCTCGTCGAAGTACTGCACGTACACCTCGTTCAGCCGCGCGAAGTTGTCCATGTCCTCCAGGAACACGGTGGTCTTGAGCACCTTGTCCATGCTGGAGCCGGCGGCCTCGACCTGCGCGCGCAGGTTGCGCAGCACCTTGTGGGCCTCGGCCTCGAACGAATCGCGCACGCCCTCCCCGGTAGCGGGGTCGAGCGCGACCTGCCCCGAGATGAACGCCAGGTCTCCGTAGCGGATGATGGGGGAGTAGGGGCCGCCGGGCGGCGGTCCGTCCTTGGATGTTATCGCTTCACGGTTCATGGTGCGAATCCTAACGATCCGCGGCTCGGGGCGCCACGCGCTGCGCACCCTCCGGCCGCCGGGGTAGGCTGCCGCATGGAAACGTACGAGGTGACGCCGGCCCCCGGCCCGGTGCGCGGCACGGTGACGGTGCCGGGCTCGAAGAGGCTCACCAACCGCGCATTGGTGGTGGCGGCGCTGGCCTCCGGCGACTCGACCCTGCGCGGCGCGCTCTTCAGCGACGACACCGAAGCCTGCCTGGACGGGCTGACACGGCTCGGCATCGGCGTACAGGCCGACCCGGCGCGCGCCCGCATCGCCGTCGCCGGAGCCGGCGGCCGCATCCCGGCGGCGGCGGCGGAGCTGGACGTGCGTTACTCGGGAACGACGGCACGCTTCCTGACCGCCGTGGCGGCGGCGGGGCGCGGAGTCTATCGCTTCGACGGCGCCCGGCGCATGCGCGAGCGTCCCATGGGCGACCTTCCGGCCGTGCTGGCCGCCGCCGGCGCGCGCTTCCGCTTCGCGGGTCAACCCGGTCACCTGCCGTTCGAGATCGAGGCGGCCGGCCTCCCCGGTGGGCGCATCGAGATGCGCGCCGCGCACTCGAGCCAGCCGGTATCGGCGCTGCTCCTGTGCGCGCCGGCGGCGGCGGCGGCCACCACCATCGTCGTGGACGGCCCGGTGCCCTCGGAGCCGTTCATCGACCTTTCCGTGCGGGTGATGCGCGACTTCGGCGTCGAAGTGGGACGGCCCGAGCCGGGCGTCTTCGAGATCGCGGCCGATACCGGCTACCGCGGGCGCACCTACGACGTGGAGCCGGATGCCACCAACGCGTCCTATTTCCTGGCAGCCGCCGCGGTCACCGGCGGCAGCGTGTGCGTCCGCGGACTTGCCGCCGACTCTTCCCAGGGCGACATCGCCTGCGTGGACATCCTGCGGCGGATGGGCTGCGACCTGTGGGAGGACGCGGAGGGCATCACCGTCACCGGCCCGGAGCGGCTGCGCGGGGTCGAGCTCGACCTCAACGCCGTCTCCGACCTGACGCCGACGTTCGCGGCGATCGCGCCGTTCGCGGACGCGCCGGTGACGATCCGCAACGTCGCTCACATCCGCATGCAGGAGACCGACCGGATCGCGGCGCTGACCACGGAGCTGCGCCGCCTCGGCGCCACGGTCGAGGAGCGCCCGGACGGCCTGCGCATCGAGCCGTCACGGCTCGCGCCGGCGCCGATCCGGACCTACGAAGACCACCGCATGGCCATGGCGTTCGCGGTGACCGGCCTGCGCGTCCCCGGCCTCACCATCCTGGAGCCCGGCTGCGCGGCCAAGACCTTCCCCGACTTCTTCGAACGGTTCGCGGCGCTCACGGCAGGGAGCTGAGCAGGGCGCCACTCACCGGTAGTACCCATCAAACTTTGGTTTGGGAGTGCGTGCTACGGGACTCGGCCTCGCGCGAAGCCCGTGTAGCCACCTAATGTCACCCGTCGACATCAGTTTGATGGGGTACTAGTAGTGATACCGGCAGGCGATGATGCGGATCTGATCGTCACGCACCTCGTAGACCAGCCGGTGCTCGCTGTCGACGCGCCGAGACCAGCATCCCCGCAGCTCGTGGCGCAGCGGTTCCGGCTTGCCGATTCCCTGCGATGGCGAGCACCCCGCATCGCGAATCAGTTCGTTGATTCGCTTCAGTACTCTTCTATCGGTCCGCTGCCAGAACAGGTAGTCGCGCCACGCGTGCTCGGTGAAGAGGATCTCGGAAGCCAAGGGCGCTCATTCGTCACTGAGTGTGCGGGGCGTCGCGCCGCCGCTGCGAGCATCCCGGAGCGAGTCGCGCAGGTGGCGGGCGTTTGCTTCTTCCGACAGCAGATAGTCGGTCTCGGCCAGGCTCCGGTACTCGTCCATGGAGACCACCACCACGTGCTCGTCGTCGCGTCGCGTCACGACGAGTGCCTGCCGATCCCGGCAAACCGCATCCAGGTAGGCCTTCAGGTTCTTGCGCAGGTCGGAGTAGTTCACGACCCGCAGGTCTACAGCGTCGTTTCGGTACGCCATGACGTACAAGTTACAGTACTTCTCTCGAACTGGGTAGTCAGTTGCTCCAGTCCTCAGCGGTGGGAGTCGGCCGAGCGGGCGGCGCCCAGGCCGTTGTGCATGCGCAAGAGGCGCTTCTGCCGATCGTCGAGCAGCGGCAGCCAGTCCGCCGGGAACCCCTCGTGCGGGTCCACCTGGAAGCGCATGAGGTGCTTGCGGTAGTGGCCGAACAGCGCGTGCCGCCGGCCCTGCGAGCGGTTGGCGCCGCCGCCGTGCCAGCACTGGCCGTTGAACACCAGCACGCTGCCGGCGGGTGCCGCGGCCTGGTGCACGTGCCTGACGCGGAACCCCTCCGGAGGTTCCTGCAGCCCGCTCCGGTGCGAGCCGGGGACGACCCGCGTGCCGCCGTTCTCGGCCGAGAAGTCGTCCAGCATCCACACGGTGTTCATCATCACCGGCGAGGCCATGTTCAAGAGGTCGGCGCCGATGTCGCTGTGCAGGGCCTGGTCGCCGTCGCCCGGCCGCACGATGCGCGCGTTGAGGCTGCCCAGGATCAGCGTATCGCCCAGGTAGTGGACGAGGAGCGGCATGACCTTGGGATGGTCCAGGCACGTGAAGAACACCGGATCAAGGGTGGGCAGGTTGGCCACGTGGCGGGCCGCGCCGCGGTGCCGGTGATCGGTGCCCACCTCGCGCTCGCACCGCATCAGGGCGGCCTTCATCGCCGCCACCTGAGCGGCGTCCAGGACCTCGTGCACGACGGTGAACCCGTAGATGTCGAGCTCGGCCAGTTCCTGTTCCCGATCGGTCATGACGATGCCTCCTGAGAGTCCGGCGGGAACACCAGCCGCACGCCGCAGTTGGCCGTGGAGCTGTCCGGCGTGTTGGCGGTGCGGGCGCCGACCCGGTAGCGGTTGCAGTACGAATGGTGGCACAGGAAGGAGCCGCCCTTCATCACCTTGCCGCGCCCGCGCGCCGGTCCGCGCGGGTCGACGCGGTCGGCCCCGTGGTCGGTGGCGAACCAGTCCGCGCACCACTCCCAGACGTTGCCGGCGGCGTTTTGGACACCGAGTCCGTTGGGCGCGAACGCGTCCACCGGCGCCCGCCCGGCGTAGCCGTCGTCTGCCGTGTCGCGGTCGGGAAACGTTCCCTGCCAGACGTTGCAGTGGTGCTCGCCGCCGGGCTCCAGCTCGTCGCCCCAGCAGTAGACCGCCTGCTCCAGCCCGCCGCGCGCGGCCAGCTCCCACTCCGCCTCGGTGGGCAGGCGTCCCCCTTCGAACCGCGCCAGGGCCACCGCGTCGTTCCAGGAGACGTGCGCGACCGGTTCGTCCAGCCGGCCGTCCAGCGTGCTGCCGGGTCCCTCCGGCTGCGCCCAGCAGGCGCCCGGCACCCCGCGCCACCATGCGACGCCCGGCACCTCGCGGACTTCGTATCGATCGGCGACCGTTTCCGGCACGTGCGCGTGGAACACGAACGACCAGCCGAACAGCTCGGCCTCCGTGACGTAGCCGGTGGCGGCGACGAAGCGCGCGAAGCGGTAGCCGGTCACGCAGAACGCGTCGCAGGAGAACGGTGAGACGGTCACCTCGCGCACCGGCCCCTCGCCGTCGGCCGGGAAGCCGTCAGGGTTGTCGGTGCCCATCAGGAAGCCGCCGCCGGTGATCGGGACGCGGGTCGCAAGCGCTGCGCAGCGCCGGCGCTCCGTATCGCCGGTGCGTGCCAGCAACCGGCGCGCGGCGTCCGGTCCCGGCGCCGCATCCGGCGTGGGGCCGGAGCGGGAGCGGCGCGGCACGGGCGCCGCGACCGGCCGGGAACGGCCGGGAGTGCAGCAGCTATCAGCCGCAGCGCCGCGGTCAGCGGGAGTCGACCCGGTCACCGTCGCCGGAGCCTCAGAACGAGTAGCGCAGCCCCACCTCCAAGCTGTGGGTGAGGCCCGCCTTCAACAGTTCCTTCGTATCCGGGATCTCGGCGTCCATCGAGCCTCGCAGGCGATAGCCCAGGTTGAGGGTCAGGTCTCCCAGGACGGAGAAGCCGATGCCCGCTGCCCCCTGGAAGGCCGGCGTCAACACCGACCTGCTCTGGTCCCGCGTGACGGTGGACTGCGACACCCCGCCGCCGACGCCGACGTAGGGGGCGATCAGAATGCCGATGCCGACGTCGTAGTAGACGCTGGCGATCACGTCGATCGCGGTGATGGACTGCTCTTCCCGGTCCTTGACGTTGGCCAGGCGGTAGCCGGCCGCCAACTCCGGGCGGAAGCCGAACAGGTAGAGGCCGACGCCGGCGTGGCCTCCGAGCAGGCCCACCTCGGTCGTGAGCGTCTCCTCGCCGATCGTTCGGTCGGCAGGGAGAGCGATGCCGTAGGCGGCACTGATGTAGAAGCCGCCGCCGTCGTCCACCTCCTGCGCGGCCAGGTGGGCGAGCGGAGCCAGCACCAGCAGTGCGCTGACCGCGACGCGGAGGCTCCGGTCAGCACTCATCAGAACGAGTAGCGGATCCCCAGCTCGACGTTGTGGCCGAGCGCCATCTTCAGCGTGCCGCCGTCATCCGGGAAGTCGGCGTCCATCGTTCCGGTCAGGCGGTAGCCCAGCGTGAGGGTCAGATCCTCCGTGAGGGCGTAGCCGATGCCCGCGGCTCCCTGAAAGGCGACCGCCCATACCGTCTTGCCGTTTCCTTCCTTGACGGTCACGTTGGACATGCCGGCGCCGATGCCGGCGTAGGGGACGATCTGGCTGCCGGTATCGACGTCGTAGTACACGCTCGCGATCACGTCGATCGCCGTGACGGACTGTTCATCCTGGCCCTTGACGTTGGCCATGCGGTAGCCGACGGACAGCTCGGGGCGGAACCCGAAGATGGAGTAGCCGACGCCGAACCGGCCGCTCACGAAGCCCAGGTCGGTCGACAGCGTACGCTCGTCGATCTTGCGGTCGGCGGGGAAGGCGAGGCCGTAGCCGGCGCTCACCGAGAACGATCCGTCTTCCTTCATCATGCCGCCGTCCCTGTCCTGCGCGGCCAAGATGCCGAGCGGGGCGAGCAGGAGACAGGCGCACAGGACGAAGCGAGGGCTACGGGTGAGCGTCATGGCAGAGCCGGCTTCGTTCCAGGGATACTCAGAACGAGTAGCGCAGCCCCAGCTCGACGTTGTGGTTGAGCGTCATGCCCGTCTTCCTCTTGGTCGTGTCGTACTCGCTGAAATTGCCCTCCAGCGTGCCGATCAAGCGATAGCCGAGGGCGACGGTCAGATCTTCCGTGACCTCGTAGCCGATGCCCGCGGCCGCCTGGAAGGACAGCGCCCACAGCGAGTCTTCATGGTCATACTCCGTGGCCACTTTCTGCTTCGCGTTCACGGTCACCTGCGACATCCCGCCGCCGACGCCGAGGTAGGGGGCGATCGCCGAGCCGGTGTCGACGTCGTAGTAGACGCTGAGCGCCACGTCGAGCGAAGAGATGGAGCCGGAAATCTCAGCTCCGTCCGCTGCGAGCATGTCATTCACCGGCTTTAGAAGCGCTTCTGCTGTGGAGCCTCCGAGCTTCTTGAGCTTTAGCGAATCAACCGAAGCCGTGCGGTAACCGACGGAGACTTCCGGCCGGAACCCGGCGATGGCGTAGCCGACGCCGAACTGACCGCCCAGGAAGCCGATTCCGGTCCCGACAGCAACGGTGTTGGCTGTGTCGAGCACGTCTCTCTCACCGGGGAGGGCGGCGCTGTAGGCGGCGCTGATGTAGAAGCCTTCGTCGCTCCCCATCATGTCGTCCATCTCCTGCGCGGACAGGGTGGCGAGCGGGGCAAGCAGGAGAAGGGCGCAGAACGCGAAACGGAGGCTGCGGTTGGTTATCATGACCGCGCTAATGTCCGTCCGGAAGGGGCGGCGTGTCAAGGCGCGCGCGGGATGAGCGGGCGCTGAGCGCGCCCGCCTCGCGGATCCTCCGCCGGAGATTCTAAAGCAAGAACGGCAACGAGTAGCGCAGCCCCAGCTCGATGTGGTGGTTGAGCGTCATCGCCATCTTCTCGTCGCTCGCGTCGCTGAACTGGGCTTCCAGCCTGCCGGTCAGGCGATAGCCCAGCGTGAGCGTGAGATCCTCCGTGACGGCGTAGCCGGCGCCCACGGCCACCTGGAAGGACGGCGTCCACAGCGAATCCGTTCGCTCGAGCTCGTGTTCGGTCAGGTTCTCCCGGAACGTCAGCCTCACGTGCGACATTCCCGCGGCAACACCGACGTAGGGGGTGATCTCCGCGCCGGTGTCGATGTCATAGTAGACGCTGGCCGCCAGGTCGACCGATTCGAGGGCGCCGGAAATCCGGTCTCCCCCCAACGCGAGCTTGTCATTCAAGGGCTTCAGCACCGCATCGGTCGTATGGCCGTCGAACTTCTCGAGCGTAAGCGAGTTGACCGAAGCCCTGTGGTAGCCGACGGCGATCTCCGGCCGGAACCCGGCGATGGGGTAGCCGACGCCGATCCGGCCCCCCAGGAGGCCGGCTCCGGCTCCCACGGTGATCCGGTCCCCGTTGAAGACGTCCCGCTCGGCAGGCAGGGCGGCGCTGTAGGCCGCGCTGACGTAGAACGGTCCGTCGTCCATCATCGTGTCGTCCATCTCCTGCGCGGACAGGGCGGCGAGCGGGGCCAGCAGGAGCAGCGCGCAGAGCGCGATACGGAGGCCGCGGTCGGGTATCATGACGCGCCAAATGTCCGTTCCGACGCGCCGGCGTGTCAAGATGAGCGCGCGACCCGGGATCGCATGACCGCTCCGGTCGGCGCGATCCGCGACGCGATCACCTACCTGGCGCGCTTCCGCGGCAGCCTGTTCGTGATCAAGGTCGACGACCGCGTGCTGGAGTCGCCCATGGCGGCGGTGCTCGTGCACGACATCGTGCTCATGCAGCGCATGGGAATCCGCGCCGTGGTGGTGGCCGGGGCGCGCGCCGCGATCGACCGGGAGCTGGAGCGCGCGTCGCTGCCTTCCCGCTACCATCGGGGGTTGCGGGTCACCACCGAGCCGATGATCGAGCACGTCGTCCACGCGGTGTCGGCGCTGAGCACCCGCCTCATGTCGCTGTTCAGCGAGTGCGGGGGGTACGCCGCCTCCGGGAACTGGGTGCGCGCCCGCTCGCTTGGCGTGGTCGACGGCGTCGACTATGACCGGTCGGGCCGCGTCGAGCGGGTCGACGGCGCGCTGATTCGAACGCTGATCGACCGCGAGGTCGTGCCGATCGTCACCACCATCGGCTGGAACACGGTCGGCACGGCCTACAACCTGGCCAGCGACGACCTCGCCGTGGCGGTCGCCACGGGCATGCATGCCGCCAAGCTGTTCGTCGCCGCTGCCGCGCCCGGCATCCCGGCTGCCGGAGGAGCCGCTCGCCCCGCAGCCGGCCAGCCCCTGCGCGACTCAGGCGCGTTCTCGACCATGACGGTCGACGATGCGGCCGCCATGACCGGGGATCCCGGCCTGGGCGACGACGCGCGGGCGATGCTTCGCCTGGCCGTCGGCGCCTGCCGCGGCGGCGTGGAGCGCGTGCACGTGATCGACGGCAGGCGCGACGGCGTGCTGCTGGAGGAGATCTTCTCCGTCGGCGGCTCCGGGACGATGGTGTACGCCGATCGCTTCGCGGACTTCGGCGCCGCCACGCCGGAAGACGTGCCGGCCATCATGATCCTGCTGCAGCCGCTGGTCACCCGCGGCCTGCTGGTGCCGCGCTCGCCGGAGCAGATCGGCGCC
Source organism: Spirochaetaceae bacterium (assembly GCA_026710565.1). The sequence continues at coordinate 6,453 of JAPOQV010000287.1, read as the reverse complement.
GCCATCGACGACTGGGTCGTCTACCGCGTCGACCACACGATCCAGGGATGCAGCGGGCTGGACCGCCTGGGCGGCGGAGACGCGGAGATCGTCGGACTGGCGGTGAACCCGTCGCACCGCGCCGCCAACGTCGGCCGGCGCCTGGTCGAGCTGCTGCTGCGCCGCGCGAGCGACGGCGGCGCGCGCCGGGGGTTCGTGCTGACCACGCAGGCGATCGACTTCTTCCGCGAGCTGGGATTCCGGGATGCCGACCTGGACGCATTGCCGGCCGCCCGGCGCAGCCTCTATGATCGACAGCGCGGCTCGCGCATCCTCATGATCGATCCGCGTCGGGCGACGTAGCGTCGCTCGCCCGGATGGCGAACCCATGAACAGGTCACGACCCTCGCTCGGCTTCGTCGGCGCCGGCACCATGGCGTCGGGGCTGGCGCGCGGCATTCACGCCGCCGGCTTGGCCGGCGCGATCACCGCGTACGACCCGGTTCGGGAAGCGATGGACCGGTTCTGCGCCGTGACCGGCGCCACGCCGGCCGCGGACAACGGCGCCGTGGCCCGCAACGCGGAAATCCTGTTCCTGGCGGTCAAGCCGCAGCACCTGCAGACGGCGTCCGCCGACCTGGCCGATTCAGGTGTCGACCTGGCCGACCGGCTGGTGGTATCGATCGCCGCCGGCATGACCCTGGCGCGGCTTGCGGGCTGGCTGCCGGGCGCGCGCCTGATCCGCGTCATGCCCAACCTGCCGTGCGTCGTGGGCGAGATGGCGGCCGGCTTCGCGCGCGGGCCGTCCGCCACCGACCAGGACGCCCGCGTCGTCGGCGATCTGCTGCGCGCGCTCGGCGTGGCGCTGGAGGTGGAGGAGGAGCACCTGAATGCCGTCACCGCGCTGTCCGGATCGGGGCCGGCGTTCATGGCCCCGCTGCTGCAGGCGGTCATCGATGCCGGCACCGCCTGCGGGCTGCCCGCCGACGCGGCGCGCGCGCTCACCCTGCAGACCGCCAGGGGGACGGCGGCGCTGCTGCAGGAGCACGCCTACGACACGGCGGACTTCGTCGACATGGTCAGCTCGCCGGGGGGGACGACCGTGGCCGGCCGCGCCGTGCTGGAGTCCTCCGACCTGCACTCCGTGATCGCCGCCACCATCACCGCCGCCACCGAGCGCGGCCGAGAGCTGGCCGGAGGCTGAACATGCCGACCCCGACCGTGAGGACCCCGACCACGTCGACCGCGACCATGACGACCGCGACCATGCAGCAGGCGGCCCGCAGCGCCCGCGAGGCAAGCCGCCGCCTGCGCGTCATGCCGGCCACCCTGCGCGACGCCGCCCTGCGCGCCGTCGCCCAGGAGATCGACCGCAGCCGGAACGAGATCCAGGCCGCCAACGCACGCGACCTGGAGCGCGCCCGCGCCGACGGCGTTGCGCAGCCGCTCATCCACCGGCTCGGCCTGTCGGACAGCAAGATGGCCGCGATGGACGCCAGCCTGCGGGAGGTCGCCGCCGCCCCCGATCCGCTCCAGCACGTCGACCTGGTGCGCCGGCTCGACGACGGCCTCACGCTGACGCGGGTGACCGTGCCGATCGGGGTGCTGGGCGTGATCTTCGAATCGCGCCCCGACGCGCTGGTGCAGATCGCGTCGCTCTGCATCAAGTCCGGCAACGCCGCCATCCTCAAGGGCGGTTCGGAAGCGGCCGAGTCCAACCGGGCGCTGTTCGACTGCATCCAGGCGGCCCTGACCGCTACCGGCGCGGGCTTCGCCGGCGCGCTGCACCTGGCGACCAGCCGCGACCAGATCGACGACCTGCTGCGCATGGACGACCTGGTCGACCTGATCATCCCGCGCGGCTCGCCGGAGCTGGTGCGGAGCATCCAGGACCGCACGCGGATCGCCGTGCTCGGCCATGCCGACGGCATCTGCCACGTGTACGTCGACGCCGCCTGTGACCTGGACCAGGCGGTGGCGATCGTCACCGACGCCAAGACCGAGTATCCGGCGGTCTGCAACGCGGCCGAGACCGTGCTGGTCCACGCGGACATCGCGGAGCGACTCCTGCCGCGGCTGCGCGAGTCCATGCCGCAGGTGGAGCTGCGCGGCGACGAGCGCGTGCGCGCGCTGATCGACGTGCCCCCGGCCGCCGATGAGGACTGGGACACCGAGTACCTGGACCTGATCCTGGCGGTCCGGATCGTGGATGGACTGCAGGAGGCGATCGCCTTCATCAACCGGCACGGCAGCGCCCATACCGACGCGATCGTGACCACCGACCGGCAGGCCGCCGACGCCTTCTTCACTCAGGTCGACTCCGCTTCGGTGCTGTGCAACTGCTCGACCCGCTTCGCGGACGGCTACCGCTTCGGGCTGGGAGCGGAGGTCGGCATCTCCACCACGCGCATCCACGCGCGCGGCCCGGTCGGCGTCGAAGGACTGACCACCTACGCCTATCGCCTGCAGGGCGACGGCCACGTGGTCGCCGACTACACCAGCGGCGCGCGCAGCTTCGACCATCGCGACCTGCCGGGGAGCTGAACCGATGCGCGTGCTCATCAAGATCGGCACCGGGGTGATCGGCCCCGGGTCACAGCTCGACCGGCCGTGGCTGCGCGGCAAGGTGGCCGAGATCGCCGCGCTGCTGTGCCGCGGCGACGAGATCCTGCTGGTCAGCTCCGGGGCGGTGGCCGCCGGCATGGAGGTGGTCGGCAGGACGGAGCGGCCCGGCGACCCGCTGGAACTGCAGATGCTGTCCGGCATCGGCCAGATTCCGCTGGCGACCTGCTACCAGGAGCTCTTCCGGGAACACGGCGTGCAGGTCGCGCAGGTGCTTCTCACGCACTACAACTTCGACACCCCGCGGGAGGAACGTACGATCCTGCGCATCCTGGACTCGTACCTGTCGCGCGGGATGGTGCCCGTGATCAACGAGAACGACCTGGTGAACAAGGAAGAGTTCGACGTCCGCGGCCACTTCACGGACAACGACATCCTGGCCGCCCTGGTCGCGACCCACGTCAGGCCGGATCTCGCCGTGATCCTGACCAACGTCGACGGTCTGCACGCCGGTGGCGCGCACGGTCCCCTGATTCCGGTCGTGGAGCGGGTCGACGACGACGTCCGCGCTCACGCATCGTGCGAGGCGAGCCCGCTCGGGCTGGGCGGCATGCTGTCGAAGGTGGACGCCGCCGCCATGATGACCGCGCAGGGGATCGACGTGATCGTCGGCAACGGCAGCGCCGCGCTGGAACCGCTCATCGACGGCTCCGTCCCGCGCACCCTGTTCCGCGCCCAGCGCCGCAGCGCGGCGCGCGGGCCATCAGCCGCGATGGCCCGCGCCTGAGAGGCACCACGGTGCGGGTCCGGTACCTGATCGAGGCGCTCGTCCTGGCGATCGCCGCGTTCGGGCTCAACGTGCTGGCTCCCGAGGATCCCGGTCTGCTGGACGCCGCCGTCAATCCCTATCTGCTCGCGGCATTCGTGATGGCCGCCCTGCGCGGATGGGTGCCCGGCTACCTGGCGCTGGCGGCGGGGGCCGCGCTGGCGTATCTGGCGTTCGAGGTCCTGCCCGGCGCGCCGGTCCGGTTCACCCTCACGGCCGACTGGGCCGCCGCCGACCCGCTCGCGCATCCGCGGCTGCCGACGCTGGCTCTGACCGGCGTGCTCGGCGTCCTCCTGTTCGGCCTGATCCACTTCACGCATGCAGCGCGGGCGCGGCGCCTGCGCCGCGAGGCGGCCGAGCTCGGTCGCGAGCGCGACGCCGCGGACCGCCAGCGGACGGCGCTGCTGGCCGCCGCCAGCGAGCTGGAGCGGCGGGTGAGCGGTCAGCGCGACTCGCTGGCTTACCTGCATGCCCGATGGGGGGAGCTGTCGTCCCAGAACGTGGAGGATACGCTGTTCGTGGTCCTGGACACGGTGACGGAGCTCACCGGCGCCGACCGCTGCTCGCTGTGGCAGCTCGATGCTGCCGGCGGTGAGCTCGTGGTCCGGGTCACGGCAGGGTGGCACGACGAAGACCCCGCCGAGCGCCGCCTGCCGGTCGCGGGCAGCATCGAGGGCTGGGCGCTGCGCAACGACCGGCTGTTCTCCGCGAAGCACCTCGCGCGCTACGACACGCTGCGCCGCCTGGACCGGGGCACGGTGGTGTATGCGGCGCCGCTGCGTGCGGGTGCGCGGGCATGGGGCGTGATCGTCGTCGAGGACCTGCCGTTCGAGCGGTTCAACGCCCACACCGAGCACCTGCTGCTTCTGGTGGCGGCGGTAGCGGCGGCGCCACTGGAGCAGGCGATCACCTTCGAATCGGGACTGGAACCCGCCGACCGGTCTGCGGAGACCGGCTATCCACGTTTCGGGCAGCTCGCCCGCGTACTGCCGTCCGTGGTGGCCGCTCGCGCGGACGACGGCGGGAGCCTGAGCGTCGTGCTCATCGAGGTGGTCAACTACCACCGGCTGGTGAGCGCTTCCGGCATCGGCCGCACCGCGGGCGTGGTCGCGCGCGTGTTCCGGGCGGCCAAGGAGATCGCGGCAGGTTCCGTACGCTGCTTCCACTACAAGCACGACGGTCAGTTGGCGCTGATCTGTCCCGCCCTGGACTTCGACGGCGCGGCGCTGCTCGCGCTGGACTTCCTCAGGTGGGCGGCGGAGACGACCTGGCCGGACGACACCGGCGAGCTGCGTCCGGAGTTCGCGGTCGGCTACTCGTCGCTGGCGCGCGGAGTCGACGACGCCGACGCGCTGCTGAGCATGGCGGAGAACCTGCTGGCCATGCAGCACCACTCGGAGCCCCGATGACGGTTCGGCCGGCGGCGGGGCTGTCGCGAATCGGGCTGCGCACCGCCGACGGCTGCTTCTTCCCACTGATGCTGGACAGCTTCCGCGGCGTCCGGCAGGTGGTGCTGACCACGGCGGACCCGGCGCAGGATGAGGCCGACGTCGAGCTGTTCCTGGAGGAGCCGGGAGGCGGCTCGGGCTACCAGCACCTGGGCACCGTGCACGTGGAGACCGTGCACCTGGACGACACGGCAGACGCCGGCCGGCCCGACCTGGTGCTGCGCGTCGCCCTGGACGCCGGCGGGGTGCTCACCGCGACCGTCACCGGGCCGGCCGTGCGCGGCGATCTGCGGGTCGCGCTGCAGCGCTACTCGGCCGGCGACGCCACGCTGCGGACGCCCGCCCGGCTGGCCGGGGTACGGGAGACGATCGAAGCCGGCCGCCTCGACAGCGAACCGCACCGCATGGAGCCGGCTGCAACCGCGTGGCGCGACGCCGGGGGGCCCTCCGACGCCGACGCCGTGCAGCCGGTTGAGCGCTTCGTGCACCGCTGTACGTCGGTGCTGCCCCTGAACGCGCTGCCGGAGGACCGCGCGCGCATCGCGTGGCTGATCGAGCGCCCCGGTCTCCGCAGGGACGAGGCCGATCTGCTCCGGTCGATCTGCAACCGGATGGCCGGCGACGAAGATCCGGAACGAGCGGGGTTCGCGCAGGCCGCGATGCGCTCCGTGGACGAGCTGGCTGCCGCGGGCGGCCACGATACCCCCGCCCCCCCTGCCCCGGACCTGCAGGCTGCGTACGGGCGCCGCGACTACGATGAGGTTCTGCGGCTCCTGCACGCCGCGCGCGAGGCCGGCGCCGACCCCGGGGTGCCGGCGGACCTCACCGACTACTGGCTGGCCGAGTAGTTCCGGCGGGCTCGGGCGTCCGCCGGCTCGCGCGGTTCGCCGGACTCCAGGCGATGTACCTGCGCCCCCGCGAACAGGCTGGAGACCGCCAGCGCCACGCGTTCGTCGGCGGTCATGACCACGAGTTGCCAGCCGGTGCGCTCCCGGAAGCGGGCGATCAGCCGCAGGGCGCGCCCCATGCGCGTGGCGTCCATGGCCTGAAACGGCTCGTCCAGGATCAGCAGCCCGGGGCCGCCCTCGCCGCGAACCGGATGCGCCCGCTCGGCCAGCGCCAGGCGGGCGGCCAGGCGGTAGGCATCGCGCGTGCCGTTCGAGAGCTGGTCGGCCGGCCGCGCGACTCCGGAAGCGTCGACGACAAGCGGCTCCTCCTCGAGCGCCGCCAGACTCACCGGGGAAGAGTGGGAGGAGGCGCTCCCCGAGACGGCCGTCCCGGAGACGGCCGTGCCGGACACGGCCGTATAGCGCGCGCCGATGTCCGCGGACAGCTCGTCGAGCGCCGCGGTGGACTCGTCGGCGATGCGGGCAAACAGGGAAGCGGCGATGCCGGCCGCCCGGCGGTCCAGTTCCAGGGCGGCGGCTCTGCGACCGGCCGCGGCGATCAGGGTGATGAGCTCCGCCATCTCGCCGGCGCCGGCGCTCAGGGCGGCCGCCTTCTCGCGGTCGCGTCCCATCCGCTCGTCGAGCTCGTCGAGCCGTTCGCGCAGCGTTGCCGCCCGCGCGCGCAGAGCCTCTTCGTCCGCCGGCAGGTCGGGATCGCCCGCCGGCGCCGGCGAAGCCACCGGACCGACGG
>JAPOQV010000286.1 GCA_026710565.1 Spirochaetaceae bacterium | reverse complement strand
GCGCTGGCCGGGTGGCGGTTCACGGCGCATCGCGCGGACGTGGGCAGCGCCGCCGACCGGCAACGGCTGCTCGACGAGGTGCACGGCGAGTACGGCGAGCTCGACGCCCTGATCAACAACGCCGGCATCGCGCCGCGGCGGCGCGACGACCTGGTCGACGCCACCGAGGAGTCGTTCGACGAGGTGCTGCGGGTGAACCTGGCCGGGCCGCACTTCCTGCCGCAGGCGGTGGCGCGCCGCTGGCTGGCCGCCGACGCGCGGCCGGCGCGACCGCGCAGCGTCGTGTTCGTGACCTCGATCTCCGCCGAGTACGCCTCCACCTCGCGCGGCGAGTACTGCATCTCCAAGGCGGGCCTGTCGATGTCGCGCGAGCTGTGGGCGGCGCGGCTGGCCGAGGAGGACATCGCCGTGTACGAGGTGCGCCCCGGCATCATGCGCACCGACATGACCGCGGCGGTGACCGCCAAGTACGACGCGCTGATCGCCGAGGGCCTGGTCCCGCAACGGCGCTGGGGTACGGCCGAGGACGTCGGCGCCGCGGTGGCGTCGCTCCTCTCGGGAGCGTTCCCCTTCTCGCAGGGGACGGTCATCGACGTCGACGGCGGCTTCCGCCTGAAGCGCCTGTAGAACCTCGGGTATGTTGTGAGAAGGAATCATGCAGATTGACATGACGGTGAGCGCCGCGGACCTGGCAGACGCGGCGAGCAGGGTATTCGAGGTCGCCGCCGGCAAGGTGCGCAGCATCTACCAGACCAGGGACCCGAGCAGCGGCGCCCCGGTGTACACGGTCGCCGGCCGCTACACGCAGCGCGGCTGGACGGAGTGGACGGAAGGCTTCCAGTACGGCTGCGCCCTGCTGGCGTTCGACGGCGGCGGCGACGAGGAGCTGCTCGAGCTGGGCCGGCGGCAGACCTGGGAGCACATGGCGCCGCACCTGAGCCACGTCGGCGTGCACGACCACGGCTTCAACACCATGAGCACCTACGGCAACCTGCTGCGGCTGGCCCGCGAAGGCCGCTGGCAGGCGAGCGACGGGGACATCGAGGCGTGCCGCGTCGCGATCAAGGTCTCCGGCGCCGTGCAGGCCGCGCGCTGGACGGGGCTCCCCGACGGGCTGGGCTACGTCTACTCGTTCAACGGGCCGCACTCGCTGTTCATCGACACCATCCGGTCCATGCGCGTGCTGGCCGCCGCGCACGACCTGGGCCACGTCCTGATGGGCGAGCGTGACCGCCGCATCTCCCTGCTCGGCCGAGCCCTGCGGCACGCGGAGACGACGGCCCGCCACAACGTCTACTACGGCGACGGGCGCGACGCCTACGACATCGCCGGCCGCGTCGCGCACGAGTCGATCTTCAACACCAACGACGGCAGCTACCGCTGCCCGAGCACGCAGCAGGGATACTCGCCGTTCTCCACCTGGACCCGCGGCCTGGCCTGGGCCGTGCTGGGCTACCCGGAGTTGCTGGAGATGCTGGCCTGGTGCGATCCGGACCAGGTGGCGGAGCTGGCCGTCCCGTCGATGGCGTCGGTCGAGGCGGCGCGCGTGCGGCTGCTGCAGGCGGCGCGGGCGACCGCCGATTTCCTGATCGACAACGCGGCCAGCGACGGGATCCCGTACTGGGACACCGGCGCCCCGGGCCTGGCGCAGCTCGGCGACTGGCGCAGCCGGCCGGCCGATCCCGACAACCCGGCCGAGCCGGTGGACTCGTCGGCCGCGGCGATCGGCGCGCAAGGGTTGCTGCGCCTGGGCGCGTTGCTGGCCGGCACCGACGGCGAGGCGGCCCGGCGCTACATGCAGGCCGGCCTGACCATGGCCCGTACCCTGTTGGCGGCGCCCTACCTGGGGGAGGACCCGAGTCACCAGGGCCTGCTGCTGCACGCGGTCTACCACCGCCCCAACGGCTGGGACCACGTGCCGTCCGGCAGCGCCGTGCCCAACGGCGAGGCGTGCATGTGGGGCGACTACCACCTGCTGGAGTTGGCCGTGCTCGTGCAGCGCCTGGGCCGCGGCGGCCGGCTCACCTGGCTGGCTCCGCGCGCTGGCGCCGCCGACCACGGGACGGCCGACTAACGACGAACGGGCCGCGTGATCAAGGAGGGATAGGACCCGCCTATCCCTCCGGGTTCGAATCGGCTGGATCATCAGATCCGGACGGATCTGCAGCCCCGTCGGACTCCGGTACGCCGGACTGACTGCCCCCGTTCCCGAGTGACGCACGATCGCTCGCTGCAGGCACCTCACGCAAGGCGCGAACGGTTCGCTGCGCAACCGCCACCGATCGATCGGCATCCTCACGCTCGGGTGTGCCCAACGGCAACAGACCCGACTCCGCCGGGTACCTGCCGCGATAGATCTCGTCCATCAGATCGATGTCGGCAGTTCGCAGGGGGAGTTGCAGCCGATAGTCCTCTGCTATCGCCGCGAGCCGATGAATGCTGTGAATCTTCTCCAGGTCCCAGCCACGCTCCAGGAGCAGCGTCTTGATCGACTGCTCCACGCACTGCTGGGAGTGATAGCACGCGCCCCGGTAGAAGCCGCCGGACAGCAAGTGCTCGGCGGTCCTGAGGTCTTCCTCCGCCTGCCGGCGCCACGCCTCTATGCCTTCTTTCATGTAGATGCAGATCCCCTGGCTGACGATCTTGCGCAGGAACACGCTTCCGCGCCGAAACTGCTCGGCGAACTGGGAGCGGCTCAGGACGTAATCGTCGATGTCGAACGCCCGCTTGAACGGCCGCAACGCCGTCGTCAGCTTGTGGGCGCTGTCCGCGTTCGCTGCGCCGTCCCGGTCATCCGTCACCACCAGCAGGTCGAGGTCGTTTCCCGACGATGCCATCGCTACCGATCCGAACAGGATGATCTCGACCGGGTCGATCGCTTCCACCACGGCGTCCCGCACGAGCGACGCGGTCTTCCGAGTCACCACTTGGATACGCTACCACGCGCGCGATGTGCTTGACATGAAGGGAGTCGAGATGCAACAACGAGGTGGCGATCGCCACCTCATCCAAGGGATGACCGGGACCGGCCCGGCGGCGACCCCATCAGGAGAATTCGTTGTGAAGAAACTGTTTCTGTCGTTGGTGCTGTGCGTCTTCGCCGGCGCGTTGCTGTTCGCCGCGGGCACTGAAGAAGGCCAGGACCAGGGCGTAACCCTGACCTACCTGACGTGGTATACGCAGAACGAGGAAGACGGACTGCTGAACCGGTTCATGGAGGAACATCCGGGGATCACGCTCCAGGTCGAGGCCGTGGACGGTGCCAAGTACGGCGAGATCCTCAAGCTGCGGATGACCGCCGGCGATCTGCCCGACGTGATCACCGCCAAACAGAACTTCGTCGAGATGCTGCTCCGGGAAGGATGGCTGCTCGACATCACGGATGAGCCGGCGACGGACCTGCTCGACCGGGCGCCGGCCGTTCGGGACGCCCTGACCTACCAGGGAAAGATCTACTCGGTTCCTCATGAAGCGGCTCTGGGGTACGGCCACACGTATTACAACAAGGTGATCTTCCGGGAGCTCGGCTTGCCGGTGCCGTTCGCGCCCGCGTCGATTGAGGAACTGGAAGCAGTGCTGGAGACGATCGCCGAGGCAGGCGTCGAGCCGGTGCTGCTCGGCGCGAAGGACCACTGGGTCACGGGCTACTTCACCCTGCGCTATTTCGAGTCATCCATGTACGGCACGCTCGCACAGATGAACGGCGGGAACCCGATCGAGCCGAACGAGGCGTACTACAACGGCATCGCCAAGCCTTCCGATGCCATGCGCGCCGGTTTCGAGACCCTCAAGCGCTGGCAGGACAACGGCTGGGTTTCTCCGAACAGCCTGTCGATGACGTGGCCGGAGTCGCACGCCCACTTCGCCGCCGGGAACGCCGCGATCTTCCCGCAAGGGTTCTGGGTTCCGGGGATGGATCTGACCACACAGGCCGACGCGGAGGTGTTCGAGCTGGGCGCCTTCTACATGCCTCAGGAAAGCGTCGACGGGAACTACTATGCCAGCGGCATCACCGACAAGATGCTGATGGTGAACGGCAAGTCCGGCAATCTCGAGGCGGCGAAGACGCTGCTGAACTGGATGGCTTCGGAAGAGAACCTCGCGGACTATCTCAATTCGCGGAAGGCGGGAGGGGTCATCCTGCCGGTCGCGGGCATCGAGCCGCAGCCGGTCTTCGCGGAGTGGAACGAGTACCTCACCTCGCTCGAACCGGTCACGCTGCTGACCGTGTTCCCCTTCGTTCCCGGCGATGAGCACACCAACTACGGGCAGTTCAGCCAGGCCGTCCTGGCCGGAGCGACGGTCGACGAAGCGCTCAGCGATCTCGACGAGTTCTACGCCGAGCACAAGGGGGAGATCGCGGTACCGGAGCGATAACAGAGGGAAGCCGATACCCGATGACGGTCGGGGGTGGATCCGGTCTGCCCCCGAGCCGAACGTGACATGCAGCGGATGATCAGACGCCGCGGAAGGCTGGAACGACGCGAGTTCAGGGCGGCCCTGATCTCCATCCTGATTCCCTTCGTGGTCTTTTTCGTGTTCGTCTATTTTCCGCAGCTCATGAACATCTACCTGAGCTTTACGGACTGGAACGGCTACAGCAGCAGCTTCGACTTCGTCGGTCTGGCCAACTACGCGAAGTTCTTTACCTACGAGCCGATGATCTCGGCCATCGGCAATTCCTTCCTGTTCACCATCAGCGTCACGATCCTGGGTCTGGTGACCCAGCTCGGCATGGCCCTGGTGATCTACCGTGGCGTACGCGCCGTCGGCGTCTTCAAGACGGTCTTCTACCTGCCGCTTCTGTTCAGTTGGGTAATCCAGTCGGTGATCTGGAACAACATCCTGCGCTTCAACGGGCTGCTGAACACGTTTCTGCAGTCGGTCGGACTGGAGGCGTTCGTGCGCGACTGGCTTGGCCAGGTGGGAACGTCGATGGCGACCGTGGTGCTCGTGAACACCTGGGTGGGGTTCGGGTACGGCCTGATCATCTTTCTTGCCGGTCTCATGTCCATCCCGCGGGAGGTGGTGGAGGCCGCGGAGATCGATGGTGCGTCCGGGTTCCGGGGATTCAGACACATCACACTGCCGCTGATCATGTACTCGGTCACGATAGACCTGTTCCTGGGGATCCGCACGCTCAGCACCTTCGACCTGATCTTCATCATGACCCGCGGCGGACCTCGGGGTTCGACCAGGACCGTCGCGCTTGCGATCTACGAGGAGGCGTTCCGTTTCGATCGGGTGGGCTTTGCGGCGGCATCGGCCATTCTCTTTACCTGCATGGTCGGCGTGCTGGCGTTTCTGCAGATCAGGGCGACGCGGCGCCTGGAGGTGGATTATTAGCTCCTCGCGACCTGCGGCGCTTGCGCGGCCGGCCGATCCGGTCGGCGTGGCGATGCTCCGGTACCTGCTGGCATGCGCGGCCCTGGCCGTCATCGGCATCCCCGTGCTCTTCGGGTTTGTGAGCGCGTTCAAGCAGAACAGCGAGATCCTGTTGTCGCGGTTTTTCCCCGAGACGCTGTATCTCGGCAACTTTCTGCGCGTGCTTGCCGACCCGCGCGTGCTGCGGGCGATCATCAACTCCTTTTATATCTGTGCGCTGGCACTGGTGCTCGGCTGCGCGCTGTGCCTGTTGGCCGCGGTGCCGATCGCGCGCCGGCCCGAGCGGATCTTCCGGGTGTTCTACGCGGCCTTCCTGAGCTCGATGATCATCCCCGCGATCGCGGGTTTCGTGACCCTGTACGTGATGATGGCCAGGGCCAGGCTGGTCAACAACACCACTGCGGTGTCCGTGCTCTACGCGGCGCAATTCATGGTGCCGATCGGCGTGCTCATCTTCTCGAGCTTCCTCAGAACCGTCCCCCTGGAGCTGGAGGAGGCGGCGAAGATGGAGGGCTGCGGCTACTTCTCGCGGATCCTGCACGTGACCGCGCCGTTGATCCGGGCTCCCGTGTTGTCGCTGGCGGTGTTGCAGCTCCCGGCGGTCTGGAACGAGTTCCTGATCCCCCTGCTCTTCCTCCGCAAGCAGGAGGTGAAACCCCTCACCCTGCTGATCTACAACTTCACGAACGAGCACGAGAGCGACTTCGGCGCGATCTTCGCTCTGATTGTGCTCGGCATGATCGTGCCGCTCACGCTGTTCCTCATCGCCCGCCGGAGGATCGAGGAGAGCATCGGGATCACTGCCGGCGCGGTGAAGGGCTGAGCAGCGAACGTTGACGTCCTCCTTCCCGCGTGGGACTCTCTCCTGATCCATCGAGCAGGAGATACACAACATGTACGTTCCCCTCAAGCGGCTGATCACGGTCGCGGCTCTCACGCTGATCGCGTGCTTCGCGTTTGCCACGGCGACGCAGGAAAGCGCCATGGAGGAGCCGGCCGCCTTCGACTGGCTCAGGATGTACGATCACTCGTACCAGGACATCGCGAACGAGGACAATCCGCTCTTCCTGTTCCTCGAGGACAAGTTCAACGTCGACATAAACCTCGTCCACTACCACTACGACGTGTTCCGCCAGCAGCGCGACGTGCTGGTCTCGTCGGGTGACATGGCTGACCTGTTCGCGGCGTGGGACTTCGATCTGGCCACCTACGGGGAGCGCCTGGTGCAGCCCTACAACGACCGCCTGGCGGCGGGCGATCTGCCCAGCTTCCAGGCCGTGCTGGAGCGCAACCCGGGCGCCCAGGCCACGCTGACCGAGGCGGACGGCAACATGTACAACTTCCCGCGTTTCCGCGGCTATCCGTGGATCCGCAAGGCGCCGATCCTGAGGCGAGACCTGCTCCGTGCAGGCGGCTTCGACGGCGATACCGACGTCATGACGTGGGATCAGTTCAAGGCGGCGCTGCAGGCGATGTCGCGGGCGCTCGACGGCGCTCCGGCGTGGCTGATGCGCGACGGGTTCACGGACTTCATGCGCGAGGTGCCCAAGGCGTTCGGAATGAACGTGTCCGGGGCCGGGGCCAACTACCCGGTGAGCTATGACTACGACTCGGGCGAGTACGACATCATCACCCGCATGCCCAACCTGAAGTGGATGATCCTGGCCCTCAAGGATCTGTACGACGACGGTCTGCTGCATCCCGACTTTCACAACATGGCCGAGGATGTCTGGGAACGGCACTGGAACGACGGTCAGGTCGGGCTGACGTTCGAATGGTCCGCCTGGGCGACCAACACCCCGAACAAGGTCGCCAAGGGGTGGGACCTGCAGTTCGGCATGGCCCTGACCGGCCCGGACGGGAGCACCGGCCACGTGATCCCGCACGACCCGGTCAACCTGACCTGGGGCGACCTGCTCTACAAGGATTCCGAGGTGCAGGACGCGATCCTGGAGATGGTCGACTGGGGCTACAGCGACGAGGGAGCGATCTTCTTCAACCTGGGCATCGAGGGCCTGCACTGGGAGGCTGATCCCGCCTACCCGTCGGGCATGCGCTTCTACCACGTCAACTACGAGGGCCTGGAGCAGGAGGCGTTCGACGCCCAGTTCCAGCAGACGATTCCCTATCAGGAGTACGGATTGAACTCGTACCGGGAACATGGCTTCCAGGGATGGTTCAACTTCCTGGATCCCGCCGTGCGCTTCGGCGATCTGCATTTCGCCGCGCCCGGGCAGACGCACGCGCAGGACATGATCGATCGCCACGACGAGTTCCGGGCGAACGGCTGGATGCTGCCGCCGCTGCCGCTGCTGAAGCTCTCCGCCGACGAGGCCGAGATGCAGTCGGAGCTGCTGGCCCCCATCGAGACGTTCGTGGATGAGAACGTGCTGCGCTTCATTCTGGGCACGCGGCCGATCGCGGAGTACGAGGACTTCGTCCAGGAGGTCGAGGACCTGGGTGCGCAGTCGCTGGTCGACCTGTACAACGCCGCCGTCGCGCGCTGGCACGCCGCGATGAGCTGATCGGCAGCGAACGACGCCACAGTGGAGAGGGGAGGCTCGGGTATCCCCTCTCCCGCAACTAAGCGAAGTCGAGGTAGTAGATCTTCGCGCGCTCCATCAGGAACCGGACGATGATCGGCTCGCCCTCGGCGACGCCAAGGTCGCCGTGCCCGCGCCATGTGACGGGCGCGCGGAACAGGTCACCGACGAGGGGCACGGCGCTGGCGAAGTCCCGCCCCTCGATGAACGATCCGTCGAGCCGCGAGATCGCAACCTTGACGTGGCCGGCTCGCCGGGTCACCGCGTTGAGGTACAGACGCCGTCCCGGAGCGACCACGGCCACGGTGGAGAACTCGCCCCGTTCGGGCGCCTCGATCCCCACCAGGCGACCCTTGGGCCACAGCGCATAGGCGCTGCGGCTCGCCAACCGGCCGCGCGAGTACTTGTGCGGGACGTTGTGGCCGATGAAAGGCAGGGCGAAGTCGCCGCCGGCCAGCTCCAGCAGCTCCTCGAAGGCGAACACGCAGCCGCCGTTCCAGGCGCCGAAGGTGCCGGTCTCCAGCAGCGGCGCGCCCGGCACGAAGTTCCAGGTCCTGCCGTCGTGGCTCGATGCCAGGTCGATGTAGGTGGTGTCGTCGGCGGTCACGTAGACCGCCGGGAACATCAGGTGGTGGTCGGGCGCGCGCGGGATGGCCGTCCGGCAGTTGGTGTAGAGCTGGTCGGCGGGGTGCATGTCGTAGCGCGGGATGAGCACCGTCTCCGGCATCGGGAACCGGCGGAAGTCGTCGGTCTCTGCGCGGCTGATCGCCCGCCGCCCGGCCCGTTTCCACGGCAGCGGGTCGGAGTTGGGGATGCCTTCGGCCCTCGGTCCGGTGTACCACTCGCGGAAGTAGCCCACGTACTTGCGGAGGGACGCGTCGTAATGGCAGACGATGCGCGTGTCGGAATGGATGACCGCCAGCGGCATGTCCATCCGCCGCCAGCGGAATCCGTCCGGTGAGGTCCAGCCGACCACGGCGCAGATGTTGCTGCCACGCCACCAGAGGTCTCCCTCCTTGAGCTCGGCGCGGATCGCCTGCGGGTCGAATTCGCCGGGCCGTTGCCGCAGGAACGCGTCGAGCTGCTCCTGAGTGATGTAGCCCTCCTCGATCGCCTTGTACCGTTCCTCGGGCGCGCCGGCGTGGTCGAAGAACACCGACCCGCCGAACTCCTCGGTGTAGTTGTTGTCGCGCGATCCGCCGTGGTCGACGACGCCCAGGCGCGGGCGTGTCCAGCTCACGCCGTCGGTGGACTCGAAGTAGGCGGGTCGCGTCGATCCGTCGTGGAGGCGGCAGGTGCCCCACGCCTGACAGGAGGAACCGCGCTGCAGGATGGTGCCGACCTGCACTGCGGTTTCGACGCCGGAGTCGGGCTCGATGATCGGTTCCCGGCAGGCTCGGGCGCCTTCAGCGCGCAGCCTGATCCCGGACGGACGGTCCTTGGGAACGAACGCCGCTTCGTCCGGCGCGGCGTCGCCGGCCACGGTCACGTTGTCGCCCGCGGCGTCGATCCAGGCGAAGCCGCCGACCCGCACGTAGTACCAGCTCGTGAACGCCAGTCGCGTGCCCGCCAGGGCGTACGGTTCGCCGGTCAGGACGGTCGTGGCCATCGCTACGCCGCCCACTCGAAGCCGAACAGGTCGGCGTGGCGCAGCTCGAAGCGCAGGGTGACCGGCGTGTCGTCCGCGACGTTGATGTCGGTCTGCCCGCTCCAGTCGACGGTCTGCCAGCGGCAGTCGCCGCTGAGGGGTCTGCAGCTCCCGATCGGCCGCCCGGCGCCGGCTGCCGTGCCGGAGTCCGGTGGGCGCGTGGCGTGCTCCGGGTCCGCGGGCCGTGCCTCGATCCCCACCCGCACGTAGCCCGACAGGCCGGTGCGGGCGTTGATCCTGAGCGTACGGCCCGCCGGCACCACCGATCTGCTGCAGAACTGCCCCAGCTCGTCTGCGCGAACGGCCACCAGACGGTCCGCCTCCCAGTACGCCCAGGCGAACCGCTGCGTGCCGGCGACGACCTGCTCCCAGCGCGGATACTTGTGCGGGTAGGGCGTGCCCAGATAGGGCACGGCTACCTTGTCGCCGTCCAGAGGCACCAGGCCCTTGAGGACATACAGCCAGCCCGAGTCCCAGCGGCCGACGGCAGAGGGGCCGCCGGTGCCCAGCACCTCCGAGTCCGGCACCTCCTTCCACAGGATGCCGTCGTCGCTGCAATGCAGGACCACGCGGCCGCCCTCGGTGGCCCGGCGGTAGCGGGTCGTGAACATCAGGTGGTAATCGTCGTGACCGGGATAGGAGGTGCGCCCGTTGAGGTAGAGGTCCTCGCTGAGATGGTGGTCCAGGCCCGGATGGATGATCGTCTCCGGGTGGCCCCAGTCCCAGAAGTCGTCCGCCTCCGCGCGCGCGATGCAGCGCCGGTCGTTGCGGCTCAGGCGGGAATAGAGCACGTACTTGGCCAGCTCGGTGTCGCGGTAGAGGCTGAAGTCGTGGTCGTGGATTCCCGTCATCAGCGGCGTGCGGTGCGTCTTCCAGTCGCGGCCGTCGGGTGAGGTGACCGCGTAGACGCAGAAGAGCCGGTCAGCGCGGGCCCGTTCGTCCCGGTGGCGTCGCGGCAACGCGCGGTACTGCTCCCAGAGCCCTCGCGCTTGATCCACCGGAGGCCGGGAGACGTACAGCCCCTTGTACCGCTGCTCCGGGGGACCGTGCGGGTCGATCAGGAACCCGCCTCCGTCCTGACCCTGCTGGCCGAATTCCTCCATCGGGCACCGGCTGGTCTCCGTCCACGCGAAGCCGTCCGGCGACTCCAGGCAGCAGACGTCGCGGCTGGCCGGGCGTACCTGCGAATAGGCGCCCAGGTCGTCGTCCGTCCGGTAGGTGGTCTGAAAGAACCGCCACGTGTAGCGGCCCTCTTCGCAGCTCACCAGCGGGTAGGAGGCGCCGCCGAGTCGCTGCATGCTCTCGGGCACGGCGAACGGGTCGGTGCGCCGCGCCCGCTGCGCCACCAGCCGGACGCCCGCGGGCACCGATTGCGGACCGGTGGCGAACGCCCCCGTGGCCGGCTCCTCGGGGGCGAGCAACGGTACGTGCCGTCCGTCCGCGGTCTGCCAGGCGAGCTGGCCGGCGCTGACGTGGCGCTCGTCGAGAAACAGGTACTTCCTGCGCATCTGCGCTCTCCTCTGCCCGATTCTACCCCTTGATGGAGCCGATCAGCGGGCCTTGCAGGAAATAGCGCTGCGCGAACGGGTAGACCAGCATGATCGGCCCGATGGTGACGATGATCGTCGCCATCTTGATGGCGACGATCAGGCCGCGCAGCGAAGAGTCGCCCAGCCAGTCGCTGTCGAAGAACTCCCGCTCGCCTCCGTGCGACCCGAACAGCAGGCCCACCGTGTCCCTGACCAGTACGTTGCGCAGCACGATCGACAGCGGCAGCTTCTTCTCATCTACCAGGTACAGCATCGGCTCGAAGAACAAACCCCACATGTGCACCGCCGCGAACATGCCGATCGTGGCCAGGATCGCCTTCGAGACCGGCAGCACGATCCGGGACAGCACGGTCAGGTCGTTGGCGCCGTCCAGGCGGGCGGACTCCAGCAGCGCGTCGGGTATCGCCTGGAAGTTGGTGCGGATGATGACGATGTACCAGACGTTGAACGCGGCCGGCAGCACGAACGACCACATGGTGTCGCGCAGGCCGAGCGAGATGATCAGCAGGTAGGTGGGGATCAGCCCCGGCATCACGAACAGGCTCACCACCAGCAGGATCGTCACGTACTTCCTGCCCTGAAACCCGGTGAGCGCCAGGGGATAGGCGGTGATCGCGCCGACCAGCAGGGTCAGGCCCGACGAGGTGACGGTGTAGAGAATGGTGTTGAAGTAGGCGCGATAGATGCGCGGATTCGACAGCACCGCGCTGTAGACGTCGAAGCGCGGGTCGATGGGGAACAGCGTGACGGCGCCGCGGGCGATCGCCTCCGGGTTGCTGATGGAGACGCTGAAGATGTTCCAGAACGGGTAGACGATCGACATCGAGAGCAGTCCGACGGCGAGGATGATGACGGCGTCCGCGAGCCCGAAGCGCTCTCGTATGACCGTCATGATCGGCGTGCCGTTGCCGCGGTCGTCACCACAACGAGTGCTGCGTGTAGCGGCCGGTCAGCCGGTTGGCGACCAGCAGCAGGGCGAGGTTGATGGCGCTGTTGAACAGCCCGACGGCGGCGGAGTAGCCGTACTCCTGGTTGATGATGCCGCGGCGGTATACGTAGGTCTCGATGACGTCGGCGGTCTCGTAGATCGCGGGGTTCTGCAGGAGAAAGGGCTTCTCGAAGCCGACGGACATGAGCTGTCCGACCGCCAGGATGAACAGCAGGTAGATTGTGGGAGCGATCCCCGGGAGGCTCACGTGCCACGCCCGCCGCAGGCGACCGGCGCCGTCCATGTACGCCGATTCGTAGAGCTCGGGATTGACGCCGCTGAGGGCCGCCAGGTAGACGATGGAACT
>JAPOQV010000285.1 GCA_026710565.1 Spirochaetaceae bacterium | reverse complement strand
TGATCGCCAGATCGTTCTCTCCCTGGACCGGAGCGTCGGCCGGCAGCACGAACCAGCGCGTGTCCGGGCACACCGGCCGCGCCGGCACGGCAGGGTTCGGAGGGCCGTCCGGGCGGTCGCGCGCCCGCGTGTCCGCCCGGCCCAGGGGCCCGTCGGCGAGCGGCACGCCGTTGAGCGCCACCGCAAGCTCATCCCGCTCGGTGAGGTCGGCGCCGCGCAGCGCCAGCGTCGCACACCGCACCCGATCCATCCGCTCGTAGAGGCGGAAGCGGTACGTGCCGGCCGGCCGATCGGCGGCTCGGTCGAGCACCAGCCGCTGCGCCTTGACCACGCCGGTAGAGGTGCGGTCCATGCCCATCCACGGCACGCCGCCCCAGGTGGGGTCGAACACGTAGTGCCGCTCGCCGGCGGCGACCCGCTGCGGGTCGCGCAGGTCGTGGAAGACCTGCAGCGCCTGCGGATAGTACGGCGGCGTGAACAGGTGGCCGACGAAGTGGTTGAAGACCGACACCCCGTCCGCGCCGCTGCGATAGAAGGTGTGCGCGAGCGCGCGGCTCATCGACGGGCTCATCACCTCCTTGCGGCGGCGCCGGCGGTGGCTGACCCAGGGATGCAGCCCCGGATACAGCATGCACGCGCTTCCGGGCGCGCGCGCCAGGGCGCCGAACTCCGCGTACCCCGCGCTGAAGTCGCAGAACATCGTGTCCATGGGCGCGCAGTAGTCGATCAGCCCCTCGGCGATCCATGCCGGCACGTCCATGCCCATGACCAGGCACTCGTCCACGGTGGGGAGCACGCGCGCCCCCAGCAGCAGCCGCCGGCCGCGCGCGCGGCCGTGCTCGTCGAGCGTCCGGCGTATGCGCCGGATCAGGTCGGTCATCAGGTGCGCCCGGGCACGGGCGTCCGGAACCGGGAAGTAGCCGGGATCGCGCATCACCAGTTCCACGCCGTCGACGTCGATGGTCTCCAGCAGAGTCGCGGCCACGGCGTGCACGAAGGCGCGCACCGGCTCGAAGGTGAAGTCGAGCGGCTTGCCGCCCCGGTCGATCGCCGCTTCCGGCGGCCGCTCGATGCCCAGCACCTCCCAGCGCTTGGGAAGCTGGTACTCGGGATGCGACTCCACGAACTCCGCGAACTTCGGAAAGTCGTGGGTGTCGTTCATGCGAAAGCCGCCCAGGAAGGTCATGCCGCGCTCGTGGCAGCGGTCGCCCAGCACCTGCATGGGCTGCACGCCCGCGTCCAGCAGCGGCAGGAACCGCCGGTGCTGGGGACGCATGTCGTACGGGAAACGGTCGGTGCGCCAATAGGGGGTGAACCCCTGGTTGTAGCAGTCCTGGACCAGGGTATCGACGCCCGCGTCGCCCAGCAGATCGACCCAGCGGCGCAGGTCGCCGGCGGTGACCGGATCGGGCAGCATAAACGTGGCGATGGTGGACGGATCGCTGTTGAAGACGATGCGGCGCTCGCCGCGCGGTTGCGGAGCCGGGCCGTCGGCACTCACGGCGTGAGCCTACCCCGAGGTGGCGCTCAGGATCCGCCGCCTGCGCTGCTCGTCCTCCGCCTCGTAGAAGAGCCGGAAGCGGCCGTCGTCGAGGTCGATCACGCACGGTTCGGACACCATGTTCACGTCCAGCGGCCGGTCCAGGTCGAGCAGCGGACCGGGCTCTCTGGTCCAGGTGAGGCCGTCCCGGGAGGCGGCGGCGAAGATGCCGCCGCGGATGTCGGTCGCCCAGGCGGCGAAGTACATGCGGTAGCGGGGCGCGGCAGGGTCGCCCAGCCGGAGCACCTCCGGCGCGTAGACCGCCAGCGTGTCGCGCCGCTCGTCCTCCTGGGCGATGCGCACGCCCGGCTCGATCCGGAACGACAGCCCGTCATCGGAGATGGCGCTGATGATGTGGTTGGGCGCGTCGAGCCCGGTGCGCCGTGGGTGGGCATAACTGTGGAAGTAGAGCCGGCAACAGAGCCGGGACGGGTCCGACGGCGACTCGGTGTAGACGCAGCGCGGCGAGCCCAACGACGCATCCGGAGCGGCGGCGCGGACGCCGGGCTCGGGCTCCCAGGCCAATCCGTCCGGAGAGGTCGCGCTCTTGATCACGGTCGGTCGGTCGGCGCTTGCCGCCTCGTAGTACATCCGCCAGCGGCCGTCCGGCAGCGGCACCACGTCCGGGCAGAGCACGCGCAGCGTCGCGTCCGGCTCATGCACGTCCAGGCGGACGCCGGGCTCCTTGCGCCACGCCGCGCCGTCGTCGGACACGGCGCTCAGGATGTAGCCGTTGGCGTCGGGCACCGCGCGCCCCGGACCCCAGCCGGTGTAGTACATGCGGTAGCCGCCTGCGGGCAGCCGCACCACGTTCGGGGTCAGAATGCTCAGGGAGTCCAGCGGCGAGTCGGGACCGATGCACGGCTCCGGGTCCTTCGTCCAGACGAGCCCGGGATCGAGCGCGTGGTGATGCACGGCGCGGATCCCGTCGAAGCGTTCCATCACGTCTCCAGACTACCACCATGCATCAACTACGGATTGACACCCCTGCCGGGTAAAGGACAATGGTGCATTCCACAGACCGTCAACGGAGCCGCCGAAGACTCACTGTCATCGCAAGGAGAATGATGATGAAGAAGCTCGTGCCCGTGACCGTTCTACTGCTGCCGCTGCTGCTGAGCTCCTTTCCAGCCGTCAGCGAAGAGCACATCGACCACGCCATCCCCTACAACCTCAGCGAGTACGAGAGCATGACGGGGACCACGCTCACCTTCAACGAGGCGCCGGCGGTGGCCGCGCTCGTCGCTCAGGGCAGCCTTCCCCCCATCGCCGAGCGGCTGCCCTTGGAACCGCTGGTCGTGCAGCCGGTCGACGGGATCGGCACCTACGGCGGTACGCTGCGCCTGCCCAACACCGGCAAGGCCGCCACGAACTACATGATGGACTGGGGCTACGAGTTCCTGGTCTCGTACACCCCGGACATGGCGCGGCTGTTCCCCCGGCTCATCGAGGGCTGGGACGTCAGCCCGGACGGCATGACCTTCACGCTGCACCTGCGCGAGGGCATGAAGTGGAGCGACGGCACCGCGTTCACCGCCGACGACCTGATGTTCTACTTCGAGGACGTGGCTCTGAACACCGACCTCTCGCCGAGCCCCTCTTCCCGCATGCTGGTCGATGGGGTTCCCGGCGTACCCGCGAAGATCGACGACTACACCTTCCAGATGACGTTCCACAAGCCGTTCGGCGTGTTCATCGAGAACCTGGCCCGGTGGCGGCCCAACAACTATTTGCCCAAGCACTACCTTGAGCAGTTCCACCCCACCTACACCGAGATGGCCAAGATCGAAGAGACCATGAAGGCGGAGGGCTACGACACCTGGGTCAACCTCTTCAACTCCAAGATGGGCGGCCACCTGGATGCCTGGGGGATGCCCGAACGCCCCGTCCTGATGGCCTGGATTGCACAGAACACGGTCAGCGAACCGGTGCAGGTCATGGAGCGCAACCCTTACTACTTCATGATCGACACCGCCGGCAATCAGCTCCCCTATATCGACCGCATGGAGCGGGTGCTCACCGAGGACAAGGAGGCCCTGCTGCTCAAGACCATCGCCGGCGAGTTCGACTACAACAGCTGCTTCGACTGGGGCTGTTTCCCCAACCATCAGCTCGTGCTCGACAACATGGAGCGCGGCGACTACCGCATCGAGCAGCACTGGTGGCCGCCGGACAACCAGGGCAACGTGCGCTTCAACTTCCATCACGAGGACCCGGTGCTGAACGCACTCCTCAACGACAAGCGGTTCCGCGTCGCCCTCTCGCTCGCGATCGACCGCGGGGAGGCGAACAGCTTGGTGTTCAAGGGACTTGCCACGCCGACCCACACCGGGCTTCCGGAGGGTCCTCCGTTTCACGGCGAGAACCTGTTCAAGAGCAACCTGGACTTCGATCCGGGCCAGGCCAACGCGCTGCTCGACGAGATCGGCACGATCTCGGAGCGCGACGGCGACGGCTTCCGGTTGCGCTCCGACGGCGAGCGCCTGCGCCTGGTGAACACCATCAACGTGCTGTGGCCGGAGACCGTGGAGCTGGCCGAGCTGTACCGGAACTACTGGAAGGAGCTCGGCATCGAGGTGGTCAGCAAGCCGATCGAGCAGGGCATGGCGTCCGCCACGATCGAGTCCGGCCAGTACGATATTTTCACCGGTACCGGACAGCACGGCGGCAGGCCGATGAATCCGCTGTTCCGCGCCTCTCTGGTGCCGATCTCCGAGCGCTGGGGAACCGCGCCGCAGTGGGGTTCCTGGATCGTGAGCGGCGGTGAGAAGGGATCGGAGCCACCCGAGGACGTGAAGACGATCATGCGCCTGCGCGAGGAGGCGCTCGCCTCCGGCGACGAGCAGGTGAGAATCGCCAAGACCATCGAGATCGCCGAGATCTGGGACGACAACCTGTGGATGGTCGGCGGCTTCAACATGCCGATGCAGGCGCAGTACTGGGTGGTCAACAACCGGATCAGGAACTGGCCCAGGAACAGCAACTACAACATCTGTTACGAGATGCTGGCGCCGATCTACATCGACGAATAGACGCTGAGGTGTGCATCCCCGGTCGTCGGGGATGCACGCTCCGGCCAGCGGGGAAACCCTCCCTACTGGCCGGAGGACCGTTTCGATGCATGATGGCGGGGTGGCGAAGGACGATGCGCTGCTCAGCGTGCGCGACCTCAAGACCTGGTTCTTCTCGCGCGAGGGAACGCTGAAGGCCGTCGACGGCGTGTCGTTCGACCTGCGGCGCGGCGAGACGCTCGGCATCGCCGGGGAGAGCGGCTGCGGCAAGAGCGTCACGGCGCAGTCCATCCTCCGCATCGTGCCGCGCAACGGCCGCATCGTGAGTGGCGAGATCCTGCTGCGCACGGAAGCCGGCGTGGTGGACTTGGCGAAGCTGGACTGGAAGGGCCGGCGGGTACGGAGCATCCGCGGGGCCGAGGTGTCGATGGTGTTCCAGGAGCCGATGACCGCCTTCAGCCTGGTCTACACCATCGGCAACCAGATCATGGAGGCGATCCGCCTGCACCAGGAGTGCGACCGGCGCACCGCGCGGGAGCGCGCCGTCGAGATGCTGCGCCGTGCCGGCATGCCGAACCCGGAACAGACCATCGACGCCTATCCCTTTGCCATCAGCGGCGGCATGCGGCAGCGGGCGATGATCGCCATGGCGCTCTCCTGCCATCCCAGCCTGCTGATCGCCGACGAGCCCACCACCGCGGTGGACGTGACGATCCAGGCCCAGGTGCTGGAGTTGATGAAAGACCTGCAGCGGGAGCTGAACATGTCGCTGATCATCATCACCCACGACCTGGCGGTGATCGCCGAGCTGTGCGACCGGGTGATGGTCATGTACCTGGGACGGGACGTGGAGGCGGCGCCGGTAAAGACGATCTTCCGCACTCCGAGACATCCCTACACGGTCGGCCTGCTGAACTCCATTCCGCGCCTGGGCGAGGGCTCGGCCCACGAGATCGAGGCGATCGGCGGCAGCGTTCCCAGCCCCCACGAGATGCCGGGCGGATGCCCGTTTCACCCCCGCTGCGCCCACGTCATGGAGGACCGGTGTGCGCAGGCGTTCCCCGCCTCCGCGGAGGTGGAGCCCGGCCACACCACGAGCTGCTACCTCTACCACTGATGGCGCACATGGAGAAAGAGAAGCTCCTCGAAGTCATCGCCCTGGTGAAGCACTTCCCGGTGACTCGGGGCCTGCTGCGCAGCACCGTCCACGTGGTACGCGCCGTGGACGGGATCAGCTTCTTCGTGCGCCGCGGCGAGGTCCTGGGCTTGGTCGGCGAGAGCGGCTGCGGCAAGACCACCACCGGCAGGTGCATCATCCGCGCCCTGGATCCCACGTCCGGATCGGTCCGCTTCAGCGTCGACGGCGGCGACCCGATCGACGTCGCCAGCCTCGAGGAGGCGCAGCTCAAGAGCGTCTGGCGACACATGAGCATGATTTTCCAGGACCCCTACTCGTCGCTCAATCCGCGCATGAACATCCTGGAGACGGTGGGAGAACCGCTGCTCACGCACGCCGTCGTGCGCCGCAAGAACGAGCTCGAGGAGCACGTGGCGCGCCTGTTGCGGGACGTCAGCCTCGATCCCGAGTACATGCGGCGCTATCCGCACGCGTTCTCAGGCGGCCAGCGGCAAAGGATCGCGATAGCGCGGGCACTGGCGCTGAGCCCCAGGTTCATCGTCGCGGACGAGCCGGTGTCAGCCCTCGACGTCTCGGTGCAGGCGCAGATTCTCAAGCTGATGCAGGAGCTCAAGCAGCGCTTCCACCTCACCTACCTGTTCATCGCCCACAACCTGGCGGTGGTGGAATACGTGAGTCAGCGCGTCGCCGTGATGTACGTGGGGAAGGTCGTGGAGCTCGGCGACACCGACGAGATCTTCTTCCGTCCCTTGCACCCCTACACCGAAGCGCTGCTCTCGGCGGTCCCGAAGACCGAGCCCGAGTCGCGCAATAAGGGGCGCCGTATCGTGCTCGCAGGCGATGTCGCCGACCCGGCCAACCCTCCTGCGGGGTGTTACTTCCATCCGCGCTGCCCGTACGCCGAGGAGGTCTGCAGGCGCGAGGAGCCGCCACTCGTGAACCACGGGGAGCGAACGGACAGCCCGCACTTCGTCGCCTGCCACTTCGCCGACCGCCTGTCGCTCGCCGGCGTCAAGCGGGCGCAGCGCCGTGCCCGGTACACGGTCGGACAGCACACAACCGGAACCTGAGGCGCCGGCCGGCCGAACCCGTCAGCGCGCCGCCGTGAAGCGGAAGCTGTACAGCTCGGCGTCCCGCAGGTGGAAGCGCAACGACACGGGAGTGTCCCGCAGCGCTCCCAGCGATCTGCCGCCGCGGAAGCGGACCACGTGGCTCACGCGGTCCGTAGTGATCGGGACGCCCTCGCCGCTGCCGAACCCGGCCACGGCCGCGCCGTCGAGGTCCAGCACCTCCACCTTCACCAGGCCGCCGCGGGTACTGGCGTTCACCACCAGCGCGTCTCCGGCGACGACCATCGGCCTCGTGGTGAGCGTTCCGCCATCGGCGCCGGCGTCGAGCGAGACGAACCCGTCCAGGCGCAGCCGACCCAGTCCCAGCGCCCCGCCCCGGCGCGGCTCGTCGCTGCCCCACGGCTCCTTGTACCAGTAGGAACCGTGGTCTCCGTCGTGCCCGTCGTAGTAGATCCATACCTCGTCGCCGACCACGAGCGGCCGGCCGGCGGCGTGGATGTAGCCGCAGTCGAAGCTCTCCTGGGTGCCGATCGGGATCAGCGGCATGCGGCTGAAGGCGCGCTCCCAGGCGACTCCGTCGCGGCTGTGCACCAGTTGCGCGTGGATGCCGCCGTAGTTGGTGCCGCCTGGCACCTTTCCGGTCACCCGGAACACCCACAGCAGCCCCAGGTACATCCCGGCGTACGGGAATCCGCACAGCCCGTAGAACTCGGTGTGGTGTCCCGGGCGGCCCAGGGTCCAGCCTTCGTCCTGATCGTCCGGGGCCAGAATCAGTTGGGGGTCGCTCCAACGCATGAAGTCCGGGCTGGTGCCGCGGCCTACCAGCCGGCGCCGGTGCCCTTCATATTCGTCGTGAACCTTGGCGAAGCTGACGTACTGCCGCGAGCGCTCGTCGTAGATGGTGGGCGCGACGTCGCCGGTTATGGGCCACACCGGATTGGCCGGCGCATCGGTCCAGTGGATCCCGTCGGGCGAGAAGGCAGCCTGGTAGCCGCCGGTGACCCATGCCAGCATCTTGTAGCGCCGCCGCTCGTCCGGCTCCCGGTCGGGCCCCGTGTACACCACGCCCTGCAGCCAGCGCCCGCTGTCGATCGCGTTGCTGCGCTGCGACCCGCCGCACTCGATCAGCCCGAGATCGGGTTTGTCCCAGTTGACGCCGTCCGTGGAGGTGGCGTAGCAGGACCGGATTTCGAACCGGGACTTCGTTCCCGGGCTGGTGCGGGCGTCCTGATTGTCACCGCACAGGTACCAGGTCTTGAACCGCTGCTGCGCCTCGTCCCAGAGCACGCTGGTGTACTCGATCGAGGTTCCCTCACAGGGGAGCTCGGGGCGGAGCACCGGGTTGGCGGGGTGCTTATCGACCGCGTGCAGGCGTCGTGTGAGCCGGTCGGTCGCGGCGATCACATGGTCGTCCACGAACAACTGCGATACTTCGCCCACGCGCAGGGTGTCGGTCGCATCAGGTTTCGGCATGTTTTTCCCTCCAGTTTCACACGGCCGTATAGGGATCCGCCGCGTCCCGCAGGCCGTCGCCCACGAAATTGAACGCCAGGATGGCGACGATCACGAAGAGGCTTGGCGTCAGCAGCCACGGGGCGTTGGCCAGTACCCGGATATGCTGAGCTTCCTTGAGCAGCACGCCCCAACTGATCGCCGGCGGCTGCAGCCCCAGCCCGATGAAGCTGAGCGCGGTCTCGCCGATGATCATGCCCGGGATGGACAGGGTGAGCGAGGCGATGACGTAGCTGTAGAACGACGGCAGCAGGTGGCGCGCTATGATGCGTCCCCTGCTGCAGCCGTTCAGCCGCGCCGCCTGCACGAAGTCTTCCTCTTTCAGCGACAGAAATCGCCCCCGCACCACCCGCGCAAGGTCGGTCCAGCCGACCAGCGAGAGGATGATCACGATGCCGAAGTAGACCTTGATGATCGACCAGTACGGCGGCAGCGCCAGGCTCAGCGCCATCCACAGCGGCAGCGTCGGGATCGAGCGAATGAACTCGATGACCCGCTGGATCGCCATGTCCGCCAGGCCTCCGAAGTACCCGGAGATGCCGCCGATCAGGATTCCCAGCACGAAGCTGATGGCGATGCCCACCAGCCCGATGGTGAGTGAGATTCTGCCGCCGTAGATGACGCGGGTCAGCAGGTCGCGCCCCATTCTGTCGGCGCCGAGCAGGAAGAGTGTCCCTTCGCGTACCCCGAACAGGTGAACGCGGGATTCGAACAGCCCCCACATTCGATACGGGTCGCCTTTCACGAAGAGTGCCAGCGGATGCCTGGCCGAGGTATCGAGCTCGAACACCAGCGCCATCCGTACCGGATCGACTTCGGACTTCAAGCCGTACACGAAGGGCCGCGGGTGCAGGCGTCCCTCGTCGTCGATGAAGCGCAGCCGTTGCGGAGGAGCGTGCAGATACTTCGCGTCGTTGTGGTAGGGATCGTAGGGCGCCACGAACTCGGCGAATACCACGACCAGATAGAATACTCCCAGGATCAGCAGGGCGAACACGGCCATCTTGTGGCGCAGGAAGCGCCAGAGAGTGAGCTGCCACTGGGACGCAACGACGTAGCGTTGGTCGCGCGTCTGCCGCGTGTGGCGACGGCTTTGGGCTGCTCCAATGGCCATCTTGATCATACGGCTCCGCGTACTCGCGGATCCAGAAACGCCAGCAGGATGTCGGAGAGCAGAGTGCCGATCACGGTCAGTACGCTGAGCACGAAGACGATGCTTCCGGCCAGGAACATGTCCTGAAACCTCAGGGAGGTGAGGAATATGGGGGCCAGGGTCGGAATCCCGAGGACCATCGAGGTGAGCAGCTCGCCGCTCACCAGCGTCGGCAGCGTCCAGCCGAGGGTGCTGATCGCCGGGTTGATCGCAATGCGGAACGGGTATTTGTATACCAGCTTCTGCTCCGACAGGCCCTTGGAGCGTGCCACCATCACGTACTGCTTGTTGAGCTCGTCGAGCAGGGTCGCCCGAATCGTACGAATCAGAAATGCGGTGCCGGCCGTACCCACGATCAGGGCGGGCATCCATACGTGCTTGAGCAGATCCAGCACCTTCGCGAGACTCCACGGAGCGAGCTGATACTCCTGCGAGAACAGGCCCACGGCCACGTTACCGGAGAGCTGATAGTAGCCCCAGAGGAGGACCAGAGCGAACAGAAAATTGGGGATGGCAAGACCCAGGAACCCGATGACGGTGAAGACGTAGTCGCGCAGCGAGTACTGGTTGATGGCCGAGATCATCCCCACCGGAAGCCCGATCAGGTAGACGATGAACAAGGCCGCCAGCGAGATGGTTGCGCTCCACGGCAGCCGTTCAAGGATGAGCTCCGTCACCGGCCTGTTGTAGACCATGGAGAATCCCATGTTGCCGCGCAGCATGCTGCGCAGCCACTTGAAGTACTGAACCGAGAGAGGTTGATCCAGGCCCCAGCGCAGCCGTAGCGCCTGCGCCTGGTCGTCGGCCACTTGCTCGCCGCGAGATTCCAGTTGGCCGATGTACACGGTGAGGAAGTCCCCCGGCGGAGCCTGAATGACGAGGAAGGCGACAATGGACACCGCCAGCAGCGTGGGAATGATGATCAGCACGCGCCGCAGGACGTAAATCAGCATTCCAGGGTCCGCTGCAGGAATCCGCGAAATCGGTCCAGATCGCGCCGAACCAGGGGCATGACCCTGCGGTAGACGTCGCACAGGTAGTCCAGCCGCGCCCAGTCGTAGTCCATCTCGTAGTAGTAGCGCTTGAAGTGGCGGAATCGCCGGAGCTCGTGCAAGAGCCGCTGGGTCTCATCGGCGATCACGGGCTCGCGTACGCCGTCGATGTGCAGCGTCATCTTGTCCAGCAGGTCGGCGTGCCAGCGCTCGTCGGCCAGCGCGTTCTCGAAGTGCTGGGAGATGCGAAGAAACAGGGTCTCCAGGGCCGTATAGGTGTTATCCAGCGTCTGGGCGACGTAGGCTGCCGAGACCTCCGAGCGGCCGATCTCGGGCAGCGTGGCGCTCAGAAACGACTCGAGCTTCTGTGCCATTCCCTCGACCACACCGGCGATGCGATCGATCTGCGCCGGCAGCAGCTCGGCTTCAGTCGCCACGGACGACTCTGCCGCGAACCCGGATCGAGTCGGCGAACGCCGGATGCAGCTTCTCCAGCTCGACGACGTGCACGGGCAGGCGGGTGCGCGCTTCGGCATCGGCGATGATCGAGAAGTACTCGGCGGGGGACGAGATCCCTTCCAGTGCGATGTCGATATCGGACCGTTCCGAGAAGTGGGCGCCGTCGATCAGCGATCCCCACTGCCAGATCCGTGTGGGCCGGTAGGTTTCCCAGACGTGATCGACGATACCGTCGAAATCGGCACGCGCCTGCCCGAGCCGCCGCGCCAGCAGGGCATCGCGCTCCGCGGCCCGGCGCTCGAACCGAGCCCGCATCTGACGCAGCTCAGCCTGACTCGTCACCGTCTTGCCGCCGGTGTCGCCTCGGTCCATGTCGCCTGCCGAGATCTTGCTCGCCAACGCGAAGACCGGCAAGTCCGACGGTGGGAAGCGCGGGGAAGGCGAACGATGGCCAGGCGCTCAGTGCTCGACCGTGAGGACGAGCTTGCCCTTGACGCGGTGCGCTTCGAGCTGCTCGTGCGCACGCGCCAGGTTCGACGCCGTGAGCGGTCCACCGTCGACGATCGGCGGCATGGGGATGCTGCCCGACGATACCAGCGACAGCCAGTCGTCGATCCAGCGCCGGTAGATCCCATGGTCGCGTGCCGTGCCGTATCGCGACCGCGCGCTCAGCGCCACCAAGTGGTAGGAGGCGGACCGCTTGAACAGCGGGCCTGAGGCGCTCCAGGGATCGAGATCGAAGTCCGGTCTTTCCTCGACGATGCTGACGACTGGTTCCCACCGTCCTGCGGTGACGCTGGCCGTTCGGACGAATGCCGATACGCTTCTTGCCGACGACCGAATCATCCGCCGGATTGCGATGGTGCATGGTGTTCGACCGATTGGAACCGTGGGCGTCCTGCTGCGGGCGATGCGTCAGGGGCGGATAAACAGCCAGGAAGTGCGCAGGATCCTCGATGACCTGATCGGTAGGCACTCCTTCCGAATCGGGGTCGAACTCTATGCGGCCGTGCTCCGCGAAGTCGATGCACCGTCGTAGTGACGCAACGGGTACGTCGTCCGGTCGTCTGGACCGGGGCCTCTGCCGGCACTCAGCCGCGGGCGAGTTCGGCCTTGAGCGCCGCTATCTCGCTTTCGATCTCCACGTCGTCCGGCAGGTCGCGCTCGGCGCGCCGGTACCAGTAGCCGGCGTTGGAGCGGTCGCCCTCCATCAGGTGGACGATGCCGTGCGCCCAGCTCGCGATTTGAGAGGAGTCCTTCTGCACGATGGTGTGAGCGGCCTGCCAGTCGCCGTCCTCGATCAATCGCACCGCGTCGTCAAGCGTAGCCATGGATCGATGCTACACCGTTTCGCGGGGCATCGGCCGGCCACTTGTCGGCGGGGACGCCCGGCGGGCATGGTGGATCGCGGAGATCGCTGGGGTCGCACGAATGATGACCGAGCAGACCGACGAGCCGAAGACGATTCTGGACCAGGGCTATCTGATCGTGCGCGGCGCGATCGAGCCGGAGCAGCTTGAGCCGGTCCGCGCAACCGCCGAGCTGTTCCTGGACCGGGCGCGCGAGCGGTCGCGCGGCGACCCGAACGTCGGCTGGGACGCTCACCGCGTGCCGCACCCCGCGCTCTACGACTTCGTCGACCGTGACACCGCGACTCTGTTCGACCCGCTGGTGTCAGACCGGGTGCTGGACGTGAACCAGCGGCTCATGGACGCGCCGGAGGCGGGGCTCAACACGGCCTCCCTGTTCACCGAGCCGCGCAAGCGGCTCAGCAAGATCTTCCAATGGCACCGGGACTCGGTGCTGCGGCCTTCGTCCCCGCTGCCGTTGAGCGGCCTGCAGGCGGACTGTCAGGCCAACGCGCCCGGCGTGCTCTCGTGGAACATCGCCCTGCACGACGACGACTCGCTCTGGGTGGTGCCGGGAAGCAACCGGCGCGCCAATACCGCGGTCGAGCAGGAGGTGCTCGACCGCCCGGCGCAGCTCGCCGACGAGCCGTTGCCGGGCGCGCGCCGCTGCGAGCTTGCCGCCGGCGATGCCGTGGTGTTCGACGCCGCGATGGTCCACTCCGGCAGCAACGACGCGGACCGCCGCCGGCGCACCTTCAACGTCGCCTACCGGGAGTTCGGCGGCCCGGTGCTCGCGCACAGCCGCGCCACCTACTGGAAGCCGGATCTCTTCGGATCGCTGACCCCGGAGACGGCGCAGCGGTTCGAGCGTTTCGAACGGCTGCTGGGCGAGGAGCAGGACACGATCGAGGGCGCGTTCCGGGCCGTCGTCGAACGGGACGGGACCGCGTTCCGGGAACACCTGGCACGGCTGCATCCCGGACGGTTGGGGCGCATGGTCTGTGTGGTGCAGCTTCACAAGGTCGCGCATGCGCTCTGGAAACTCGCCGAGGTCGGCTCGGAAGCGCTGTCCGACGCGGACTACCAGACCGTGACGCTCGACCATCTGGGCAACCGGTGGCGCACCGCCGCGTCCTTGGAGCGCTTCACCCGGGCGGAGGTGTGCCGTCTGCGGGACGGTTTCGCCGAGCTCGACCGCAGGCTGCGCGGGCCCCAGGAGCCGATCGACTACGAGCAGTACGAGATGCCGCGCGACTTCGACCTGGAGGACTTCGTGGCGAGCTGGGAGCTCGGCTGAGGCTGCGCTCGACCGGGCGCTACGGCGCGCTCAGCGCGCTGGCCTCCCATTCCCGGCGGTAGGTTCCCAACAGCTCCTCCGCGGAGGGAAGACGGTAGTCGAGCCGCTCCGCGGTCGCAGCCGCCGAAATGCTGGTGTCGTGGGGAACCTGCGCGCCGGCCATTCCCACCCAGCTCGGCGGCCCGGTGGAGATCAGGCCGGCGTCCAGCTCGAACCCCTCGGCGGCGGTCCGCACCGCCTGCATGCGCGAGAGGCTGGCCCCGGAGCAGCAGTGGAAGATCCCGCGCCCGTCCCGTTCGATGATGCGCATCATCATGCGGGCGCTCTCACTGGCCAGGCTGAGGGTGGCGTGCATGTTGATCTCGCCATGCCACATGACGAAGGGCTGGCCGCGGCCGGCAGTCTCGAGGAGGGCGCCGATCAGGCTCCCGTAGCCGACGTTCTGGGTCTGCGGCTCCTCGGGGCGCGCCCAGTGCACGCCGTTCACGCCGGAGATGCGCGCCACCGCGCCGTTGTCGGCCGCCTCCAGGACCACCGTCTCGCCCACCACCTTGAGCAGGCCGTACAGGTTGACCGGGTTGGGAGGCGTCGCCTCGTCCGCGTTGCTCTGCGTGCCGTCGAACACCCAGTCGGACGAGATCAGGATCATCTTGGCGCCGACCTCGTTGGCGGCCTCGGTCAGATGGCGCGTCGAGTCGACGTAGGCGCGCCACGCCAGGGCACGGTCGCGGTACATCTGGTCGAATCCCTTGAGGATCGCCGAGTGGATGATGGCGTCGGGCCGGAAGGCGCGCACGCTTGCCAGCACCTGGTCGCGTTCGGTCATGTCGACGCGGCCGTACTCGTAGGGGACCGGGCCCTCCGGCTGCCAGCGGTGCACGGTCGTGAACACCGCGGCGCCGTGCTCCTCGGCGGCGACCTTGACGATGTTGCTGCCGACGAATCCGGTGCCACCGGTCACGTATACCTTCACCGCGTTCCGACCTCCTTCAGCGAGATGGGCATTCTATGCCGCCGTCAGTCGAGGGTCAGCCGGCAGTCCACCCACCCGCCACCAGCGGCGGAGGAGGCGAGCGCGGCTTCCACGAAGGCGAGCCCGCGCGCGCCGTCCGCCACCGTGGGCACGTGCAGCGCCAGCGGATCGGGCGCGCGCCCGGAGCGGCGGGCGGCGATCGCCTCGGCGGCGTCCGCGTAGATGTTCGCGAATCCCTCGTGGAAGCCTTCCGGGTGGCCCTTGCCGACGCGGCTGCCGCGGGCGGAAAGCGGCATCGTTCCCGGACCGTTGCGGGTTCGCACCTGTGCCGGGCCGGCGAGCGGCCGGAAGCGGAGCTCGTTTGGCC
>JAPOQV010000284.1 GCA_026710565.1 Spirochaetaceae bacterium | reverse complement strand
GTCAGGGTCGGCAGGTTGCTGCTGACGAAGGGGGCGTGGCTGAGCCGGGCGGCGGCGTGGATGAACGTGGCTTCCGCTTCGGGGGGCTCGAACAGGAACAGCACCAGGGGCTTTGCTCCGCCGTGGTCGCGGCGGGGGTATTCGCTTTGGAAGTAGCGTCGGTACCCGCGCAGGCGTTCGGGTACCCGCTTCGGGGTGACGGCGCGTCGCTCGTACTCCAGCAGGCACCAGTCCCAGTCGCCCTGGTAACTCAGTTGGAAGGAGGCGTCGGGGTGGAGGATGTAGCGGCGGTCGCTGTGCCAGTACGTGATCTGCGAGCGGTGAGTGGGGAGCAGGTCGAGCAGCTCGTAATCAGCGTTGTGGGCGGCTTCTGCCCTGAGCCTGGCGGCGAACTCGGTGATGCCTCGCTGGTGCTCGGGCTGGGAGGCGATGGCGCGCAGGGCAGTGCCGACGTAGACCCCGTCGTCTGACTGTTGCGGCGTCCAGCGGTCGAGGGTCGGGCCGACGGCGGCGCGGTCGCGGCGGGCGAGGCAGGTCAGTCCTTCGTCGGTGAGCACGTAGCCCTCCGGCTCCTCTTGCACGAGGGTGCGGATGCGCAGAGAGCGGAGGACCTGGTTGGCGCGACGGCGGGTGACGCCGCCCATCAGCCCCGCCAGTTGGTTGGGAGTAGAGAACGGCCAGGCGGCGAGCAGGTCCAGTGCCTGCTTCTCGGACCGGGTGAGCTGGGTTGAGAGCGCGGCGTCTAGCTGCCCTGCGGGCTTCGGCATCGTCGCCCTGACCTTGCGGCCGTAGAGCGTGTCTGGGTCGGGGGTGGGCTCCATCGAACCTCTCCTCGCGTAAGCGGCGACGCGCCTGCTGATCCAGGCCAAGATCACGGGCAAGGAGGCCTCGGGCCCGATCGTCGGTGTGTTGGGATAGCCGTAGCCGCCCTGCTGGAACACCAGGGCACGGGATCCGCCCGCGATCAGATCGGCCGCGCAGGCGACAAACGTGGTTTCGTGCTGCGAAGGGTCGGCCAGCGCCCGCACGGCGCGGCGGGTGTCCTGCTCAGAGTCGGTCAGGACCAGCGTGAGCCACGGACATCTGCGAACGTCCATCCGCTCGATCGTGCGCAGGCGGAAGCGCAGGTTGGCGGCGGAGAGCCTCGGCCCCTGGCGCAGGACACCGATGGAGCGGCCGCCGGAGAGCGTGAGCAGCGCGTCGTAGGGTCCCTGGCGGTAGTGGTCGACTCGGACCGGCTGCCGCTCGGGGTCGGCCTCGGTGATCATCGCGGCGACGTGATAGAGCACGGCGACGGCGTCGAGCCGCTCGGCCAGGAGCTTGAACCACTGCTTCGAGATTGGGTAGATGCGCAGCAGGCGCTGCAGGTCGGCTTCGTCGTCGGCCAACGCCCGCATGCCGGCTTGGGTGGGGAAGTAGCGTCGATGGGGACGCGGGCCCAGCGCGTCGAGCCGGTGCAGGCGTGGATCGACCAAGCCGCCCTCGCCCAGCCTGTCCAGCCGGTCGCGCAGGGTGGAGACCGGGACCTTGTTCAGTTGGGCGAGCTCGCCGACCGTCGTCAGCGGCGCTTCGCAAAGGTACAGCAGCGCGGCATGGAGGCCGTCGCTGAGATGTTTGGCGGGCGCGGGGCGGCGGCCTGACGACGACTCGCCGATCAGCGCTCGTGTCGCCGCCTCCAGCGCCGAGGCGCTG
>JAPOQV010000283.1 GCA_026710565.1 Spirochaetaceae bacterium | reverse complement strand
GCGGGGGGGGGTACCACAAACGGGGGGAAGGTCTGGCTCCCCCAGCCCCCGGGGTGGTTGTCTTAGAGGGGGGTGGGGCGGGGTTGGGGGGGGGCGGGGGCGGCCCGCCGCCCGCCGGTGAGCCGGAACGCCAGCCACGAGTCGACCGTGCCGAAGGCAAGCTCACCGGCCTCTGCCCGCTCGCGCGCGCCGGCGACGTGCTCGAGGATCCAGGCGATCTTGGTGCCGGAGAAGTACGGGTCCAGCAACAGCCCCGTCCTGGCGCGCACGCGCTCCCCGACTCCTGTCCGGCGCAACGCGTCGCAGGCGTCCGCGGTTCGCCGGTCCTGCCAGACGATGGCATTGCCGACCGGCTCGCCGGTACGGCGATCCCAGATGACGGTTGTCTCGCGCTGGTTGGTGATGCCGACCGCCGCGATCCGGGTTCCGTCGATGGCGGCGGCACGCAGCGCCTCTTCCGCGACCTCTGCCTGGGTCGCCCAGATCTCTCGCGCGTCCTGCTCCACCCATCCCGGCTGCGGAAAGTGCTGGGTCGTCTCCCGCTGCGCGACCGAGCGGATGCCGCCGCCGCGGTCGAAGACGATCGCCCGCGAGCTGGTCGTGCCCTGATCGAGTGCCATCACGTACATCGGTTCAACTCCGAATCTCCCGATTCCAGACGAGGGGGCTCTGCGTCCGGCGCGCCGGATCGCGCAGCCAGGCAACCAGCACGCGGCGGATCGCATCCCAGCTCATCCGGGGGTGCGGCGGCTGCAAGCCGTCGGCGGCGAGCACGAAGTGCACGGTGTCATGGTCCTCGCTCGGGTCCGGATCGTCCCACACCAGCAGGCGGCTGCCGCCGCCCGGCGCGTCCGGCAGGAGCGCGTGGCTGCTGTCGCCGGTCCCGGGCCCCGCGAAGCCGGCCGTCACCCGATCCTCGCTCACCACGACCAGCCGGTCCGGAGCCATGTGCTTGGGCATGAACACCTCCGTGGGCGCCGCCGACCGGCGGCCGCGCCACTGCACCAGGATAAAGCGTCGGTCGGCGAGCAGCGACGGCCCGTCCTCCGTGGGCTTCAGCGCCAGCCAGCGCAGCTCGTTGCCGGCGCGATCGCGAGCGCGCGCGTTGTAGCCGAAGCTCAGCAGATCGCCCTGGATCCTGCGCGGAAACGCGCGCTCCACCAGGTGCGGGTCCACCCGGTAGTCCGCCTCGTCGCCGGCCACCACCGAGAACGAGTGGATCCCCCACTCCCATTGCGCGGCCGACAGCGGCGGCGCCTCCAGGTGAAACCGCTCGTACCGCCGGTCGCCGGTCGCGTCCAGCCCCACATGAGCGGCCCCGATCATGCGCGCGGCATCCGGAGCCCTTCCGCCGGTCACGCGCGAGCCGAACTCGCCCACGAACACGGGCAGATCCAGGAAGCGCCCCTCCGTGCGGATGCGATCGAAGTCCCGGAGGTACGCATCGGGCCCCGGCGGACCGCGCACCAGTCCGCCCAGCCGGGCGATGTCGTAGAAGTGAGGGGCGAACGCGTAGCCGGGGCCGGGCGGTGCCGACAGGTGGCCGCCGCCGGTGCGGAGCAACCCCTGGTTCCCGCCCGGCAACCCCAGGTTGGTGTTCCAGAACGCCGACGGCCCGGCGAACACCAGCTTGGCCTCCCAGCCCGCGTCATCGAGCACGGCGCGCACGCGGCGGTAGAACGGCCAGAGCTTCTCGTTGTCCCAGGCCGCGGCGCTCATGCCGCGCCGCCCGCCGTCGACCGGTTCGTTCATGGGCTCGACGCCCAGCACCCGCTCGAACGCCGGCGCCGGCAGCGCGTCACGCAGGTAGGCCAGCACCTGGGCGAGCTGCCACAGGAACTCGTCCTGCAGACGGCGGGGACCGGCGGAGGTCGGGAACTCCGCATTGTCCCAGAAGCTGCGGAACGCCGCGCGCACTGAGCGGTTGACCAGGTAGTGCTGCACGGAATCGACACAGGGCGGGCCGCACGGCCGGCGCGGGAGGCCGGGCGTCACCCAGGCCGGCGCACCGTCGCCGTGGCCGTGCGGCACCAGGTGGCGTGAGAAGTTGTCCTGGTGGTAGTCCAGCACCACGTAGATGCCGCGGCCGGTCACCACCCGGATCTGCTCGGCGATCGTACGAAGGTGGTCGGTGTCGATGCGGTCGACCTCCGGGTGCGTGCCCTCCCACGAGATGAGAAAGCGGGCGACGTTGGCCCCCGTGCGCCGGCGAAGCAGGTCGGTGAGCGTGCGGGCCTGCTGCAGGTCGGCGAACGGGGTGAGGCCGCCGCGGGTCACCAGCGTCCGCGAGGTGACGTTTGGGCCTGCCCCGGTTTGGTAGACAGTTAATCGCTGAGGATTCTGTCCTCGCTGAGGAGTGTTCTACGCGGGGGAGACGGGCGG
>JAPOQV010000282.1 GCA_026710565.1 Spirochaetaceae bacterium | reverse complement strand
TCACGGGGGAAGAGCGGCTCGGCGGCAAGGTGTTGTACCGGCTGGGCTTTCCCAATCGGGAGGTGCGCCAGAGCCTGAACGAGCACCTGCTGGGCCACCTGGTGCGGGACGTGGAGCGCCAGACGGCCAACAGCGTGCGGCTGGCGCGCATGCTTGCGGCGCACGACTGCGCCGGCCTGGAGGAGCTGTTCCAGGCGTTCTTCGCGAGCATCCCGTACGAGTGGTACACGAACAACGACATCGCCAAATACGAGGGCTTCTACGCCAGCGTGTTCTATTCCTACTTCGCGGCGCTGGGGTACGAGATCGCGGTAGAGGAGTCGAGCAGCCACGGGCGGCTGGACATGGCGGTGCGCACCGGCGGCCACGTGTACCTCTTCGAGTTCAAGGTGGTGGAGCTGTCGCCGCCTGGGTCGGCGCTGGCGCAGCTCCGGGCGCGGGACTACGCGGCCAGGTACCGGGGCCGGGGCCAGCCCATCCACCTGATCGGCGTGGAGTTCAGCCGGCTGACGCGCAACGTGACGGCGTTCGAGGTGGCGGACGGCTAACGAAGGCCGCCTGATGGGTACTCTACGTGACCCTGTCTGCCCTTCAGTCGGTGCCCTCGACGTGACCCTGAACTAATGCAGATGGGGAGTACATATGACCCAAAATCTGTCCCACCCTATCTCCCACAGTCTCGCACCCAGTCGTCGGCGCCCGGCCACCTCGCCGCCGCCCGCCGCCGGAGGCACTCCCGGGGACCTCCGTGACGAAACTGCGTGGGATCTCATCTGATCAACCCTTCGACCGCCGCGCCGGCGAAGGAGTGAGAGACCGCCTGAGCCCCTCGTCGGTAACGGAGAAGGTACGAAGCGCGTTGGTGACTCCATCAGGCGGTTTCGGTGACCGACAGGTACGACACCTCGGCGTGTTATTGATCGCCACCTACCACGAGGCCGACAAAGTAGGTCGTCGAGAGTTCCATGATTGATCCTGTCAGCGAGCTCAGCGTCCCGTCCATGGGCAGCGTGCGCTCGGTCACACATCCGTACTTCCGCACCATCGCAAGGCCAGATGGTCGCACTGGATGGTGTATGGCGAGCGGTGTATGCTTGGCATATGTCGCGAGGTGAAGGACACGCTGCACCGGAGGCGCGGCGTCAGGCTCGCCTGTTCCGCAACGGTCGCAATCAAGCACTGCGGATTCCGCGCGACCTGGAGTTCCCGGGCGATACGGTCATCCTCCACAAGGAGGACGACCGCCTTATCGTCGAGCCGCTGACAATAAAACGTACCCTGGCTGAAATCCTCCCCGGCCTCGAGTCGATCCCGGAAGAGTTCCCGGAGATCGCCGATCCGCCGGCGCAGCCCGAGGACATCCTATAGCTTCATCATGGCGGCGAGGCTGCGGTACGTGCTGGATACCAACATCGTTTCGCTGGTGGTCCGGGAGCCGGGGGGTACGCTGGCTCGGCGCCTTGCGGCGATGGCCCGAGTCGAGTTCGGTATCAGCGTCATCGCCGCCTGCGAGCTGCGCTATGGCGTTTCCCGCAAGGGCTCGGCACGCCTGGCCACACAACTGGAGGAGGTCCTGGAAGGTATCGACATTCTCCCGTTGGAGGAGCCGGCCGATGAACACTACGGCGACATACGCACTGCGCTGGAGCGGATCGGCCGCCCGATCGGGCACAACGACCTGCTGATCGCTGCCCATGCCCGATCGTTGGGTGCGACGCTGGTGACGCGCAACATCGATGAATTCGCCCGGGTCCCGAACCTCGACGTAGAGACTTGGCCGGACGAACTCTGAGCGACGCCTCATCGTCGAGCCCATCCGCCTGATCGGCGTGGAGTTCAGCCGCCGGACGCGTAGCGTCACCGAGCGTGTCGGCACTCTCCTTGCTGCGGTTGATGTCGGCCCCATTGATCCGATTCGCGACCTCGACCGCGATCCAGACCGCGCTCCCGTCGCGGCTGCAGCGTGGCGACGTCGGCCTTCAGTTCGGCAAGGTCGACCCGAGGCGCCCGATTTGACAGGCCCGGCGAATCGGAGACACTTGATGGGAGCGATGCGCTTCTTCAACACGGCTGGACCGATGAACCCGCAGAAACACTATTGCGTGCCGCCGTTGAGTCGGTTGGATGTCGATGATCTGCTCACGCTGATTCGGAACGAAAGCTATTTCGTCCTGCACGGACCGCGTCAGACCGGCAAGACGTCGGCTCTGTTGGCGCTGCGCGACCTGCTCAACGGCGGCGCGCACGGCGCGTACCGCTGCATCTACGTGAACGTCGAATCGGGCCAGGCGGCGCGCGAAAACCAAGCGGAGGCGATGCGCGCCATCTTGAGCGAACTGGAGATCGAGGCGGAGGCGACCCTCGATGACCCGTTGCCGGCGCGCCTGTGGCCGGGCCTGCTGGAGCGCTCCGGACCGGCCGGCGTGCTGCGGCAGGTGTTCATGCGCTGGGCGCTGGCGGACCCCACGCCGCTGGTGCTGCTGATCGACGAGATCGACACGCTGATCGGCGACACGCTGATCGCCGTACTGCGGCAGTTGCGCGCCGGCTACGCCCACCGCCCGCTCCGCTTTCCGCAGAGCGTCATCCTGTGCGGAGTGCGCGACTACCGCATCCACTCTTCCGCCGAAAAGGCGATCATCACCGGGGGCAGCGCCTTCAACATCAAGGCGGAGTCGTTGCGCATCGGCGACTTCGCGGAGGCCGAAGTGCGTGCGCTCCTGGGCCAGCACACCGCCGAGACCGGGCAGCCGTTTGCCCGGGAGGCGCTGCGGGCGGTGTGGGAACTGACCGCCGGCCAGCCGTGGCTGGTGAACTCCCTCGCACGACAGGCGTGCTTTCGGAACGACGCCGGGCGCGACCGCAGCCGCACGATCACGGCCGAAGCGATCCACGAAGCGCGCGAGCAGCTCATCCTGCGCCGCGAGACGCACCTGGAGCAGCTCACCGACAGGCTGCAGGAAGCGCGGGTGCGCCGGGTGATCGGACCGGTGCTGAGCGGCGGCCAGCCGAGCGCGGAGATGCAGCCGGACGACCTGCAATACGTGCGGGACCTTGGCCTGGTGGCGCGCGACGACCCGATCCGCGTGGCGAATCCGATCTACCGGGAAGTGATCCCGCGTGACCTGACGTGGACCACGCAGGCCGGCTTCGCGCACGACCCGGCGTGGTACGTCGACGCGGACGGCAGCCTGAACCTGACCAGGCTGCTGGCGGAGTTCCAGGAGTTCTTCCGCGAGCACTCCGAGCACTGGATCGAGCGGTTCCAGTACCGGGAGGCCGGGCCGCAGTTGCTGTTGCAGGCGTTCCTGCAGCGCATCGTCAACTCGGGCGGCCGCGTGGAACGCGAGTACGGATTGGGGCGGATGCGCACCGACCTGCTGATCATCTGGCCGGCCGGAGCGCCCCCGGACCGGACGCGGCGGATGGTGATCGAGTGCAAGCTGCGCCACGGCAGCCTGGAGGAGACGATCCGCACCGGCCTGCGGCAGACCCGCGCCTACCTGGACCGCTGCGCGGCCGCCGAAGGGCACCTGGTCATCTTCGACCGGACCGAAGGCAAGCCGTGGCGGGACAAGGTGTTCC
Source organism: Spirochaetaceae bacterium (assembly GCA_026710565.1). Next base: position 1,218 of record JAPOQV010000282.1, on the reverse strand, counting down.
GCCGCGAACGGACCGATGGCGGCGCGCCGGTCACGGTGTGGGGGATGTAAGTGCTCAAGCAGGCGGGCCTGAACGAGAGCAAGACGGAGAGCGGCCAAGACGGAGAACGGCAGTGGGGCAGACTGAATATCTGGTCGTGGTAGAGAAGTACGGCCCCGGTTCATACGGGTCGTATGTGCCGGAACTTCCTGGTATCGGCGTCGCCGGGGAGACCGAGAGTGAGGTCCGTCAACTGGTGGCCGAAGCGATCAGGCTGTATCTGGAGGAGCTGGAGCGAGACGAGAGTGCTGCCCTCGAGTCGATACAGGTGAGCCACTACATCATCGCGGTTTGACCGCTCAGCCACCGACCTGACCCGCTCCGTCTCCTTTCGGTCCGCGCACCGCCTCCAGGTTGAGCACCTGCATGTCCTCGTCGCCCATCGCCAGGGCGTAGATGCCGCGCCGCGTCAGATACTCCACCTGTCCTGCGGGATACTCAGTCCGGGGCGTCGAACACGGCGTCGACATCGGCGGCGAACCCTGCGAGCAACGGCGACGTGGCCGCCGCGCCTCGCGCGAACGCGCCGTGCTCCACGTAGGCGTTACCTTCCAGCGCAAGCACCGTGATGGTCTCGTCACGCGGGTCGGCGATCCAATACTCCGCAATGCCTGCCGCGGCGTAGTCGGCGCGCTTCTCCACGAGATCCCGATCCGGGTCATCCGGGCTGACGACCTCCACCACCAGGTCCGCACCCAGCCAGAACCGGTCCTGACGGCGGCGGTCAGAGCGATCGCGGAGCAGCAATACGTCGGGTTCGCGGAACACACCCTCGCGGACGCGCAAGCGCAACGCAGCGACTCTGGCCACGCCGCCGCGCGGCTCGAGGTAGTCGCGGAACAGCAGGTACAGGCTCAAGAGCACAGCCTGATGCGTGTCGGTGGGCATGGGTAACTCCTGCACAGTCCCGTCGGCGAACTCTATGAGGCGGTTGGTGTGGTCGGTGAGCCACAGGTACTCACGGTCGCTCCAGGCGCCCTGGCGAGGCAGAACGTCACGGAGCAGGGATGCCAGCGCCTCCTGCGAGCTTGGCGCTGGCGGCGATTCGGGCATGGCAGCCACGCTCAGGCTCACGAACCGGGGGGATCGACGCGCGCGAGGAAGTCGGCGCCGGTGTCGTAGCGCACCAGCCAGTCACCGATCTCGGCCAACCGATCCGGGTCGGTGATCGGCGCCAGC
>JAPOQV010000281.1 GCA_026710565.1 Spirochaetaceae bacterium | reverse complement strand
GACGCTCCGCCCCACCGTGTTCGATGGGGCCACCTCGCCGGCGGCGCCGCCCGAATATCGCAGTCATATGCGATAGCCGCCCCGCGACTCTACGTCCGTCACTCGATGAAGAACGAGAACGCCACCAGCACGACAAAAAGCGCGAGAAAAATGCACGGCAGGCCGACTTCCACGATCGTCAGCCTCCAGTACCGACTCCGGTCCCGTCCTTCGCCCAGCAGGTCCCACTCGCGCCGGAAGAACGGGTAGGACAGTCGGTCCTCGAGTTCGTGCAGAGCCAGGAATTTGCCGCTGTTGAGCTGGCGGTACGAACGGAGGACGATATACCAGGACACCGACAGCGCGGCTCCGGCGATGCCGACCGCTCCGAGGACGACCCGCACGGGCAAGTCACCGACCCCGAACCGGATTAGTACCGCCAGAAACGCCGCGAGGCCGGCCAGCAGACTCACGTACAGCCGATTGGCCCCTTCTCGGCGCTGGCTCACGCGGTCGGCGAGTTCGGCATGGAGCTTGTAGATCTCCAGCAGTTCGGTGCGCTCCCCGTCGTCGGTCATGATAACTCCCTAATCGCACTGACGACGCTCTCGGTGTTCCAGCCGACGATGCGGTCGGCAGCTTCCTGAACACGCACTGACATCCGCGTGCTGCCGTACGGCTTGATCGCAATCACTGGCTTCGGCTGAAGGAAATCGCGCTTCGCCAAGTCGATTTCCTCGTTGATCCACTTGCTGTACGAGGCGTACACGCCGGCCAGGATGAGGACGACGCCGCAGGGCGACATCTTGGCTCGAATTGCGCGACGCAACTCAGCCGACGTTACCGCATCGTGAATCGGATCATCGCGCGGCACCGAGAAGTCCTTGAAAGAGAAATACGGCCTCTGCCCAAGCAGGTTCATGAGGTTCTTGTACTGGCTGGAGTAGCTCCACGAATGACTGATGAAGAGATGATGTGTCCGCATGGCTTGTCCCCATATGGCCTCGTAGCCGGCCCAGCGATTGCTCTACCGCACGATTACCGGCCCGGCCCGGACCGCCTCCATCAACTTGCTTTCCTGTTCCCGCATCCATTCCCGCACCGCCGGCTCGTCGGGCAGCGTACCACGGCGCACCTGGACCGTCGTCGTTCGGGACGGAGTCGGCGGGCTCGGGCCGTCCGCCCGCTTTCCGCGCACCGGCGGCGCGTTCGCGTCGATCAGCTCTGCGGCTTCCTGCAACGCTTGCCCGACGCGCACGTCCACCGCGTCGATCTCGGATCGCCACGCGGCGAGCGATCGGGCGTCCAGTATGCGCAGCAGGTCGTCGTGGGTCGCCACCGTGAGCGGCGGCGGGACGCGAAGGCCGAGTCGCCGACGAATGTCATCCTGTTCCGGCGTGTCGAGCCTCGACCAGGTGGCGTCTCCCGTGAGCGTGGCGCAGGTCGCCTCGATCGCCCCGGTCAGTTCGCGGTGCTTGTCGGCAAGTGCTTCGCGCAACGCGGCGGCGAGCGTCGCGACTATCCGCACGACCTGCTCGGTTTCCGCCAGCAACGACCGCTGAGCGCCGACGGCGTCCATGTCGGCGCCGGCGTCCGCGACGACCGCCAGCTCTTCGGCGTGACGGCGCAACGCCACGGCGAGGCGCCAGCCCGGCATCCGAGCTTCGGCGCGATCCGCGAGGGCCGTCCACTCCTTGATCCACCGCTCCAGCGCGTCTTTCCGCGCGTAGATCTCCGCGAGTTGCTCGGGCCCAGCCAGCCGCTTGAGTTCGTCCAGGGTCGTGGTGTCCGGCGGCGGGGGCAGCGGTGCGGGACCGCCCGCACGGCGGGCGAGGGCCTCAAGGGCCTGGAGGAACTCGGGCGCGCGGGGTTCTTCCTCCCCGCTCTTCGTGGCGATTCCCAGCTTCCCGAAGAGCCCGCGCAGCGCGATCCGCTGGCTGGTGGTCAGCCGGACCTTCTCGGGACGGAACTCGGCCGTCTTGACGCCGGCCTGATCGAGCCCGCCCGCGG
>JAPOQV010000280.1 GCA_026710565.1 Spirochaetaceae bacterium | reverse complement strand
GCACTCGGGGACGCCCGGAAGCCCGGGGGGGCGGTGGTGCGGGCACCCCCCGCCCCGCTCGCCGATGAAGGAGGGGACCCGCCAGTGGTGGAGTTGCGCCGGCTCCCGGTACCCGAGCCCGGACCCGGGGAGGTGCTGGTGCGCGTGCAGGCCTGCGGCGTGTGCCACACGGACCTGGATCAGGTGGAGGGCCGGATCGCGCCGCCGCGCCTGCCGGTCGTGCCGGGGCACCAGGCGGTCGGGCGGGTGGCGGCGCTCGGCGCCGGCGTCGCGGAGCATCGGCCCGGCGACCGGGTCGGGGTGGGGTGGATCCATGCTTCGACGGGGGAGGCGGATGAGAACCTCAGCCCCGCGTTCCGGGCGACCGGCCGTGATACGGACGGCGGCTACGCCGAGTACCTGGCCGTCGGGGAGCGCTACGCCCATCCGATCCCCGACGCGTACGCCGACGCCGAGGCGGCGCCGCTGCTGTGCGCGGGAGCGGTCGGCTACCGCGCCCTGGCGTTGACCGGGCTGCGCGACGGTGAGCCGCTCGGCCTGGCCGGCTTCGGCGGCTCGGCGCACCTAGTGCTGCAGATCGCGCGCCACCGTTATCCGTCGAGCCCGGTGTCCGTGTCCGCGCGCCGGCCGCGGGCGCGCGAGGCCGCGCTCGCTCTGGGGGCGGCATGGGCCGGCGCGATCGAGGATGCGCCTCCCCGTCCGCCGCAGGCGATCATCGACACCACGCCGGCGTGGCGGCCGGTGATCGCGGCGCTGGGCGCGTTGCAGCCCGGCGGCCGGCTGGTGATCAACGCCATCCGCAAGGAGGATCGGGACCGGGGGGCGCTCGGCGAGCTGCGCTACCACGAGCACCTGTGGATGGAGCGTGAGGTGAAGTCGGTCGCCAACGTCTCCGGGCGCGACATCCGCGAGTTCCTGGCTCTGGCGCCGGACGTGCCGATACGGCCGGCGGTGGCGACCTATCCGCTGGAGCAGGCGGTCGGTGCGCTCGCCGACCTTCGGCGAGGAGACGTCACCGGCTCCAAGGTCCTCCTGATCGGCTGAACGTCAGGTGCGCTTCAGGCTCCGGTGTTCCTTGGGATGACCAGCTTGAGTCCGGACCAGACATCGTCCACCGCACAGACCTTCACGTCCACCAGGCCGAGCGGGAGCGCGTGGCGGCGGACGTCGTCCTCGCCGATTTCGCTCGGCACGCCGGAGGAGCGCTTCGGCCACGACACCCAGATCATCCCGTCCGGGGCGATCTGCCGCATCGCGAGAGGCAGCGTGTCCGCCAACTCACGCTCGGAGCGGGTGAACAGGTGCCACAGGTCGACGTTCGCGCGGAAGCGGGACGAGACCGTCACCCCATCCGAGTCGTCGATGCCGACTAGGTCCCCGTATGGCATCGGCTCGTTCTTGGGCCGGATCCGGAAGCCCGGCTTGATGCCGAGCTTCTTCGCCAGCGGGGTGCCCGAGTAGCCGGGCACCTCACCCGGGTCCCGGAGGGTCGGCGCACGCTTCCGAGAGTCCGGGCGTCAGGATGTCCTCACAGCCCCGGAACTCCACGTCGTACGGCGCCAGGCGCTTCGCCATGACCCGTATCGCATCGGGGCTGTTGTCGATCAGGAGGAAGTCCCGGCCGAGGCGCGCGGCAGCCTCTCCCAGAGTTCCGCTTCCCGCGAAGAAATCGATCACCAGGTCGCCGGGCAGCGTGTGGACTCGGACGATGCGCTCGATGATGCCAAGAGGTTTCTGCGTCGCGTAGCCGGTCTTCTCCTTGCCATTCGGACTCACGATCGTATGCCACCAGACATCGGTGGGAGTCTTGCCGCGAGCCGCTTTCTCGGGACCCACCAGGCCAGGGGCCATGTACGGAATCCTGTCGATCTCTTCGTATTGGAACACGTAGTTCTGCGGGTCCTTTGCATACCAGAGGATGTTGTCGTGCTTGGCCGGCCACCTCGACTTGGAGCGCGCGCCATAGTCGTATGCCCAGATGATCTCGTTGATGAACGACTCCCGACCGAACAGATGGTCCAGCAGTACTTTGCAGTAATGGACCTCCCGGTAATCCACATGCAGGAAGAACGATCCGTTCGGCTTGAGCACGCGCCAAGCTTCCTGAAATCGAGGCTCCAGGAAGCCCAGGTAGTCGTCGAACGTGTCGGAGTAGCCGCTGGTGCCCAGCTCGATGGTTCGGTAACGCCTGCCCTGGAAGCCCGTGCGGTCGCCGGCCACTTCGTCGCGGATCGTTCGCAGGGTCTTCCTCGACTGGGTCCGCCCCGTGTTGAACGGCGGGTCGATGTAGACGAGCGCGGCCGACTGGTCCGGAATCGTGGCGAGGGCCTGGAGGTTGTCGGCCTGGATGACTCTGCGCATCGGCGCAGAGTCTACGGCAGCAGGGACACGAATACGCGGTCGCCCGCGTTGAAGCGGGTAGCCGCGGCGGCATGGGCGGTGACCTCCAGCGGCCCGCGCTCGCCGTTGAGCGCGATCGTCAGCTCCCGCACCTCGCCCAGGAAGCGCGCGGCGACCACCGTGCCGTGGCGGTTCGCGCCGTTTGTCGCTTTGGCCGACACGCACACTTGGCTGGGCCGTATCGACACCACCCGCTGTCCGCCGCCGTCGATAGGCTGCGCCGTGCCGACCGGCCCCAGGTCCGAGACCCAGCCGGTGCCGTTGCGGCGGACCCGGACCAGGTTGGTCTTGCCGAGCAGCGATGCGACGAAGCCGTTGGCCGGCGACCAGTAGAGCTCCTCCGGCGTGCCGGTCTGCTGCAGCCGGCCGCCGCGCAGCACGGCGACACGGTCGGCGATGTTGAACGCCTCGTCGCGGTCGTGGGTCACGAAGATCGCCGTGGTGGTGCGCAGGGCAAGAATCGCACGCAGCTCTTCGATGAGCTGCGCGCGCAGCGGCCCGTCGAGGTTGTTGAGCGGTTCGTCCAACAGCAGCACGCGCGGCCGCGGGGCCAGCGCGCGGGCAATCGCGGCGCGCTGCGCCTGACCGCCGGAGACCTGGTGCGGGAACCGTTCCTGGGCGTCGCCGACGCGTACCAGCTCCACCACCTCGTCGATCCGCCGCGCTCGTGCCCGTTCCGGCAGGCGGTGCAGGCCGAACCCGACGTTCTGCCGCAGCGTCAGGTGGGGCAGGAGCGCCGTGTCCTGGAAGACGACACCGACGCTGCGCTCCTCCGGCGGCAGCGAGTGCCTGCTGTCGGCGGCCCGGATCTCGCCGATGTCGATGGTCCCGGAGTCGGGCTCCTCGAAGCCGGCCACCAGGCGCAGCAGTGTGGTCTTGCCGCTGCCGCTTTCGCCCAGCACGGCGGTCGTGCCGCCTTCCTCCACGGTGAGGGAGACCCGGTCCAGAGCCGGTGCCGGGCTTTCCTTGAAGCGCTTGCTGACCGATTCGAGTGTCAGGTCGCCGCCGGAGCGTGGCGGAGGGTTACGCCTGCGCCGGAGCCGGAGCATTGACGGGCGTCGAGCGCGACCGTGAAGGCTTGCCGCCAGTCGCGATCAGGCGGTTGAGGATCAGGACCGGACCGAGCCCGGCGGCGATGATCACCAGCGCGTACGGTGCCGCTTCGATGATCTGTTCGTTGCCGGCCAGCCGAAACACGTTGGTCGCCAGCGTCTCCAGGCGGAACGGGCGCAGGATCAGCGTCAGCGGCAACTCCTTCAGCATCTCGACGACCATCAGGATCGACGCCGTCATCAGGGCCGGACGCAGGTTCGGCAGCGCGACGTGCAGCAGGCCGCGTCCCGGACGAAACCCCAGCGCGCGTCCCACCTCGTCGAAGCGAGCCGGTATGCGGCAGAATCCGGAGTCGATCGCGTGGTACCCCAGGGCGAAGAATCGCACCACGTACGCGGCGATCAGCGCCAGTCCGGAACCGGTCAGCAGCAGTCCCGGCGAGAGGCCGAGCAGGGCACTCGCGGCGTCGTTCAACCGATGGTCGACCCAGGTGTAGGCGGTGGCGATGCCGACCGCCAGCACGGCCGCCGGCACCGCGTAGCCGGCCGTGGACCAGCGGGCCAGCGCCCCGACCAGCCGGTCCTTGCGGATCCGCGCCGCGTACGCGACCAGCAGGGCGAGCGCCACGGTGGCGGCGGTGGCCGCCACCGCCAAGCCGATGCTGGTGCCCGTCAGGCGGACGAGATCCACGTCGAAGCCCGGCAGGCGGCGGGAGGCCCACCACAGGAGTTGCCCGACCGGCAGCCCGAAACCGGTGATCACCGGCAGGGAGCAGGCGGCCGAGGCGCACAGAGCCGGCGCTCCCTGCAGCCGCCGCCGGACCAGGGGGCGATCGTGCAGCGTCGCATCGCCGAACCGCGCCGCGCCGCGCCCGCGGTGCTCGAGCGCCTGCAGCAACGCGACGATGACGAGCAGCAGCGCTCCCAGCGCCAGGGCGACTTTCACGCTGCCGAGGCCGAACCAGCCGCGGAAGATGCCGATCGTGAGGGTGTCGACGCCGAGATAGTGCGAGGCACCGAACTCGCCGAGCGTCTCCATCACCACCAGCATCACGCCGGCGACCAGTGCCGGCCGGGTTGCCGGAAGGACCGCGCGGGCAAACGCCTCGACGCCGGAGCTGCCCAGGCTGCGGGTCACCTCCAGCAGGGTCGCTCCCTGCTGGGCGAACGCCGCGCGCGCGGTGAGATAGACGTAGGGATAGAGCAGCGTGGTGAGCACGAACGCCAGCCCGCCGAAGCCCCGCACCCGCAGGATGGGGTAGGCGCCGGCCGGGATTCCCAGCACTTCCCGAAACAGCAACTGGGCAGGCCCCGTGTAGTCGAAGATGCCGGCGTACGCCAGGGCGCCGATATAGGTCGGGAGGGCCAGAGGCAACACCAGCAGCCAGCCCAGCGCGCGTCGGCCGGGGAAGTCGTACACGGTCACCAGCCACGCGGCCGCCACGCCGACCAGTGCGCACAGCCCGGCGACCAGGGCGACCAGGGCGATGGTGGTGCCGACGTAGCGTGGCAGGACCGTCCGCATCAGGTGGCCCATCTCCGCGGACAGGAACCCGTCCAGGTTCGCGATCACGACCAGGAGCGGCGCGCCGATCAGGATGGCGACCGCGATCGGCGCCGCCAGCCAGCCGCGTGACACCGGGACTCGCGACGAGGGACCGCCCGGCGTCCGCTGCGTTGCGCCACCGGGGCGGACGGTCCTCGGCAGCCGCGCCGTCAGCAGGTCAGCCATTCCGTGCCTGAACCGGTACCATATAAATCAAGCTACGTTAAGTCCATATAGACGGATTGAGCGAAGAGTGCAAGAGGTGTGGGGAGGATGAGGGACCCCGGTGGCTGATGCGGCCGGCGCTCATCCGGCACCGGCCGCATGCGGCGGTTTCGGGGCGCTAACGCCAGCCGGCGTGGTCGAAGACGCGCACCGCGTCGGCGTTGAGCTCGCCCAGCCGGTGCAACGGAAGGTCGTCGGCCGTGAAGTCGCCCCACGACTGGAGCAGCGGCGACGGGCTCACCGCCGGGTTGACCGGGTATTCGTGGTTGGCGGCGGAGAACAGCTCCTGCGCCTCGGCTCCGGTCAGGAATTCCAGCAGCTTGACCGCGTTGTCGAGGTTCTTGGCGCTCATCGTGACCCCCGCGCCGCTGACGTTGACGTGGGCGCCGCGATCATCCTGGTTGGGGAAGAAGACCCGCACCTGCGCGCCGACCTCGCGCTCGTACTCGTCGCCGGAGTTGATCAGCAGGCCGACGTAGTAGGTGTTCACGACCGCCAGGTCGCCCTCACCGGCGGCGACCGCCTTCATCTGGTCGCGGTCGTTGCCCTGCGGGGTGCGCGCCATGTTGGCGACCATGCCGGCCGCCCACGCGGCGGCCTCGGCCTCGCCCTCGTTGGCGATGATGGACGCCACGAGCGACTGGTTATAGATGTTCGACGACGACCGGATCAGGATGCGGCCCTGCCACATGGGGTGGGTGAGCTCGGCGTAGGTCGACAGCTCGTCCGGCGACACGCGGTCCGGGTGGTAGACGATCACGCGGGCGCGCTGCGTGAGGCCGAACCAGTGGCCCTCCGGGTCGCGCAGATGGGCCGGCACGTTCGCCTGCAGCACGGCCGACGTCACGGGCTTCATCAGGCCCATCGACTGAGCGCGCACCAGGCGGCCGGCGTCGACGGTCATCAGGATGTCCGCCGGGGATGCCGTGCCTTCGCGTGACAGGCGTTCGATAAGTTCGTCCGCCTTGCCCTGAATGACGTTGACCTTGATCCCGGTCTGCTCCTCGAAGCGGTCGTAGAGCGCCTGATCGGTGTCGTAGTGACGGTGCGAGTAGACGTTGACCTCACCGTCGGCGAGCGCGGTGCCGCCAGCCGCCAGGATGAAGGCGAGCGACACCAGCAATAGGAATGTCCGTCTCATGCAGAGACCCCCTGTAAGGAAAGTGATCGCGGGTAGTGAAGTAAGCTGAATTAATCTTGTCAAGGCTAATTAAGTATGTGAATCTGAATCAATCGCACCGCCGAAGAAGGCGAACATGGACGGAGTCGACAGGGACAGGGACAGGGACAAGGACACGGGCGAGGACGACGCGCAATCGGTCGCCTGCGGGTGCGTGCGGGTGCGTGCGGGCGCTGCGGGCCGGGCCGGAGGCGGCCCTGCAGTGCGCCTGCGTACGTGACAACCGGGATCGTCAGTCTTCGAGTGAGCACGTTCCGGCGGCCGAGGTGACTGGCGCTCGCCCGGCACGGCGGGATAGAAATGCTGGAGAGCATGCCGGGTGAGTCGAGCTGACGGACACGGGGGCGGTGGCGGCGGTCCGCCGATCGCCGGAAATCCCGAATCGTTCCCCTCCGACGCGGAGCTGGCGCGCACGCTCGCCGCGATGCGCAATCGCGCGAGCCTGTGCACGCTGACCGCGGACGGCTACCCCTACGGGAGTGTGGTTTCCTACGTGGCGGACGATGCCGGCGCCCCCGTCGTGCTGATCTCGGAGATGGCCGAGCACACCGTCAATGCACACGGGGACGACCGCGCAAGCGTGCTGATAACGGCTCCGACGCGGGAGAACGGGGACCCGCTCAGCACCGCCCGCCTGACCCTGATCGGGCGCCTGCGGCTGCTGGAGCACCCCGGTCCGAGACGTGACGCCTACCTGGAACGGCACCCGTACGCCGCCTACTACGCGGACTTCAGCGACTTCGGCTTCTGGCTCGTCGACGTGGAGCGATGCCGGTTCGTGGGCGGCTTCGGGCACATGAGCTGGGTCACTGCCGACGACTACCGGCACGCCACGGTCGATCCGCTGGCGGAGGAGGCGGACGGGATCGTCGACCACATGAACGAAGACCACGCCGCCGCCAACCTTCTATACGTGCAAGCGCTGGCCGGGCTGGCCGATGCCACGGAAGCCTCGCTCACGGGGATCGACCGCTACGGCATGACGCTGCGCGCGGCCACGCCCGCGGGACCGCGTCTGGCGCGCGTCGCGTTTCCGGAGCCGCTGTGCCGGTCCGATCAGGCGCGCCCGGCGGTGATCGAGCGCCTGGAGGCTGCCCGAAAGGCCGCCGGCCGGCCGGGCTGAGGCGGGTTCACGCGCAGGTGGGCGTGAACCGGTAGGCGAACAGGGTCGCGTAGGTGACCCGGAAGTTCAGCCGCACGCGGCGCCCGACCAGCGGGGCGAGGTCGCGGCCGCCCCAGCTCACCGGCACGTCCACGCCCGACTCGACGCGGCGGTCCCAGTCGTCGTGGCCGAAGCCGGGAATCGGCGCGGTCTCACCCAGGACCGCGACCGACACCGGTCCGGCCGCCG
>JAPOQV010000279.1 GCA_026710565.1 Spirochaetaceae bacterium | reverse complement strand
TCCGCGAACACGATCGACGGGTAGTTGACCAGCGCGCGGGCGATGGCGACGCGCTGGCGCTGGCCCCCCGACATCTCGGTGGGACGGTGCCGCACGCGGTCGCCCAGGCCGACCTTCTCCAGGGCTTCGGTGGCGCGCCAGCGGCGGTCGCGGCGGCGGACGCCCGCGTAGATCATGGGCAGCTCGACGTTGCGCAGCGCGGTCATGCGCGGCAGCAGGTTGAAGGTCTGGAAGATGAAGCCGATGCGCTCGTTGCGCACGCGCGCCAGGTCGTGGTCGGACATCCGCGACACGTCGGCGCCGGCCAGCTCGTAGGTGCCGGCGCTCGGCCGGTCCAGGCAGCCGACGATGTTCATCAGGGTCGACTTGCCCGACCCGGACGGGCCCATGACCGCCACGAACTCGTGCTCGTCGATCGACAGGTCGATCCCGGCCAGCGCCGTGACCGTGACGTCCGCTCCCATCGGGTAGACCTTGGTGATGCCGGCCAGACGGATCATGACCCTTCCGCGGGCGCCTCTTCGGCCGGCTGGTCCGGTGCGGGAGCCTCATCAGAGGGCGCTTCATCCGGCTGCCCGCCGTCCGGAGCGACGCTGGTCTCCGGGACGGGTGGCTCCGCTTCAGGCTCGACCATCACCGCCAGGCCGTCGCGCAGCAGCGCCAGGTTGCCGACCACGACCAGCTCGCCCGGCTCGACGCCCTCCTTCACTTCGACCTGGCTGGGCGTGGACACGCCGATGTCGACCTCGCGCCGCTCCAGGACGTATTGCCCCTCCTCTCCCTCGACGGGGGTGGCCACGAACGCGATCGTCGCGCCGGCCCGCTCCAGCAGGGCGGCGTAGGGGACGGCGGTGGCGTCCTGCTTCAGTTCCGCATCGATACGCGCGCGGCAGGAGGACCCGGCGAGCAGGCGCGTGCCGTCGGGCAGGCTGCCTTCGTCGACGTCCACGTCGATGGTGACCAGCGGCACGGTGCCGGTCGTCTCCATGCTCGGCGGCACCAGGGTGATCGTCCCCAGCAGCTCCACGTCGCGCAGGGTCTCGGTGGTGAGGACCACCTGCTGACCGAGCCGGATCTTGCCGATGTCGACCTCGTCGATCTGCACGCCGGCCAGGATGTCGTCCAGGGTCTCCACCGTGGCGACCGGCTGGCCGGCACCCAGGTGGTTGCCGAGGGTCGCTTCCAGCCTGGTCACCGTCCCGTCGAGCGGCGCGACCACGGTCGCCTGGCGCAGGTCTTCGGCGGCTCTGTCCGCGGCGAGCCGTGCCTGAATGACGGTGGGGTCGTCGGCGATGATGCGCGCGTCGCCGCCGGCATTCATCGGCGGTTCGGCATCGACGGGCAGGCTGGCCGCCAGGTTGAGCTCGGCGCGGGCGCTCTGCAGCGCGTCGAAGGCGTCGCGCTCGGCCTGCTCGGCCTGTGCGAGCTGATCGTCGGACACCGTCCCGCTGCCGTGGAGGCTCCGGTTGCGCTCCAGCGAGCGGACGCGGTCCTCCCACGTTCGCTCCGCCGAGACGATGGTGGCGCGCAGCTGGGCCAGCCGGTGCGCCAGGCCCAGCTCGGCCTCGCGCAGCGACGCCCGCGCCTGGGCCAGCGAGTTGCGCAGCTCGGCCTGCTCGAAGCGGACCAGCGTCTGCCCGGCCGTGACCGGGTCGCCCACCTGGACCGGAATGGCGATCGCCCGCCCACCCACGTCGGAGGTGACCTCCACGCTGCGCCGCGAACGGAAGGTGCAACTCCCGACGACGCGGGTCTGCATGGTGGTGGTCACCGCCTCCTCGATCTCCACCGGTACCGCCTCCGCCAGGGGATCGCTCCGGAACAGGCGGCCGAGCGCGAAGGTGGCGACGGCCAGCAGGACCACGGCGATGCCCGCGAAGCGAAGCAGCAGGCTGGTTCTTCGTTTCATGTTGCGGTCTCCCTCACGCCAGACTCCCTCACGCCAGAATGGCCAGCCGGCCGCCGACGGCGGCGTCCGCCAGCGCCCACAGCACGGCGATGCACGCGGTCTGCGCCAGCGCACGCCGGGCGGGCAGGCGCAGCAGCACGCCGGCGCCGGACGCCAGCACCGCCAGCGCCCACAACCCGAACGGATCGGACAGCAGCACCGCGAAACGCTCGACGATCCCCGGCGGGTTCCAGCCGGCCAGCGACGCCAGGTCGAAGCGCGCGACGATCAGCTCGCGGTACTCGGCGACGGTGGTCACGTTCGCGGCCGACTCCGGATCGGTCGACAGGGTGAGCGCGCCCGACAGAAGCCGCCGCACGGCGAGCGGCACGAACGCGGCGCCCACCAGTCGGATCGACGCGCGGGGCCGGTCGGGGGCGAGCGGTTCCTCGCCGCCGAAGAACTGCGTCAGCACCATCAGCGCCACCCACGTCATCCCCAGCGCGGCCAGCAGGGCGGCCGAGGAAAGCATGACGCGAAACGTCTTCGCACCGGGTGTGGACGGTGCGATCAGGCGATCGTAGGCGCGGGCCTGCTGTTCGTTGATGCGGTCCTCGCCGCTGAACACCGCGGCGCGTTCGGCGATGTGGCGCGCCTCCACCAAGGCGATCTCCCGCATCACCGGGGAACGTGCGTGCCAGATGATGAGGGTCTCGCCGATGGCGGTGATGCCGAACACCAGCACCAGTACGGCGAACATGGAAAAGGTCGGCGTGTCCTTCGGGTCGAAGGCGCGGCCCGGGTGGGTGGCCGCGCGCGTCAGCGCCGCGAGGAAGCGCACGCCCGGAACGGAACGAACCGGCTTCCGTCGGTCACTCCGGGAGTGAGGTTCGCTGCGCTCACTCCGGGAGTGAGGTTCGCTACGCTCACTCTGAGCGTCCGACGCCACCATCATCATGTGAGGTAAGCATACCCCATCACATAGTCAATACGGAAGTAAATTTTTCTAAGGGATCCCCGTCGCTACGGCTCCGCTATTGGCCCATCCTAGGCGTATGAGACCCGAGGCTTGATCACCAGCTCCGTGATGCAGGCGCGGTCGGGCAGGGTGGCGGCCAGCAGCGCGGCGGCCGCCACGTCCTGCGGCTGCAGCATCGCCTGCCGCCGTTCGGCGCTCACCGGCTCCGGACGCCGGTCCAGGATCGGCGTCTCCACCTCACCGGGCAGGATCACCGTGGAGCGGATGCCGTTGCGGGACTCCTCCTCGTTGATGACGGAGTTCAGTCCCATCACGCCGTGCTTGGCCGCGCTGTAGGCCGCGCCGGCCAAGCTCGAGCCCCAGCGTCCCGCGGTGGAGCCGATGTGGACGATCGTCCCGCCGCCTGCCGCGCGCATCGCGGGCAATGCGACGCGCACGCAGTAGAAGACGCCCGACAGGTCCACCGCCACCGTCTGGTCCCAGTCCGGAAGCGATACGCCGGAGACCGAGCGGGGGTTGGTGTTGATGCCGGCGTTGTTGACCAGGATCGTGGCCGGCCCGTGCGCCTTCGCTGCTTCGTCGAAGGCGGTCTGCACGGCGTCGTAGTCCGATACGTCGCAGGGGCGGGAGTGCACGCGGTCGCCGCCGATCCGGCCGGCGACTTCGGCAAGCGGCTCGGGCCGCCGGCCGATCAGGGGGACCGCGGCCCCCGCGCCGTGCAGCGCGGCGGCGATGGCGGAGCCGATGCCGGTGCCGGCGCCGGTGACGATGGCAGCGGTGCCGTCGAGCGCCGCCACTACGAATTCCTCTCGGAGAGCGTGAAGTGCTTCATCGTGGCGGCAGTGTAGGATGCCGCCACGCCGCATGGGAAACCTGTCGCTGTCACGCCTGCGCCGCGCCACCTTCATCGTCCTGACCGCAACGATGGTGGTGGTCACCGCCGCGCTGGTCGTCGCCGTGGCGCTGCCCGACTCACCGCAGGAGGTGACCGAACGGTTCCTCCGCGCCCGCTATGCCCGCCACACCGAACGGCTCTACGAGCTCGCCTCCGCGGCCGACCGGGCCGAGCGGACCCTGGAGGAGTTCATGGAGGTCAATCCTCCCTTCCCGGAGTCGTTCCAGCCGGGCGTCGACGCCCTGGCGGTGGCGATACGCTTCTCGGAGGCCGATGCCGACGTGACCGGCGACCAGGCGCAGGTGACGATCCGCGCCGCGCTGCCCAACTCCGCCGACGGCGACCTGAACGCCTTGCTGCACGCCGCGGAGGGCGACCGCGCGTTCGGCGGGGCGGAGTCGCCGCGGGAGGTGGTGCGCAGCATCCGCGCCGACGCGCGCGCCGGCCGGCTGCCGACGGTGGAGGTGACCGAGACGGTGGACCTGATCCGGGAGGGCGGAAGGTGGCGCGTGATCATGGGCTGGGACGCCGATCTTCCGGTCACGCTGGGCGCCCTGGTGGCCGACGGGTTGCCGCTGGAGTTCGGGGTCGTTTCCGACCCGGAGCTTCGCGTGCGGCCCGGCGAGACCGCCCGCGCCACGTTCGCGGTGCGCAACACCTCGGACGAGCCCTTGCGGGTGATGGCGACGCACGCCTACACCCCGCCGGCCGCGCAGCGCCATGTCGAGCTGATCCAGTGCTTCTGCTTCTTCGAGGAGCGGCTGGATCCCGGCGAGTCCCGCGAGCTGTCGCTGGTGTTCCGCCTGGGCTGGGACCTGCCGAGCGCGATCGACGCCGTGGACATCACCTACCGCTACGGCCCCGTGGACGCCGGCGGTTGACCCTCGGTCAGTCCCGGTTCACCCGGTCTCGCCGGCTCCATATCGCTGAGCCAGTTCGCCACTCGGAGTCCCGGGACCCGCGAGAACTCGCTCACGTTCGCACTGACCAGGGTCATGTCGTGCGCGAGCGCGTGGGCGGCGATGAGCAGATCGTTCGGGCCGATGATGTTCCCGCTACCTTCCAGGCGCTCGCGGATGGTCGCGTAGTGGCGGTCGACCGGGGCGTCCATCGGCAGAATCTCCATCGCTGCAAGAACCTCATCGAGTTGACCGGCTAGTCGTCGGGAGCCTCGCTTCGCGGCGCCAAAGCGAAGTTCCGCAGCCACGATGATGCTCGTGCAGATCCGCCGTTCTCCTGTTGCTGCGATCCGGGTCGCTACGACGCCCTGGGGATTGCGGACGAGATGCGAGATGACGTTGGTATCGAGCAGGAACCTCGTGTCCACGGCGTCAAAGCGCTACGTCGTCGAGTGGCGGGAGCCCCTCGTCGATGTCCGGGAACTCCTCCTGCAGCGGCTTCAGTCGCGCCAGGACCACCAGAAGCCGCCCCGTCTCCACTGGTTGCAGGATCAATTGGTCCCCATCCTTGCGGAGGATAGCTTCGTCGCCTTCGAGCTCGAAGTCCCGCGGGATTCGGACTGCCTGGTTGCGCCCGTTTCGGAACAATCGGACACGGCGCTCGGAAGAAGGCAATCGGCGCTGTTGCATAGGCCGTAGCATATGCCGTCCGTCGGGGCTGCGGCAAGCGAGTGAGTTGGTGAAGGATCCGCAGAGTAACTCTACGTGAGCGTGACAGGCCGGCCGGTGCGCACGGACTCGATCGCCGCCTCGCTGACCACGGAGCCGAACGCGCCGTGGCGGCCGGGCGACAGGTTCTCCGCGGCACCGCGCGCCAGGTCGATCAGGTTCGCGGAGGGACCGCCGACCGGGTAGGTGTCTTCCAGCGGATCGTACTCGGTGAGACCGTCCGTACCGTCCACGGTCAGCGTACCTCTCCAGAGTTCCTGCTCCAGGACGCCGCCGGTGCCGTGCACGCGCAGCTCGTAGTGCATCTTCGCGGCCGTGGCCGCCCCATTGGATGCCAGGCTCACCAGCGTGCCGTCATCGAGCACGATCACCAGCGCGTCGTAGACGTCCACCGCCGCGCCGTCGTTCTCGAAGCGCGCGAACACCTCGACCGGCCGCCGCTCGGTGAGATAGCTGACGTACGCCGCGGGATGGGAGACCTGCGTGTAGATCTGTCCCCCGCCGGCGATCGCCGGGTCGCTGTAGGAGGTCTGGCCCGGCACCAGGTACGGCCGCTGGTGCTCGGAGCGCGCCTCGTCCTCGGAGGGCATGGCCTCGTCCCACTCCAGCCCGCGGTAGAGGCCCTGGGTGAGGTTGGTGAACAGGATGCTGATCATGCGCACGGTGCCGAGGCCGCCTGAGCGCAGCACCCGGCGCGCCTCCTGGCAGTGGCGGGTGAAGTGATAGGTGGCGCCCACCATGAGGTGCAGCCCCTTCTCGTCTGCCAGGCGGACCAGCTCCCGGCCCTCGGAGCCGCGGATCGTGAACGGCTTCTCGATCAGCACGTGCAGGCCGAGTTCGAGCGCCGCCTTGCCCTGCTCGTAATGGAGCGCCGGCACGGAACTGATCACGACCGCCTGCAGCCCGTCGATCGCCAGCACCTCCTCCGCGGTCGTGCAGGCCTGCGCGACGCCGAAGTCGTGGGCGATGCGCTCCGCGGTCTCTCCATCGCGGTGCTGGACCGCCACCAGGTCGGCGTGAGGATTGTCCCGCAAGGCCGGCACGTGCGAGGTCGTCCCCCACCAGCCGGCGCCGATCACCGCGCACTTCACTCGGTCCATGGGCGGCAGCATAGGTCCGGCGCGGGCCCGACTCAACTGTTATCGTTGCGGGGTCATGCAGAGGATCAGGCGAGCGCAGGCCATGCGCTACGAGTTCGTCGCCGACGAGCCGCTCATCACGGTGGAGGAGGGCGAGAGCTTCCAGGTGGAGACCGAGGATGCCGGCTCCGGGCTGGTCACCTCCCCGGAAATGGCCGACCGCATCCCGTCGCTGCCGACCAAGCGCGCCACGCCGCCGAAGAGCAACCCGATCGGCGGGCCGATCGCGGTGTCCGGAGCGGAGCCGGGCGACCTGTTGGAGGTCGAGATCGAGGCGATCGACTTGCAGCCCACCGGCTATACCAACTGGGGACCGGACCGCACGAAGATCGGTGACGATTTCCGCTGGCCGGAGCTCAACCGGTGGACGGTGCGGGTGTTCGAGCACCGCGACGGCAGCACCTTTCTGGACGGCGAGCGGCTGTGGCCGACCCGGCCGATGGTGGGCTGCATCGGCGTCGCCCCGGAGCGGGAGGCGCTCAACACGTCGACGGGACAGACCGTCTCCGGCGGCAACCTGGACTCGCGCGACATCACCACGGGCACGCGCGTGCAGATCAACGTCTACCACCCCGGCGCGCTGCTGTTCCTGGGCGACGTGCACGCCAGCCAGGCGGACACCGAGTACTACGGCACCGCCGACGAGACGCGGGCGGTCGTGCAGGCGCGCTGCCGGGTGATCAAGGGCACGCGCATCCCGTTCATCCGGCTGCTGAAACCGGACTCGATCGTCGCGTTGCGGACCGGCGCGCCACTGGCCGTCCTGGTCGACCAGGCGGTCGAGGACCTGATGCGCTGGCTGGTCGACGACTACGGCGTGCCGCCTGAGCGCGCCTACCTGCACACCTGCGTCAACCCCGACTTCCGCATCCACGTCTACCAGTACACGCTCGGGTTGGCTACCGTGGGCGCGGAGTTGCCGACGCGCTACCTGCCGTCGTGATTCGCGGCTCCCGGTCTGCGATAATCGGTCGACGGGGGATTGCGGGATGAGCATTTCGAGCGAGCAGGTGGCGGCCTACCGCCGCGACGGTTTCACGGTCGTGGAGGACGTGCTGAGCGCGGACGAGCTGCGGCAGACGCGGGAGCACATCGAGGGCATCGCCGAGGGCCGGATTCCGTTCCCGGAGGCCAACGTCGAGTACGAGCCCGGCGCGCGGGAAGAGGGCCGGTCCCTGGCAACGCTGCGCAAGATCAACGAGGCGGCGCCTCACGATCCGTTCTTTCTGGAGCACGCCCGGCACCCCGGCATCATGGAGGTCGTGACCGCGCTGCTCGGCCCCGACATCATGCTGTTCGGCGACCAGACGTTCATGAAGCCGCCCGGAGGAGTGGAGAAGCCGTATCACCAGGACTCCGCCTACTTCAAGATCGAGCCGGCGGATATTGTCACCGCATGGACGGCGCTCGATGACGTGACGCTGGAGAACGGCTGCCTGTGGGTCGTCCCGGGCAGCCACCTGCATGGGATCCGCGACCACAGCCAGCCGTGGCAGGTGGGCGACCGCACCGACAAGCAGGTGCCGGACGAGGCGATCGACCTGGCGCGCGAGGTGCCGATCACGCTGCGCGCCGGGAGTTGCTCGTTCCACCACAGCGTGCTGCTGCACCGTTCGGGACCGAACCGCACCCCGCACCGGCGGCGCGGGCTTGCCGTGCACTACATGAGCGCTCGCTCCCGCTGGACGGGCGACCCGGCCGACAAGCCTGACTACCCGCTGCTGCAGGGCACCTCCCACCCCGGCTGCGTCTGAGCCGTTGACCTCCAGGGCGCTCTCGTGCCGGAGGAATGATCATAATATGGTAATGTTATTGCCATGTTGTGGACAAAAATGCCCTTGATTTAAGCCATTCAAGGCGGTACGCTGTGTCGCACGGAGGTCGACGATCATTCTGCGGCGAGCTGTGGACCGTGTGCTGGACGCATGGGCGGAGGACGATCGGCGCCGGCCCCTGTTGATCCGTGGAGCCCGTCAGGTTGGCAAGACCTACTCGGTCACGGCTCTTGGCGAACGGAGGTTCGCGGACGTCGCCTCGATCAACCTTGAGCGGCAACCTCGCTACCGGAACTGCTTCGACACCCTGGAACCACAGGAGATCCTGGACCAGATCGGCGTTCTGAGAGGGAAGCCGGTCGAACCGGGCCGTACCCTGCTGTTCATCGATGAGATTCAGGCGTGCCCGGCTGCCGTCTCGGCACTGCGCTACTTCTACGAGGACATGCCCGCGCTGCACGTGATCGGCGCCGGATCCCTCCTGGAGTTCGCGCTGGAGGCAGAACGGGTTTCCATTCCCGTCGGCCGTATCCAACCCCTTTTCATGCATCCGCTGTCATTCTCGGAGTTCCTGCCGGCTGTGGGCGAGGAGCCCGCGCTGCAGGCTTCGAGGACGCTCCCCACAGGCACCAGCTCGGCCGTTCACGAGCACCTGATCGGCCTGCTGCGCATCTACCTGCTGCTCGGAGGCATGCCGGCCGTGGTAGCCGAGTATCTGGAGACCGGCAGCGTCGCGCGGGCGACCCGTGTGCAGACCGCCATCACGCAGACGTTCCGGGACGATTTCGGCAAATACGCTCGCGCCTCCCGACACCATCACCTGGATCGGGTCTTCCTGCATTCCGCGCGCCTGGTCGGACGCAAGTTCATGTATTCGAAGGTCGACCCGGACACCCGATCGCGGGAATTGCGCGCGGCGGTGGAGCTGTTGGAACGGGCTGGCGTGGTGCATCGGGTGTGCTCGACCTCCGGAGCCGGCCTGCCGTTGGGCGCGGAAGCCGATGACCGTCACTACAAGCTCGTCGTGCTCGATGTCGGTCTCATGCAGAACCTGAGCGGCGTCACCGACCAGCTTCTCGACGGCGATCCAATGCGGGTCGACGACGGAGCTGTTGCCGAGCAGTTCGTCGGGCAGGAGCTGTTGGCGCATCGAAGCCCGTACGAACGGCCGGAGCTGTTCTACTGGCATCGGCGGAAGAAGAACAGCAGCGCGGAAGTCGACTACCTGGTGGCGGCCGGCGGCCGGGTCGTGCCGGTCGAGGTCAAGGCTGGCAAGGCCGGACGGATGCGGAGTCTGAGCGTGTTTGCGGAGCGCTACCGGCCGCCGGTGACGGTGCGCGTGTACGGTGATCGCTTCCGCCGCGACGGCCACCTGATATCGGTTCCGCTCTACGCCATGGAGCGCCTGCAGCCGTTCCTCGCGGGGACGGTTGGTCCAGCACCTCGCCTGAGGTCTCAGGGGATGGCGTAGCTGCCGCCCGGCTCCAGGAGCGTCACCGCCTGACCTGCCGCTGCCGCCTTGCGGCGGAACTCCTGCGGGTCGACGTCGATCTGCTCGAAGGTGCCGTAGTGCATGGGCAGATTCATGCGCGCGCCGATGAACTCCGTCGCCTTGACCGCGTCGTCGATGCCCATGGTGAAGTTGTCCCCGATCGGCAGCAGCGCGGCGTCGAACGGACCGTTCAGCTCGGCGATGAGCTGCATGTCCAGGAACACACCGGTGTCGCCGGCGTGGTACACGCGCTTGCCGTCGGCATGCAGGATGATGCCGGTGGGGCAGCCCAACGCTTCGCCGTTCGGTCCGGTCGAACCGTGGTGGGCGATGGTGAGCTTGACGAAGCCGAACGGGAACTGCCATCCGCCGCCGATGTGCATGGCGTGGGTCTCCAACCCCATGGCACCGAAGTGCGAGGCGATCTCGTAATTGGCGACGATCAGCGCCCCGGTGGCGCGCGCGATCTGCTCCGCGTCGCCGATGTGATCGCCGTGGCCGTGGCTGAGCAGGATGGCGTCCAGCGTGTCGAAGTGCTCGGGCCCCACGTCGGCCACCGGGCTCCCGGACAGAAACGGATCGATCAGCAGCCGGTGCTCGCCCTGCACCTCCCAGCATGCGTGACCATGGAATATGAGCGTCGCCATGGAACCTCCACGTCGGGTTGACAGGCTTCGATCATCACACCCGCGTCACTTCCCGACAAGCGCTGGTGCCTGGCCGATCCGCGACCGGGCAACGTGCCCCCATCACCGTGTGGGGAATGTAGCGGCGGGTAGCTCCTGCCGCGATCCCGCGGGCGACGCGGCCGGTGTATGCTGTCGGCATGGTACGCGAAGGGGTCGTCAAGCGTTCAACCGAGGTGCCGTGCGCGCCGGTGGCCGCCGGCACCGCGACGGAGACGGCGGTGCTGATCGGGCCGGACGACGGCGCGCCGAACTTCGCCATGCGGCGCTTCACGATGGGAGAGGGCGGCGGCATGCCGCGCCATACCAACCTCGTGGAGCACGAGCAGTACGTGGTCCGCGGACGCGCCAACGTGACCGTCGGCGACACCGTGCACCGGGTCGGGGAGGGCGACGTGCTGCTCATTCCGGGCGGCACGCCGCACTCCTACGAGGTGGAACAGGCGCCGTTCGAGTTCCTGTGCATCGTCCCGAACCGCGAGGATCGGATCGACCTCTGCTGAGTCGCGGCCGGTCCTCGCCGGCCGAACGGCGTCAGGCCGGCTGCGACAGCCCCAACCTGCGATACTGCTCCGGCGGGGCGTCTGCCTCTGCCATCAGCCGCACCAGGTGATCGACCATGCGCGCCTCCAGCGCGTCGTCCGCCAGCGGCGAGGTCTGACCGGGGTCGTTCTGCAGGTCGAACAGCCGTGACCGGTTCCGGTCGGCGTGACGGCCCCGTTCGGCGCCGAACCGCACCCGGGTCGGGATGCGCAGCGTGCTCATCCCCTTGGTGAAGGAGAACGGCTCGGCCAGCGTGGCGTCGCGCAGCTCTTCGGCACCGAAGCGCGTGCGCATGCGCGCCGGCATCAGCGTGTAGTCGTAAAGCTCCTGGTCGTCGACGTCCCCGGGGCCACGCCAGTACACGTGGCGGCCGTCGGTGACGTTCACGTGCGCGCCGTGCTGGCCGAAGATCGCCGCCTCGCGCACCGGCTCGTCGCGCTCCAGCACCGGCGCAAGGTCGCAGCCGAGCATGTCGTCGAACCGCTCGCAGCCGAAGTACGACAGCAGCGTCGGCCCCAGGTCGATCGACGGCTGCACCAGCGCCTGCCGCCGCTCGCCGCGCACGCCGGCGCGCGGGTCCCACACGAAGAACGGCGTGTGCGACACCTCCTCGTAGTACGGCGCCCACACCTTGGCCCAGCACTCGTGCTCGCCGAGCAGGAAGCCGTGGTCGGTCCAGACGATGAGCATCGTGTCGTCCCACAGCGACAGCTCGTCCATGGTGTCCAGCACGTCGCCCAGGCGCGCGTCGCACATCGACACCAGGGCCGCGTACTCGTGGCGCATGTGGTCGACCAGCTCGGCGTCCTCGCTGACGTAGTTGTAGCTCGGCCAGTCGAACAGCGGCCCGTTCTTGGCACGGTAGGCGGCGTAGTGCTCGGCGTAGCGGTCCTTGAATTCGCGCTGGCTGTAGAACGGCTCGTGCGGATCGAAGGTCTCCATGTGCAGGAACCAGTTGTCGTCGTCGCGGTTGCGGCGCATGAAGTCGATGCCGGCGGCCACCGTCTGCGACTGCGGCAGCTCGGCGGTGGTGCGCATGAACTGGCGGTTGACGCGGTCCTGGACGCGCGACGGGTCTTCGGAGGCGTTCTGGCCCAGCGCGTTGCCGGCCGGCGGCGGGGTGACCATGCCGATCCAGGGGTCGCCCTCCTGGCCGCGGAAGAACTCCCAGCTCCGGTAGCGGGCGTGGTAGTTGGCGCCGCCCTCCTCCCAGTAGTGGTAGTGGTCGGACGACAGGTGCGTGTAGACGCCGTTCTCGCGCAGGAAGTCCGGCACCGAGTCGTCGAACGGCTCGATCGGACCCCAGCTCCGGTGCAGGAAGTTCGGCCTGCCGGTGTGCAGGTCGCGGCGCGCCGGCATGCACGGCATGGAGCAGATGTAGGAGCGGTCGAACACCGCGGTGCGCTCGGCCAGCCGCGCGAAGTTGGGCGCATGCACGGGCGGCGCGCCGCTGCCGCCGTACGGGGGCAGCATGTGGCGGTTCAGGGAGGCGAACATCAGCATCACGCACTTCATGGACGGGACGGTAGCACGGCGCCACCCGCGGCGGACCGTCGCTCGCCGATCTGCTATGGTGGGCGCCGAACCGTGCAGAACACCGACAGTCCCCCGGTCTTCGACGCCAACATCGCCGTCGGCGACACCAAGGTGAGCCTCTCGCCGCTCCGCGACCGCGCGCAGCTCCTGGCGGAGATGGATCGCCACGGCGTGGGCCGCGCGCTGATCTCCCCCCCCAACAGCCACGAGCCGTTCGTGGACGGCGTGACCGACGAGGAGCTGGACGAGTGGCGCAACGATCGGCTGTTCCCGCAGTGGACGGGACTGCCGACGCCCATCTCGATCGAGCGACTGCTCAAGCGGCACGCGGCCGGCGAGCTGACCTGCGTGCGCATCTGCGCGGGCGCACGGGTGTATTCGCCGTTTACGCCCTGGCTCTACGGCGAGCTGCTGACGTGGCTGGCCGAGATCGGCGCGCCCGCCGTGATCGAGCTGACGGAGGTGGAACCGGATGACATCGTGCGCACGCTCAAGGAGTTCCCGCGCCTGCGCAGCATCGTGGTGGGCGCCCATCCCACCCACCAGATCTTCGTGCCGGCCATGCTGCGTGCCGTCGACGGCATGCACCTGGAGCTCAGCCGCTACGAGCCCCTGGGCGGCGTGGAGGCGCTCTGCCGGGAGTTCGGCTCCTCGCGGCTCCTCTACGGATCCTGGTATCCGCGCTACGCGATGGGCACGATCGTCCACTTCCTGCGCACCATCGATCTGTCCGACGGTGACCGCGCGGCCCTGCTGGCCGGGACGCTCGAAGGACTGCTTGGCGTGACCGCATGATCATCGACTTCCACGGCCACACCGGCATGGGCGCCACTGCCGACGAGATGCTGCGGGCCATGGACGGGGCCGGCGTCGACCGGGCCTGCCTGTTCAACATCTATCATCCGACGGGAATACGCGCCAACGACGAGACCGCCGCGTTCTGCGCTTCCCACCCCGACCGTTTCGCGGGCTTCGCGTTCGTGTCCCCCCACGTGCCGGAAGCGGACATCACCGCCGAGCTCCGCCGCGCCTTCGACGACCTGGGCATGGTCGCGATCAAGATCTATCCGCCGTACGTGCCGTGGTCACTGGACCACGAGCGCTACTGGCCCATCTACCGATTCGCGGACGACCGCGGGCTTGCGGTGATCAGCCACACCGGCCAGGAATGGCAGGGCCATCCGAAGTACCTTTCGGTGGTCGCGCCGCTGTTCCCCGGCGCGCGCTTCGTGTCCGGCCACACCGGCAACGTGCAGCCGTACCGGGGTCAGGCGCTCGCCGCCGCCAGGGCTTACCCGAACGTCTACCTGGAGACTTGCTCCACCTTCCGCACGCCTGGGGTGATCGAGGAGCTGGTCGCCGAGGGAGGCGCGGACCGGGTGCTGTTCGGCTCCGACATCCCGCTCATGGACCCGCGCAGCCAGATCGCCAAGGTGCTCACCGCCGACATCAGCGAGGACGCCAAGCGCAAGGTGCTCGGCGAGAACGCTGCGCGGCTGCTCAGGATCTGACGGATCCCGGGTCAGCGTCGGCCGGCCCGAAGCTTGCCGGCGAGCTGGTAGATGCCCCAACCGACCGCGGCGACGAGCACGCCGTATACCCACCACGGCAGGTTACGCCCGAAGACCAGCACGTACAGGTAGGGGATGACCGTGGCGGCCAGGAAGATCAGGCTCCAGCGCCCGACCGCGCGGCGGTCGCTCCTGAGCGCGCGCGCCATGCGGTACAGGGAGTAGTAGAACAGGGGACCGCAGACCGCCGACAGCGCCAGGAACACGTACGGATTGACCGCATAGCGCTCCCGGACCGATGTCACCAAGTCGCCGATCCAGCCGATGACGGTCTCCAGCACGAGGGGCGCGGATCGTAGCACGCCGGCCGGGACGGTAGTATGGGCGCACACGGTCATCGCGGGAGGAGAAGATGGTCAGCACTGATCGCGAAGCGTTCGACAGGGAGGGTTACGTCCTGCTGCCAGGGCTGCTTGCACCGGACGATGTCGCCCCGGTGCTGCGGGTCATCCTGGAAGCTGCCGGGCGGCTGATCGACGACCTGTGCGAGCAGGGCCGGCTGCCGTCGCGGTTCGACTCCGAACCGATGGTCGCGCGCTGGCAGCAGGCGGTTGCCGCGCTCGGCGGCGAGCACGAGCGGAGGAGCTGGGATGCCGACGTGGTCACCCCCGAGCTGCACGCCCTGATGGCGCATCCGCGCGTGCTGGACGTGGTCGAGTCCGTTATCGGCGGCGAGATCGAGGCGACCGGCATGATCGCCGTCCGCCCGAAGATCCCCAACGACAAGCGCACCACCGTGCTCTGGCATCAGGACAGCAACTACTTCGGCGAGCAGACGGCAGCCCAGCGGATCATCAGCGTCTGGGTTCCGCTGGTACCGGCCGACGCCGACAACGGCTGCATGCAGGTGATCCCGCGAAGCCATCGGCACGGCTACCACCCGGCGGAGATCGATCCCGACCACAAGGCGCTGCGGCCGCTCGACGATCCCACCCGGCTCGGGGAGCCGGTGACGCTGCCGATGCAGGTTGGCGACGTGCTGTTCTTCAGCAACCTGACCTATCACCGCTCGCTGATGAACGCCAGCGAGCACACCCGCTGGAGCATCGACCTGCGCTACCACGAGGCAGGCATGCAGCATCCGCGCAAGCCGGACTTCCTGCCGGGATTCATCGCCCGCAGCCGCACCGATCCGGCGGCCGAGGAGGGATGGCACGCGTGGCGGGATCAGGTTGCCCGCAGCCCGTACTTCAACAGAATGCGCGCCATGAAGCGCGCCGCTCCGCTGGCGGTCTGAGCCGGCTCGCTACAGTCCGCCGCCGACTCCCACGAGCAGGCTGAGGCTGAACGACCAGGGCGTGAGCTTGGGCTTGCTGCCTTCCAGCACCGGGGAGCCGTCGAGCAGGCCGGCGCCGCCGAACAGCCGGTACGTCGGCTCCAGGGGCGCGTAGGCGACGCCGGCGATGAGGCCGGCGTGCACTCCCCAGGGGTCGCCGGGCGGCAGTACTGCCAGCTCGAAGCCGGCCGAGGCCTTGAGCACGAGGGTGTTGGTGCTGACCGAGAACACGTTGGGACTTCCGTCCAGCGAAACCACGTCGTCGAATGCGCCGGGTTTGTCCGGGTATCCGCGCAACCCCACCGTCTGCACGCCTGCTCCGGCGGTGACGAAGCCGATGGCGGCAGGCAGCTTGAGCGGAGCGTAGCCGACCTGCAGGGACAGCGCGTCGCTGGACAGCTCCACCGACCGGCTGTTCCGCGTGCTTGCGGTTCCGGCGTGGTTGCTCTCCAGCATGGCCACGAACTGCCCGTAGGTGACCAGGGCTCCCCAGCCGTGCGAGAAGCTGTTGCGTTCCGGCTCCCGGCTCTGATTCAGCCGCTCGAGGAGATCCGGATACTCATCGCCGAAGCCCAGATGGGTCCAGCCGGCGCTGTAGTAGGTGAGCATGGTCAGGTCCGGTGGCCCGTAGAAGGCCGCGAGCAGGTCCTGTTGCGGGTTGTCCTGCGCGACCGCAAGCCCCGATACGCTCAGCGACACGAGTGCCGCTGCCAACCATGCGAATCGCGTGTGCGTCGTCCTTCGCATGTCGTTCCCCTCCACGCCCGGCAGGCACTGATGCCCACCGGACACGCGGAGTGTACTACGTTTCGCCGTCGCTGTCGGTATCCGCGTCAGTTCCGCCGGGCTCCTTGAGCCAGAAGCGCAGCATCATCAACGCCGCCACGGACAGGGCGACCACGCTCAGGCCGCCGATCCAGAAGATCGCCGGCGCCGTCTGGTCCGCGAGCCGCGGAGCGTACCCCACGCCCAGCACGGCAACCAGGAAGCCGGCGAGCACCGTGCCGACTCCCACCCTCGTCAGATAGGTGCGCCTGACCGCGTAGCGGCGGCCGGCGGCCCGGCCGCGCAGGATGGTCAGGTGATCGTAGGACGCCTCCATGATCATCAGCAGCCCCAGCCCGTACGCCAGGCCCGGCCACACCTGCACCGGAGTGCCGGCCGTCACCAGCGCCCCGGCGTGCGCAACCAGCAACGCGAACACGCCGGCGGTAACGAAGCCGGAGCGGTGCTGCTGGGCGCCGTAGACGACCGCCGCCACGCCGGCGAGCGACGCCAGCACCGTGCCCATGGTGATGCCCGCCAGGGCCAAGTTCCAGGCGCCCAGGACCAGCGGCAGCCCGAGCAGGACGAGCCGTGTCATTGCAGCAGCAGCCGGCGGCGTCGCAGCGCGTCGATCCGGGCGGCCAGGAGCTCGACCGGCTCGTCCGGCTCCAGGCGGATGATCGGCACGCCGGCCTCGGCGAGCTGGCGCGAGGCGGTGTCGGTCTCCAGGCGCCACAGCGGCACCGCCGCGGCTTCGCTGGGTGTGGCGCCGTACACGGGGGCCAGCGCCAGCGCGGGGGTGATCACCACCGCGGCCACGTCAAAGCGGCGGCTGGCCAGGTTGAGCAGCGTGTCGGTGAAGCGCACGTCGATCAGGGGAGTGAAGGCGGGGATCAGCGCCTGCGACGGCAGGATCTGGCGGGGCACCTTGGTGATGTCTCTGTCGACGTCGCTCTCGCGGGCGCGCACGTCGGTGAGGAACTCCAGGATCCGGTACTGCTGGCGGGTTCCCAGGTTGGGGCTCACCCAGCGCAGCAGGCCGGACAGCTCGATGCAGCCCACGCGGTTGTTGCCGGTCAGGAAGTAACGCGCCAGCGACGCGGCGATGCGGGTCGCCTGGTCGAGCACCGTGGAGCCGAACGCGCCGGCGTCCTCGAATGCATCCAGCAGCAGCACGACGTCGGCGTTGCGCTCGCGCGTGTACTCGTTGACGTACATGCGGCCGTTGCGCTGCGTGGCGCGCCAGTTCACGGTGCGCAGCCGGTCGCCCGGCACGTACTCGCGCATGCTCGCGAACTCCAGGCCCTCGGAGGCTTCGCGCGAGGGGTAGTTGCCGACGTTCACCTGCGTGTGGAACGGCCGGACGGGGCGGCTGACCGAGTCGACCCGCGGGTAGGCCGTACAGATCTTGGGGTCGCTCCACTCCGCCTCCCACATGATCATGCCGGAGCCCGCGTAGGCGCGGTGGAACAGCCGGCCCTGCGTGAAGCGGGCGCGCCGGTCGATCCGCAGGCGGTAACGGCAGGTCTCCGTCTGTCCGGGGCCGAGCGAGACGATCACGCCGTTGCGGCCGGAGACCAGCGATGCGCCGGCCGGCAGGGGATCGACGACCTCCGCGATCGGCACCGCGGTGCCGCCGTGGACGGTGAACTCGACGTCCACCTCGTCCCCTTCGAACAGCGTCAGCCGGGAGATGCTGTGGCTGAAGCGCAGGCGCGGCTGGCGGTCTCCGAGCAGCGCGGCGACGATCGCCACCGCGAAGGTGGTGCCGATCATCACCAGCTCGATGCGCCGCAGCAGCGCCGCGAACACCAGGCTGACCAGGGTCAGCGCCAGGTACGCGACGAAACGGGAGCCGAAGTGCTTGGTCACCCTCTGGCCCTGCTCACCCTGTGGCCCCGGTCACCGGTTGGCCCCGGTCACGCGTCGGCTTGCGGGGTGGGCACCTCGTTCATCGCGTCCGTGACGATCGACTCGTCGGAGATGCCGCGGACCCAGTACTCCGGCTTCATCACGATGCGGTGGGCGAGGCCGACAACCGCCACGTCCTTGACGTCCTCCGGAGTCACGAAGTCGCGGTTGTCCAGGACCGCGTGCGCCCGCGCCAGCTTGAACAGCGCGTACACGCCGCGCGGCGAAGCGCCCACCTGCACCTTGGAGTCTTCGCGCGTGGCCCGCGTCAGGTCGACGATGTACTTGCCGATCGGCTCCGAGACGTGCACGTCCTCCAGCGCGAGCTGCATGGCAAGCAGTTCCTCATGGGAGACGACCGGGGTGAGGTCGACCGTGTCCTCCTTGCGCTCCTGGCGGCGGCGCAGGATCTCGTACTCGTCCTCGGCGCTCGGGTAGCCGATGCTGGTGCGCATGATGAAGCGGTCGAGCTGCGCCTCCGGCAGCGGGTAGGTACCCTCGAACTCGACCGGATTCTGCGTGGCGATGACCACGAAGGGCTTTTCCAGCGCGAAGCGCTCGCCCTCCACGGTGACCTGCCGCTCCTGCATGGCCTCCAGCAGCGCCGACTGGGTCTTGGGCGTCGCGCGGTTGATCTCGTCGGCGAGCAGCAGGTTTGCGAACACCGGGCCCTTGCGGAACTCGAACACCGCGTCGCGCTGGTTGTAGATGTAGCCGCCGGTGATCTCGCCCGGCAGCAGGTCCGGCGTGAACTGGATGCGCGTGAAGCGGATGTCGAGCACCTGCGCGAACGACTGCGCGATCATGGTCTTGGCCAGTCCCGGGAAGTCCTGCAGCAGTATGTGCCCGTCGGCCATCAAGCCCATCAGGATCTGTCGCAGGACGTCGTCCTTGCCGACGATGAAGCGCCCGACCTCCTCGACCGTCCGTTGCGTGGTCTCACTGACCCGTCTCAGATCCATGGACCGCTGCGCGATGTCGCCGACTCTGCCAAACTCAGTGCTCACTCCGTCACTCCTGTATCAGGTGATGTCGCCCGCGTCCGCCTGTTCCAGCTCCTGCACCACGCCGGCGAGTTGCGCGAGCGGGACACCCCGGCGTGTCAGCCGTTCCGGCAGCCGATCGGCCAGCGTGTCGCCGGGCCGCCCGAGCGCTTCGATACGGTCGAGGATGCGACGGCGATCGGCGGTGCTCACCAGCCCGGACGCGACCGCCGCGAGCCGGGGCAGGAATACGCGCCCGTAGTAGCGCTTGCTGGTCTGCGAAAGCTCAAGCTCCGCGGTGATCTTCGTCAACGGCGTCGGCACCGCGGGCTGTCCGCGCCGGGCGGCCTGCTCGCTCAGCACCCGTTCCAGCCGCGGGGCTTCGTGGAAAGCCAGCTCGCCCTGCACCGAGCTCACGGCCACCACGGCGGCCAGCGAGGCGACCGTGGCGCCGATCGCGAGCATCACCTCGTCCAGGTCCTGCACGCCGGAGGTGAAGGTCACCAACAGCACCAGGCCGGCGGTGAGTGCCGCCAGGCCGATCGTGCTCAACAGGCGCCGCGTGCGGCTGCGTCCCGTCTTGCGGGCGCGGAATGCCGACGGTCCCCAAGTGCCGCTGCTCATCCAGGGGCAGGAGAGTAGCACCGAGCGGGCCCCGGGTGAAGCGTCGACCCGGCGGTTGTCGTCCGCGGGGGCAACCCCTATGGTCCGCATCATGACCGAGGGACTGACCGGCATCGGGACGTACGCGTTCCGGCCCGGCGAGTGGCGGGACGAAGGCCAGGGGCGGGAGACGCTGCGCACGCGCGAAGCGCGCGCCGCGTGGAACCCCATGATCGACTGGGAGGAGGTCCATCCGGGCAACCGCGGAGTCACCCAAGACGGCCGCTACGAGCTGTTCGACGCGCCGGTCGGAGTGCGGCTGGCGGTCGAGCCGGCCTGCAAGTCGGATGCGCTGATCCGCTCCGATCCCGCGGTGGAGGGCGGCGGCGGGCTGCACAACGTGCTCGCCTGGCAGGACCGCCCCAATACCGTCGCCTCCGGCTCCGACGCGTACCACATCCTGTACGGCTCCTTCCCGCCGGACGGCAGCTCGGCGCTGCGCTACGCGCGCTCCGCCGACGGCTACCGCTTCGAGAAGACGCCGGTGGGCGGGCGTGCCGACAACGTCACCGGCGGGCCGGCCCACTGCGGGATGTTCATCGACCCGACCGCCGAACCGGCCGAGCGCTTCAAGGCGATGCGCATGGCCGGCGGCTACTTCGATCCCGATACGAACGAGCTGCTGCCCTCAGGCGAGTGGCAGAAGCGCATGGCCGCCGCCGACTACGCGGGCGCCGGTTATGACGGTCCGCGCATCGTCAACCGCAACTGGCTGGAGGGATGGACCTCTCCGGACGGCCTGCAGTGGACGGTGATCGACACCCCGTTGGCGGACATGCCGGCCGACGGTGGGATCGCGCCGGGCTACGACCGGGCGACCGGCTGCTACTTCGCCTTCGTGCGTCCCGGCGGCACCGGCCGCCGCAGCATCGGCATCACCAAGACGGCCGACTTCCGCCACTGGCCGCTGTCGCGCCTGGTGCTCACCGCCGATCCGCAGGACCCGCCGGACACCTCGTTCTACGGCATGTACTACTTCCCGTATCCCGGCCGGGACGACCTGCACGCGGGCGTGGTGCAGATCTACCACCAGATCGGAGATGACGGCGACGCGCAGCTCGCCTTCAGCCGCGACGGTTTGTACTGGACGCGGCCGGAGCGCCGGCCCGTTATCCCGGTGGGGCCGCCCGGCAGCGACGAGGCCGGCATCGCCTGGCCGTGGGGCGTCGGGCTGATCACGCTGCCGGACGGTTGGTGGGCGGTGCCGTACGACGCCGGCTCGTGGCTGCACAACGCCGGCCACACCATGCCGCGGGCCAACGGGGTCATCCGCTGGGCGCGCTGGCGCCCGCACCGGCTGGCCGGCATCGAGGCGGAGACGGAGGGGCGCTTCACCATCCCCACGGTCACCCGCTCGGGAGGGCCGCTGCGCCTCAACTACCGCTGCCGTGCGGGCGGCTGGATCAAGGTCGAGCTGATCCGCTCGATCCCCTCTCGCCTGAACCCGGACGTGCGGGGCCTCGACGGCTACACGTTCGAGGCGTGCGACCCGCTCACCGGCGACGAGGCCGACCGCGAGGTGACCTGGAACGGTAACGGCGACCTGGACGCCGCCGGCTCCACGGTGGTGATCCGCGTCAGGATGTTCGCCGCCACATTGTTCGCCTACCGGGTATGAGCCGCGCCCTGATCCGGCACGACGCACCGGAAGCGGCGGAAATGCTCGCCGACGACCCCGACCTGCAGCCGACGCTGGGGCCGGGCGAGTTCGACGAGCGCTTCCCGGCACTGCACCGTCAGCTCTTCCGCACCGACGAGCCGGACTTCCACGAGGTCACGACGCACGTCTACCGCCCGCCCGCGCCGTACCACATCGCCGATCACCAGTTCCTGTGGGACGGCAGCCGCTGGCACCTGCTGTACGTGACCGGCGACATCAGCAGGATCGACGCCTACCGCCGGCACATGGAGGCGGGCCGCCTGGACGAGGCGGCGGCCGAGAGCCCGGAGGTCGGAATCGGCCATGCCAGGGGGGACCGCCTCGGCGCGCTGGCCTTCCACCGCAACCTGCTGCTGCCTTCGCAGGGGGCGTTCGACAAGGTGACCCGCGGCGTACCGTTCTGCTTCCGCTACGACGGGCGCTGGGGGATGCTGTACGAGGTGCGTGGCGAGGGCGGCGACCACCAGAGCCTGGCGTGGTCGGACGACGTGGAGGAGTGGGAGCAGGATGCCGGCAACCCCGCGTTCGGGCTGCCGTCGTGGGGGCCGAACCCGGGCGGAGCGGCTCAGGACGTCTGCGTGGTGCGACGGCCCGGCGGGCTGTACCTGATCTTCTTCAAGTCGAGGGCGGATGAGGGGCAGGTCGCCGTCGGCCTGAGTGCCACCCGAGACTTTCGCACCTTCGTGGAGCTCGGGCCGGTGTTCCGATCGCCGCCGATGCTGCGCGGCACCATCGGCCTGGAGTCGCCGTGCGTGATCGAGCGCGACGGCATGTGGCACCTGTTCTTCACGCTCGGCGCGGGGACGTGGCATGCGGTCAGCGACCGGCCGACCGGATTCCTGCAGGGCGGCACCTACTGGCGCGTCGGGACCGGCAGCTACCTGCTCGGCCACTTCCATGCCGCCGAGGTGTTCGGCCGCGCCGGCCGCTGGTTCCTTTCCACCACGCGCAAGGAGCAGTCGCGGCTGGAGAACCGCCGGCAGGGGCGGCTGTGCTACCGGGGCACCTACGAGGACGAGATCGTCCTGGAGGAAGGGGTGTTCCTGAGCGAAATCGAGTGGGACGGCGATCAGCCGATCCTGGCAAAGCCGGATCTGGCCAAACCCGAAATGGCAGAACCCGAAATCGCCAAACCCGAAATGGAGGGCGCATGAGCACGGTGGCAACGGGCCTCTGGCACTTCAGCTACACGGTCCGCGACCTGGACCGCAGCATCGACTTCTACTGCCGGCTGATCGGCATGGAGCTCGTCCACCGGCAACGGGGGGCCAACCCCTACACGGCGCGCCTGGTGGCGTACGCGGATGCGGACATCGACGTGGCGATGCTGCGCATCCCCGACTGCCCGGTGGACGTGAGCGGCCACCACCTGGAGCTGGTGCAGTACCTCCATCCGGCGGGCGCGCCGATCGACACCGCCACCAACCGGCCGGGCGTGGCGCACCTGGCGTTCATGGTCGACGACATCCACGCGATGTACGGCCGGCTGGTCGCCGAGGGGGTGCGCTTCAAGGGCGAACCGGTGGCGATCGAGGAGGGTCGCAACAAGGGTGGCTTCGCCGTCTACTTCAACGACTTCGACGGCATCCCGCTGGAGTTGCTGCAGCCCCCGCCGAGCGCGCGGTGAGGTCCGGCCGGCTCCGGGTCGCCCTGCTGGCCGCGGGCGTGGCGCTGTGGGCAGCGTCCGCGGCGATGGCCGATCCGTCGGCTCGGGACGAGATCGCCGCCGCGGCCGACGCGGCGGACCGGTTCCTGCAAACGCTCGATCCGGCGCAGGCCCGTGCCGCCGTCGTGCCGCCGGACAGCCCGCTCATCGTCAACTGGTCCAACCTGCCGGCCGGTGCGGCGGGGTTCGAGCGCAACGGCGTGCGCATCGGCGACCTGAACGACGCACAACGGGCCGCCCTGCACGACTTCCTGTCAACGGCGCTCAGCCGCGCGGGTGCGGAGTTGGTGCGCGGGGTGATCGCGGCCGAGGGCGTGCTGGCCGACGCCGCGCGGGCGTCGCGGCTCGGCTGGCACCCCGACAACTACTGGCTGGCCTTCTTCGGCGAACCCTCGGCGTCCGGCGACTGGAGCTGGCAGTTCGGCGGCCACCACCTCGCGCTCAACGTGGCCGTGACCGGCGGCGTCATGAGCATGTCGCCGTCGTTCATCGGCATCGAACCGGCGGCGTTCGCGCTCGACGGGTCGGAGCTGGCGCCGCTGAGCGATCACGCCGCGGGCGCCGTCGCCCTGCTGGACGCCCTGCCCGCCGAGCAGCGGGATGCCGCGATCGTGGGCGGCCGCCCACGGGATCTGTACGCGGGCGCTGGGCGTGACGGTGTGACTCCGCCGACGGAAGGGAGCCGCGTCGCCGGCTGGCCGGCGGAACGGCAGCGGCAGCTCCTCGATCTCGTCAGCCTGTGGGTGGGCGTCATGCCGCCGGCGGCGGCCGAGCGCAGGATGGCGGAGATTCAAGCGGAGCTGCCCCACGTACGTTTCGCCTGGAACGGACGCACCGACGGGACGGGCTCCATCTATTACCGCATCCAGGGCCCGACGCTGCTCATCGAGTTCTCGACCCGCGGCTCTCTCGGCGCCGACGGCGGTCATTACCACTCGATCTACCGCAACCCCACCAACGAGTACGGACGCGACCAATGATTTCCACAGACTGAGGGGTGTCGGCGCGCTTCCGTCCAACGGCCATGCCGGTCGCAGTGGCTCCGTGTCAGCCGCTGAATCAGTGGGCGGCCACCGGACGTGGTAGCCTTGTCCGGTGGATCTGGACACCGCGAAGGCGATCTTTGCCCGTCACGAGGACAAGTTCATCACCGCCTACGTGTTCGGCTCGGTCGCCGACGGTACGGCGGACGAGCACAGCGACATCGACGTCATCCTGGTGCGCGATACCGGCCTGCCGTTCTTCGACCGCATTCGGGAAGTCATGGATCTTCGCCTGGAGTTCGGGGCGGCAGACATGCTGATCTATACTCCTTCCGAGCTGGAAGAAATGCTCCGGGAGGAGGGCCGCTACTTCTTCAAGCGCGCAATCGATACAGGATGCCGAATTGAAGGAACCCAGCAGAGAAGCCGAGCGGTGGCTGAAGCAGGCTGAGAGCGACCTCGCGTACGCCGAGCTCGGACTGCGCGAAGGGTTCTTCGCCCAGGCGTGCTTTCAGTGCCAGCAGGTCTGCGAGAAGGCGATCAAGGCCGTTCGCTACGCACGCGGTGAGCGAGCCGTTCGCGGTCACGCGCTGGTCGAGCTTGCGGCTTCGCTGGATGCCATGGAGAAGTATCGCGAGAGCTTCGCGGTCCGCGACCAGTACTAAGTGCCCACCAGATATCCGAGCGGACTCCCCGGCGGCATTCCTTCCGACGTGTACACGAGACTCAGGCAACGGCGGCCGTGGACATCGCCCGGCAAGTCGTTGCAGCAGTTCGCGCAGAGTTGAGGTTCACTCCCGCGCAGGAAGGTGACGAGGGCGCCGAAGAATAGGCGTTGAACGGAGTCGCCGCGACGGGTCTTCTGTATTCCGCTTGTAGGCCGGCAGCTGACGCTGTTCCGTGACGCGCCGGGCCGCCCTATGCTCACGCGGGCGGCCCTCGCAGTGACACATGATCGACCTGCAGCAGATGACGTGACGCACAGCGGCGCCCCGTACGCGGGTCGACGTAGCGGCAGCGTCCTCGGTCGCGCCGCCAAGTCTCTCGCCTGACCGCCGCCGGAATGGCCCGGCCGGCCCGCACGCCCGCACTATGCGCCAAAGTGAGGTCGCCCTCCGGCCGCACCGGCGGCTTCGGGGGCGAGGGCCCTCGCCCCCGCGAGTTCCGTTCAGTGTGGGGCGCCGAAGTGCTGGTGTCACCGGTCAGGGCGGACCGCTTCGGCGCCGAAGTGACTCGATGGTCCGCGTTGCGCTGCGGATTCACGGGCGAACGGACGGCACCGGCCGGAGGCGCGGATCGGTGCGTCGGGGAAGTGTCGCCGCGATACGAGCCTGACGGCGACCTCGGCGCGGGAGTCGTGGAAGCGGCGTGCATCGCCGAGGGATTCGGCGCCGACGTGGTGGCGCCGCTGAGGCTTGCCTTGCGCTTCGGCGCCGGAGTCCGGCCGGGACCCGCCGGAGCGCGACGGGTGCGTGGTCGGCGCGGCGGCCGGGCCGGGTCGTGGCGGTCGAGTCCCTCCCGGACCAGCCGCCCCACGAGATGCCCCAGCGTCATGCGCGGGTCGACGTGGGAGAGCAGCCCCCGGAGCTGCTCCAGTCCGCGTTCGCACTCCGCGTCGATGACCGCCTTGAGCTCCCAGCGCCCCTCGCCCAGCGGTCGCACACGATCGGCCGGCACCGCCAGTGCGGGGTCCACGTCGGCCAGCATCTTCGTCACCTCCCGTGTGCTCTTGCCGGCCGCCTGCTCCACCAGCGCCTTCTGCGCCGACAGATCCAGCACCGGTCCCGGCTCGGGTTCCGGCTTCCGTTCGGCCGACCGTGCCGGCGCCGGCGGCGCCAAGCCGTTCGGTC
>JAPOQV010000278.1 GCA_026710565.1 Spirochaetaceae bacterium | reverse complement strand
TGGGTTGGCCGTCGGACGACGGATACTCAACCGCGGCGGGAGTCGGCAGCAGGCTTGAGCGTGCCATGGGCGATCCTTCCCTTCACGGCAGCGTAGCACGGCGGGCGGTGTGCGGTCGGTTTTCGTTCCACACCCTGGTAACGCTCCCGCCGGCGCCCACGCTTCAAGGGCAGCCGTGGAGCCGAAGCTGACCAGGACGTTCGACCTGTGGCTTGGCGCCATGGGATGGGAAATTGGGCGTAAGGCTGCCCTCGATCCGGGAGTACGAGGAGGCAAGTGCGATGTTGACCCGCATTCACGGCGCCGCCGCGCCGGACGGGGCGTTCGGGAGGGCTTCCCTACGTGGCGCCGTCTTCCGTAGCGTCGAGCTGTCGCTTGAACTTCCGAAAGGCGGACTCGTCGATGCCGGTGGCCGCTTCGATGATCGACCATGAGAAATTCCGTTGCAGCAATCCCTCAATGGTTCGTATCTGCCCCTCCAGCCTTCCTTCCTGGCGACCCTCCTGACGGCCCTCCCGGCGGCCCCGTTCGATCAGTTGCTCCACGTAGTTCATCACGTCTCCCCCGCGACCCGGAACGTTACGCCGCAGCGCATCAACGAACACCGAGCGGTACTCGTCGGGCTGCGTGGCCAGCACGTACTCGACGTGCTTCGTGACCGCATCGAATCCCATGGCACGGTACAGCTCTCCCATCAGCCGTGTCGCCGATTCCAGCAGTTCCTCGCGCGCCTGCCGAAATGCGGCCATCATCGCCACCTGCGCCAACCGCGCGGCCAGCGCCCCCGGCACCGAGTCCGGGCTCTGCCGCGACTGGTCGATCAGCACATGCTCGAACCGCGGCACCCAACGCCACTGCGGCGCCACGTTGGCGAACAACTCGGCGAACTCCCGTTCGTGCTGCCACGGCTGTGCTCCCTGATAGAGTACCAGCGGCACGATCAGCGGCAACCGTGGCTGGTCGGTGTGCGTCTGCCAGCACCGCATCCAGACCTGTACACAGTAGTTCAACACGCGCAGCGGCATCCACCGGTTCGGCGAGGACTGGTGCTCCAGGAGCACGTACATCAGGGCCGGTGTCGCGTCCGGTTCCTGCTCGACCGAGAACAGCAGGTCGGACAGGCTGTCGTGCCAGTCGGAACTGACGAATCGCGCGGGCACGAGGGTGAGCGTCGCCCACCGCAACGTGCGGGCGACGCGTTCGGGCACGTAGGCGCGCAGCAGACCGGCTGCGTCCGCCGCGTTGGAGAACACCCGGCGGAAGTACTTGTCGTGCGGTCGGCTCAGGTCCACGCCCCCATAGCGCTCCGGGCGACGCCCACGCTTCAAGGCGCCACCAGGCCGGCCTGATGCTCCCGCGAAGGGGCCGTCAGGTAGAATCGCCGCCCGAACACCACGTCGGCACCGCGACGGCGCGGCCACCAGCGGAGACTCATGGACGACTAACGTGGGTGGCGGAAGTCGAGCAGAGCGTGCACGCCGGGACGTTGCCCGAGCGGGTACGGGAGTTGGGCGAGTGGCTCGCCGCGGAAGAGGAGCCGG
>JAPOQV010000277.1 GCA_026710565.1 Spirochaetaceae bacterium | reverse complement strand
CCCGGCATCCCGGAAGTCAAGGACGGTGCCGTGAACGTGAACGAACGGCCGGGGTGGGGTATCGAGATGGACGAGCGGCTGGCCGTGCGCTTCCCGTGCGACGACCGAGCCAGCCTGCGGCCCGTGCCCCGCCTCGCCGACGGCACCAGCCGCCCGTTCTGACGGATCAGAAGTATGGAGTTCAAGGCTCACGAGATGTTCCCCGAGGCATCAAGGCGTGACCGTCGTGGAGTAATCGGACCGATCATGCTGCCCAAGCAAGCAGCCGTCAGGTCGCGAACGCCGTATATCAGTCAGCTGCGCTCGCAGAATGCGGCGACGCACCCCTGCTACAGACTCCCCTTCGAGTCATTCATGGAATCTCTGATTAGCTGATATTCTGATTGTCATCAACTACAGGACCGAAGTGTACCGAGTAGTGTACGGCGCTTAGAACCACCCTGTTGATGCAGACCACATCTATCAATCCATCTTGAATTGGTCGACCGAAAACCGCGAGATTCCACGAAGTCTTCGATGCTTCGAACTCTCTGTATTGAGGAATACGCCGCCGTGAAATCCCCAGCGTCGTCTCGATAGGCTTCACCCCGTTCCTCAGCATGCTAAAGTACGACGGATACACAAGTCCGTCGAAGCCAGCTCGACGCGCAGCCCACGCGATTTCCCTCGCGATGGGATACGAGTTCTTTCCCGCGAGAAACAGCATATTTATTGCAAGATCCAGGCTCTCAAACTCGTCTACTCCACGCTCTTCCTCTAGCAGAGTGGCGACATTCAGGAGGTTCAATTCGCTCGACGGTCGAAGAGTGGCCACAAATAGATCATCCTCTGCCGTAACGCGACACTCATGAATACAGGTCTGCAAGTCTGGAGATGCGTAAAGGACGGGGCGCTGGGGAGCATCGAGCCGACCGCTAGGAGCCTTTGCGGGCCCGCTGTCATATTGAGCGACGTCTGAAGGCGGTCTTGGGCACTTGCGGATACGATAGAATCGGTCATCGTTAGTGAGCTTCGTTACCCCATATTCACGAAGAACTCTGTCGATGACGTCGTCACGTGACTCCACGCGTTGAAGGCGCTTCAGCGGTTCGATCTCACCTGTCATCCAGAGGCGAGGCCCATAGTAGAAGAATCCAACTCCGAGCTCAGCCTCAAACACAGCGACATCAGAAGACAGCGACCGCGGCATCGCGATTTGGGTCCGCTGAAGATGATTGAACTGTACACGCGGGAATGCTCCGTAATCACATCTGAGGACAGAACCCCAAACAAAGAAGCGCTCGGCAAGTCTGGCAAGCCCGGTGGAGGTTAACTTCCGACCGTCGACACTCGAGCATCGAGGACAGGGCGACGGATTTGTGTCGCCTATGCGTTCGGCGTCCAAGCATAATCCTTCATTAGTGAAGCAACTCGAGCAGGCGATGAAGCTCTCAGAAGAATTCATCGGTTGTCTCCTCTCTGGATCGTATGGCGCGATCGGTCGGCTGGGAGAGACGCCGCGGGACATGAAGAGCGTTCAGGAGTTGGAGCGTCGATCGGCGAGGAATCCTCTTGGTCCTTTAGTATTGGCTGGCCCAATCACCGAGGTAGAGGGCCTCGGTATCGTCGGCTTCTGTGATGGCACTTCTGATGTCCGGGTCGGTGAGATCCAGGACACGCAAGGTGCCGTCCTTCATCTGTGCGACAGATTCGATGCGATGGAAGGACTGGCCGTGCGTGGCGGCGAACTCGCCCAGACCCCGCAGCTTGGGAAGTGCGTCGGCGAGGTGGTGACCGTGCGGGTCGACGATGGAGACCGTTATGTTCTTGCGATCGCCATGGAAGAAGAGGAAGTCCGGACACACTCGGCGCCAGTGGCCCTGCGTGTTCTGGTAGGCGATTGCGAGGGCATCGCCTGACGGGCGTGAGGGGTTCCGATACCAGGCTTGGGAATCTGGGCGGCTCATCTCTTTGTCCAGGACCTCAGTCTCCCACTGGTTTAGCGATCCGATGGGAAAGTTGCCGTCGCCGTCGGACATGAGGTGGCTGGTCCGGGTCTCCACCTTGTGGCCTTGGGCGTTCTCGGTCTCCTCGGTGCGGACGCGGGGCCGTTTGATGTCGATCACCTGCGGCTCAGGCGACATGCCCCTGATCTCGTCGTAGACAGCGCGGCGTTCGTCTGTCAGCCCCTTGATTGCAACCCGGTACTGGCCAAACCACTTCCTGACAAGCTCATCGGCTTCACGGTCGAGATCGTCTGACACTCCGTCGACCTGGGCCAGCGCAGCGACCTTGACGTGGGCGTCGAACAGACCATCGTCGTCCTCGTCCCGTGTGGCGAGGCGGTCGGCGTACTTCCGGGCGAGGTCTGCGGTGAGCGTGCGACTGGCAGCCTTGAAGTGGGCCTCGACTGAGTGCTCGTCGGCGGCTTCCACGAACGTGCGGCGCTCGCGAATCTCACCCCCAACGACACGCGCGACGAGCGTCTCGCCTTCGATCTGGAGAATTCCCTTGCTGGCGGCTGCGACTTTCTCCTTGTGCTGAGCCATCAGGCCGTCGAGCTTGGCGAAGAGCTTCTGATAGGCACCCTTGAGTCCGTTCTCCCTCAGGCCGTCTCGCGACAGCGCCTGAGCGAGCGCCGACAGTCGCCGCACCGGACGCGCGGCCTTGCGCGGTAAGGTCTGCGACGGCAACTCATCGAACGCCTCCCACACCGCCTCCGGTACTTCCTGGTTGACGTCCATGTCGACGGGGGCCAGGAGCACGCGGCGGCCGTCACCGCCCCCGGTACCATCGTCGTCGTGCTCGCGGTCACCGAGCATGGTGCTCGCGACACTAGCGGCGGTGGGTCGATCGAAGTGCGGCAGCAAGCACTCAACCGAATTCAACACATCATTGCCGGGCACGCGTCGAGCCAGCGGCGTGCGGACCATCCGGCCGAGAAGCTGAGTGATGTGTGTCTTGTCCGCAGCGGGACGGAACGACACCAGCACCTCGGCACGGGGGCAGTCCCAACCGGTCGAGATCGCGTCCTTGGCGAATAGCACGCGGATGTGGGTGCGGTCCTGAACCGTCTCGGGTCCGACGTGCGGGACCGTGAAGTCTCCGACCTCAATCGCTGCGTGATCGCCGAACACGTGCGCCATTGCATCCGGTTCCAACTCGGGCCAGTTCTCCCGGATGGTGGTGAACGCCGCCCGGAGGAGTTCGTCCGACGGCTTGTTTGGTACCTGCACGACCAGGAGCGGCACTACGGGCTGCGCCGCTGTGCCCTCTCGGCGTGCGTACGCGTGCCACAGCTCCGTGGCCTTCTTCGCCTTTCCGGTGGCGCGGGCCAGCAGGACGGTGTCGAACCGACCGGATTCTGCCGGGAAGTCGAGCCGGATGTCGTCCTTGAGCAAACCCGACTCCTGGACGCGCGCCGGGTCGACTACCACGGGAGGGTAGCTGGTCCGGTTTTCGGCCTTCGCCATCGCGTCGTTGAAGCGTTCGACGGTGGCGGAGATCCCCCACACGATCGGCACGGCCGGGACGCCGCTGCCGCCGTTGACGAGCCGCTGCACGATGGTGGCCTTCTCAGCCCGCTCACCCGTGCTCGGCGACCTCATGCCCCGGTGCGCCTCGTCGAGGATGAGGTACAGGGTGAGCTGCTCGTCGGCGATCGTGTTCGCCAGCGTGTCCCACATCGTGAACGCCCGCGCGTCCGGCATCGACATTTCATACTGTGGCGTATGCTGCGCGCTCTCGGCAGTTCCTCTGACCAACAACGACTTCTTCCCCAGCTTCTGGGCGTTGAGGAAGTAGACCTTGCCCGGTTCGAGCTTCTCCTGGTTGAACGTGTTCTCGATCACCACAAGCCGCGAGTGGGCGATCTGGTCGGCGGCGTCCAGCAGGCGAAACCGAGTTTGCTCATTGAGTGACGGGTCATCCGTGAACCACAGCAACACTGCCCCAGGGTCGGAGTCGAAGTCGTAGTCCGCGTTGCCGTCGAACAACGCTTCGATCACTGCCGCCGCCATCACCGTCTTGCCCGCGCCGGTGGTCGCCGTGAGCGAGAACGCTACCGGCGACTTCCTTTGGTGCCAATCGTCCCGAGCCCACTTGAGGCGGGCCAGCACGTCGGCGACGGCGTCGTTCTGGTAGTCCTTAAGCGTGTACCTCACGGCTACTCCCGCCCCGTGTTGATCGTAAAATTGGTAAGGTACGACTCATATAGGCGTACGGCCCCCACACGTGCTGGCAGCTCGCCACACACCATCTGGAACCCTCGATCGTCGTCGGTGACGATGAACGTAAGGCGCACCGACTCGGCCGCGGCAACGGCGGCGAGGAAGCCTCGCGAGGCGTCGAGGTCGAACAGCACTCCGTACGTGTCCGCAACGTCGAAGTCGTGCCTTGCCTTCTCGATCCGGCGTCCTTGAGACCCGGCCCTGAGCCAAAGCAACGGCGAGATCGCCTCGAACGCCCTGTTGTGGGCCACCGGCCGTGGCGCCTCGTAGGTCATGGTGAAGAACTCGACGTTCTCTTCGAACCCCTCGGCCATCGGAAACTCGTCGATGAACTTGTAGTCGCCCTCGATCGCGGACCCATCCGAGGTCTTGCCCGTCACGGCGGCGACCATACGAGGCTTCGTGAAGTACTCACAGATCCCTTGCGCCTCCCACTCGGGGTCTCCGGGCCGTAGTCCCTGTTCCCGGAGCGCTGCCTGTTCGCCAGCCGATACCTCGTTGTTCGTGACCAGGATGCACGTTCGCCGTCCGTCATCATGCTTGTTGAGCCGCATTACGGCGTGCGCGGTAGTCCCCGAGCCGGCGAAGAAGTCGAGAATGACGGCTTCCGGCTTGTCATTGACGAAGAACCGGAGCGCATCCTCGACCGCATAGAGGGACTTCGGGAACGGAAACTTGCGACCAGGGAGAAGCCGGGAGAGCAGGCGTGTACCGTATTGCGTGGAGTCGTGTGACGGGATGCGCCACTGACTGCCGGGTACGGCCACGACGTGGTCTGTGTCGGTGTGTTCTACCAACAGCGAACCATCTGGCGCGCGGTCGCTCTCTCGAAAGTCGCCTCGCCGTATCTTCGCATATTCTCCGTCCTTCAGTACATACATGACAAATCCACGATCCGAATTGCCGCCCACTCTCACTCGCCCCTGTGGCATACGTTTCTTGAGTGTCTCCGGGGTCCATTGCCATCTACCTTCGGTCTGGTCTTTTCTGATGGGCAGTACAGCCGTTAATCCCGCTATCGGTTGAGCCTGATGCGTACCTTCCGGCAAAGGTGCGCCAATCCGAGCCACGCGATTAGTCTCCGGGTCAACGTAGATCGGATAGTAACACCCAGGTGAGTCACTCCTCTCCGCGCCTGGTCCCGACCTGCGGAGCAAGTCCCAACGAATGTTCCCGGTATGAGTTCTACCCTTTCTTGAAACCCAGTCTCTACTCAGCATCAGCCGTTGTGGTGCGGCGGTGCCCAGCATGACGAAGAAAACGTACTCATCGCTTCGGCCGAACGCTCCGCCGCGGGAGACTGCGGCCGGATTGACGTTCGTGCTCACCATCTGAGTTCTGGTCGTAGGGCTCGCGGGGAACAATTGCTCCACCAGCAACCCAAGGCGGAGATGCTCCTTCTCGTCGATTGTCACGATCAAGACCGAGCATTCCGGGTTGAGCAGTCGCTTCGCCAGCTTCAACCGTCGTTCCATCATCGCGAGCCATTTGGAGTGCCGGTAGGCATCGTCGCCGTCGACGTAGTCGTTGTTGTATTTCCAGTCCCGTGCGCCGGTGTTGTAAGGGGGGTCGATGTAGATCGCGTCGACTCTGCCTTCGTGGGTGTAAAGCAGAACCTGGAGCGCGTGGAAGTTCTCGGCGTTGATCACGGTGTGGAACGGTCGGTCGCCGCCTTGCTCTACCTTGCCGGTGGACACCAACCCTGGGTAGATCGGATCGCGGAACTCGGCGACCACGACGAGGTCGTCCACGGTGCGGCTTACCTTCTGAAGCTCGGACGGGGGATCCGGCTGTCGGACCAAGTCGGCCACGCGCCCCAGCCGGGTCCGGCGAATCCG
This sequence comes from Spirochaetaceae bacterium, assembly GCA_026710565.1. Next base: position 14,544 of record JAPOQV010000277.1, on the reverse strand, counting down.
GTCAACCCGCCACAACCGGCCGTCGACGCTGCTCGGCTTCTCGCCGCGCCCCGGTAGGAACCGGACCTTGTCCCCCCGGCGCACCGGCCGATTCGGCAGTTCCACCGTCTCGGGGATGTGGCGCTCGAAGTTGAGCCCGAACGCGCGCCGCCCGGCCAGAGCATCCACCTCCCGCTTCAGGTCGGCGGCAAGCCGCGGATCTTGAGTCTCCACCTGTCGAAGCAGGTTGCTCAATCTCGACACGCATTCCTCCTTCTCGCCTGACCCATAGGAAACCTGTCGAAGCAGGTCAGAGCGGCCACCTTGACCCAACCTGGGATGGGCCGGGGTCTCAGGTGCTTGCGGTCAACGAGTAGCGCTCTACGCGCACTCGCGAGTAGCGGGTCCACTCCTCACTCGGCTCTCGGGCGCTCGTGTGGTACGGCATCAGGGTCTACTCCGAGCTTCCGGACTTCCCCTACCGCCCAAAGGTAGTCCACCTCATCGACAGCGTTGGACAGCAGAAACTCCGCTTTGCGTTCGGCGGAATACTCCTCGACTGGCATCCGATCGGCTGCAGAGTCGCCCTTCGCCGGGATAACGTTGTTATCAGGGTCGGTGATCATCGGACGCACCCTCCTTGGGTTACGCAAGGGTCGGGTAGCGCTATCGAGCATGTCAAGGATTGCGTCCCGGCAGAGCCCGGCTTCTGCGCCATCTACTAAGAGGATCATGCCTGCTTGTAGGAGGGCGCGACTGAGGACAGCGTACGCAAGCGGCTCCTGACCCACCTACGCGGGGTCAACACAGCGGAGCCCTGCATCAAGGGCAAGGGCCCCGTCCTGCGCGCTCTACGATCACCGATGACACGCGGCCCCTTGAGGACGAGTGGATTCTGAGGCTCCTGCCGGAGCGCAACCCCCAGAAGCGTCGACGAGCGGAGTTGATCACGCCCATTTGCACGTATCGAGAGTACTGAGCCGGCAGGAGTTGACAGGGATTGCCACATGCGGTAGGCAATGGGCGAGGAGGGGACTGATGTCAGAATCTACAGGGCCGCAAAGGCCAGTACCGCCGACAACGCCAACGCGACCGAAACCGCCCGTGCGACCAGTACCGCCTATAAGGCCAGAACCGCCACCGAGGCCAAGCAGACCACAAACCCGAGTCTAAGGGAAGACCATAGAGGAAGATCAACTGTGCCAGCACTCAAGACCTATGATGTGTTCATCAGCCACGCATGGACCTATTCGGATGACTATTATCGACTCGTGAATCTCTTGAACGAAGCCAACAACTTCAAATGGCGAAACTACAGCGTTCCAAAGCATGATCCCAAAGACGGCAGCCTTGAGGAAGCGCTGAGGAAACAGATCCGTCCGGTCAACATCGTGATTATTCTTGCAGGGATGTACGTGAACCACAGTAAGTGGATTGAGTTCGAGATGGACTTCGCCGACGAGAAACACAAGCCCATGATCGGCGTAAGGCCTCGTGGTGCGCAGCGTACCCCGAAACAAGTGCAGGATCGTGTGAAGGAAATGGTCGGATGGACCACATCATCCATAGTTGATGCTATTCGGAAATACGCAATATAGGTGACCGAAGAGCAGTTCCAGAAGTTCATCGAATGCCGCTACAAGGGACAGATGCGGTGGATGAGCGAGAGATCCGCTACGTACAAGAGACTCTACCACTTTGTGTCCGCGATCACAATTGCGCTCACCACCGGTGCGCCAATACTTACGGCGCTAGGGTCTCAGAAATGGATTATACTTAGCGTAACGGCAAGCATAGCCTTGTTGACAGGCTTGCAGAGACTGTTCCAGTTCAAGGATTTATGGACTGCGTATCGCGCAACGGTAGAGGCAATGAAGAGAGAGTGGAGTTACCTTCAGGCTGGCATTCGCGACTACAAGAGGATGGAATGTGCCGAGATGCGATCAGTCTTTGTAGACCGGATCGAAGAGATACTCGCGCAAGAAAACGCGGCATGGACTATGGGGCAAAACCCTAAGGTGTCCCGGTCATCTCGGCCAAAGAGGTAGCTGGTTCGTAGGTTTCTTCGAATATCTTAGCTGCACATGGGTATTGACCGCCGTTGACTCCGCTTATGAACCAATCTCCCGGCTGCCCAATCAGCGTCCCGGAACCTGTCTCAAAGGACGTGCGATGGCGCAGTTGGATTGCCTCCACAACAACCTGTCGCTTTCGGAACCTGCCTCCGCCGACCGGCTCATAGGTTTTCGCGAACGTATCAGGACCGCAAGGATACTTCTCCCCAGATACGCCGGTGACAATCCAGTCGTCGACGTGCCCTATCAAATCCCCTTCGATAGTCTTGATGATTGTGTCCTCAGTCAACCGAGTTGCCTCAATAACCACGGGTCGTTTCCGATAGTATGGCATCTCTACTCCCCTTCGAGATTATATCCTATCTTGCCTCACGCTGTTCGGTACGGAGCCAGAAATGAAGGGCTATAGACTGCGTATATTTTCCGAGAGCTTACTCTCCGATTTAGCAGCGTCGCGTAACTCTTCCAGAAGAGCCAGGACTTCAGTGGCCTCCGGTATACGACATGCGGCCTCGGGGCCAGAGACCTGGGTAGGTGGAGCTACATACAAGGTTTGGCCCTGTCTCGATCTGACAACCGGACCGCCGCCTCCTTCGGGCAGCTCTGCCTTGATTGCGTTTGCTACCTTCTCTAGCGATTCGCTTATGCACTCCAGCTCTCGTTGCGCACAGGCGTGCCTTTTCTTGGCAGACCAGTGTTCAAAGAGCGTCAGAGCCGTCTCCTGCTGATTCTCGTCCAGCGTCGTGAACCTATCCATGGAGCGTCTCTTGTTGCTCATGAGGTTTAATATGCTCCATGCCCCGCAGATCGGTGTCAAGGGATCTATTGTATTTCTAACTCTTTTTCGTGTCGAGAATTATCGCCTTTTCCCGTCGTCCCAAGGCTTTGTGGCACCATTCAATTTCATAGTCAGACCAAGTCAGACCCTATCCGCTCGGCGGGTTCCACTCGACGGAGGGATCGTAGTCGGGGTCGGGCGGTTCCTGCGGGGGGCGGCCGGCCTCGGGGACGTGGCGGAGGTTGACGCGGATACGGGTCCAGACCGAGTGGCGGCCGCGCATCGCGTCGACCAGGACGTCGTCGGGTTGCAGGCACGCCGCCGCCTGGGGATGGCGCGCGCGCCAGCGGTCCAGGCCGGCCTGCGCCTCCGCTTCCGTCTTGGCTTGGGCGATCACGATCAGCGGCATGACCGAGCGGCGCCGGCCGGTGGGCGACGGGCCCTTGCGCCGGCGTGACGGATTCACGCGGCGCGGCTCGCCCGGCTGCCGGCCGAAGTGAGGAGGCCAGGGCGCATCGCCACCCAGCCCCTCCTCCTCGTGGCGGGCGGACACCTCCAGCAGCGACTCCAGCGATCCCGGATGCTCGTCCATGCCCGCCGCCGGATCGCCGGCATCGCGCAACCGCGCCGGCATGGTGCGGAGCGTGAAGTCGGCCGGGTCGCACGCGGGCACCTCGTCCCAGGTGAGCGGGGCGGACACCATCGCCCGCTGGTTGGGGCGCACCGAGTAGGCGGCGGCGATGGTGCGGTCCTTGGCGTTCTGGTTGTAGTCCAGGAACACGCCGACCCGTTCCTCCTTCCACCACTTGCTGGTGGCGAGGCCGGGGGCGCGGCGCTCCACCTCGCGGGAGACGGCGAGCGCCGCGCGGCGCACCTCCGTGAAGCCCCAGCGGGGTTGGATGCGGGCGTAGACGTGCATGCCGCGCGAGCCCGAGGTCTTCGGCCACCCGACGAGGTGGTTCTCCTCCAGAACCTCTCGGGTGACGGCGGCGATGCGGCGGACGTCCTCCCAGGGGACGCCCGGGCACGGGTCGAGGTCGATGCGCAGCTCGTCCGGGTGCTCCATCGCGCTGGTTCGGACCGCGTGCGGGTTCAGGTCGATGTTCCCCAGGTTGGCCATCCAGGCGAGCTGTGCGGCCTCGGTGACCACCAGCTCGTGGGCGGTACGGCCGGACGGGAAGCGCAGCTCCACGGTCGGCACCCAGTCCGGGCGCTTGGCCGGCGCCCGTTTCTGGAAGAAGCCTTCACCGGTGATGCCGTCCACGTAGCGCTTGAGGACGATGGGCCGGTCGTACACGGCGCGCACGGCGCCCTCGGCTACCTCCAGGTAGTAACGGACCAGCTCCAGCTTGGTGATGCCTGCCTCCGGGAAATAGACCTTGTCCGGGTTGGAGACGCGCACCTCGCGCCCGTCGACGTCGAGCGTCTCCGCCGGTGTCCCGCTCGCCACGGCAGACACTATCGCCCATAACGCGTCGCCTGTGGGCTCCGCTTTGGTAGGCTGTGCCGGTGCCGGAGTTGCATGGGCCTGTTTCCGCGGACGCGATACTGGAGGCGCTGGACGAGCTGCGCACGCTGACCGTCCTCGACGACGGCGCGCAGTCGTTCCGGGCGCGCGCCTACGGGAGGGCGCTCGCCGTCCTGCGCGACGAGGTGGGCGAGGCGCTGCCGGCCATGACCGAGGCGGAGCTGGTGGCGCTGCCCGGCGTGGGCGCCACGATCGCGCGCAAGATCCGCGAGTACGTCGACACCGGCACGATGGCCAAGCTGGAGCGGCTGCGGGAGCGCTATCCGCCGGCATATCAGCGGCTGGTGAGCATGCCGGGCGTCGGGCCGAAGACGCTGGCCCGCCTGCGCCGGGAACTGGGGATCGACTCCATCGATCGGCTGCAGGACGCGCTGGCGAGCGGCGCGGTGGATGCCCTGCCGGGGCTGGGCAAGGGCGTCAGGGCGGCGCTGGTTCGGGGCGAGCGCTTCCTGGTGGAGACGGGGCGCGATGCCTGGCCGATCGCGCGGGTCATGCCGGTCGCCGAGCGTATCGCCGGCGAGCTGGCGCAGGCCGATGGGGTGGAGCGCGTGCAGGTCTCCGGAGAGCTGCGCCGCCTGCAGCCGATGGTGCGCCAGGCTCGGTTGCTGGCCGCCGCAACGGATGCGGCGCCGGTGCTGAGCCGGTTCGCTTCGGTGCCGAATGCCCGCACTGCCGAGGCCGATGAACGAAGCGCCACGATCGTCACCCACCGGGGCGTGCCGGTGCGGCTGGACATCGTGCCGCCGGCAGGGGTCGCGACCGCGTTGCTCCTGACCACCGGATCGCCGCGGCACCTGGAAGAGCTTGGCGCACGTGCCGCCGAACGCGGGCTGCGCCTGGACCGCGACGGCCTCACGGGCGAGGACGAGGCGGAGTTGTACGAACGGCTTGGGCTGCCGCTGATCTCGCCGCCGGCGCGGGAGGGTATGGGCGAGGTCGCCGCCGCGGCGGCGGGACGCCTGCCGCCCCCGGTGACGCAGGCGGACATCAGGGGGGACCTCCACCTGCACACCGATCTTTCGGGTGACGGCGTGTCGACGCTCGCCGAGGTTGTCGCTGCGGCGCGGGCGCGCGGCTACGCCTACCTGGCGGTCACCGACCATGCCGAGGCGATCGGCCGCAACGGCGCGAGCCGCGAGCGCCTTCTGGAACAGCGCCGCCGTCTCGCCCGCGAGCAGGAGCGGCACGCCGACATCCGGCTCCTGCACGGGGTGGAGCTCAACATCGCCACGGACGGTGGCATGGACTACGACGAGGCGTTCCGCGGCAGCTTCGACTGGTGCGTCGCCTCCGTCCACTCCGGGTTCGAGCTGGACCGGGCGCGCCAGACCGAGCGCATCGTCGCCGCGATGCGGGACCCCGCCGTGAACGTCATCGGCCACCTCACCGGGCGCATGATGGGCAAGCGGCCGGCCGTCGAGCTGGACTTCGAGCGGGTCATCGACGCCGCCCTGGACACCGGGACGGCGATCGAGATCAACAGCGGGCTGCCGCGCCTCGATCCCGATGCGGCGCTTCTGAGGCAGGCCGCACGGGCTGGCGTCACCTTCGTGATGAGCACCGACGCCCACCACGTGCGCGAGTTCGACCGCATGCGCTGGGGGGTGCAGCTCGCCCAGGGCGGCTGGGTTCCGCCCGAGGCGATCGCCAACACCTGGCCGGCGGAGCGCTTCCTGTCGTGGGTCCGCGACGCCCGCGCCGGCTGACCGAAACCATGCGGGACAGATTCAGCCGCGGCGAGCGCAGTTGGGTCCTGTACGACGTGGCCAACTCCGCCTATTCGCTGGCGGTGACCACCGCGGTGTTCCCGCTGTTCTTCAAGACCGAGATCGCCGCCGGGGTCCCCGGCGCCACCTCCACGGCATGGCTGGCGTTTGCCAACAGCCTGTTCACGCTGGTCGTGGCCGTGCTGGCGACCGGACTCGGCCCCATGGGAGATTACGAGGGCCGCAAGAAGCGGTTCTTCGCGTCGTTCTTCGTGCTGGGGGTGACCGCCACCGGGGCGATCGCCTTCGCCGCCACGGGCCGGCCGCTTGCCGCACTGGCGCTGTACGTCGTCTCCGGCATCGGCTTCGCCGGCGCCAACGTGTTCTACGACGCGTTCCTGACCGACGTGAGCACACCCGAGCGCATGGACCGGGTGTCCTCCGCCGGCTTCGCGTGGGGATACGTGGGCGGCTCGCTGCCGTTCGTCGTGGCCATGGCGGTGATGATGGGTCTGCCGCAACTCGGCCTGAGCGTCGACGGCTGGGGGGTGCGGCTCGCCTTCGTGATCGCGGCGCTGTGGTGGCTGGCGTTCACGGTGCCGCTTCTGCGGCACGTGCGGCAGGTCCACTTCCTGCCCGCCGCCGGACGCGGCGTCATCGACACCTTCCGCGACGCGATTGGGCGCGTGGCCAACGTGGTGCGGGAGATCCGCCGCTACCGCACGGTGATGCTGTTTCTGCTCGCCTACTTCTTCTACATCGATGGCGTCGGCACCATCATCAAGCTGGCGACCGCCTACGGGACCGACATCGGGCTGTCCGCGCAGACCGTCCTGGTGGTGCTGCTGGTCGTCCAGGTCGTGGCGTTTCCCTGCACGCTGCTCTACGGGAAGCTCGCCTCGCTCACCTCGCCGCGGACGATGCTGCTGGCCGGGATCGGGGTCTACATCGTGGTGACGGCGCTGGCGTTCGCGATCCCGCGCCTGCCCGTTCCCGCGCAGGTGCCGACCTTCTGGGCGATCGCGCTGCTGGTGGGCACCTCCCAAGGCGGCATCCAGGCGCTGTCGCGCTCCTACTACGCGCGGCTGATTCCCGCCGATTCGGCCGCCGAGTTCTTCGGCTTCTACAACATATTCGGGAAGTTCGCGGCCATCCTGGGACCGTTGCTGGTCGGCGTGTTTGCGCAGCTCACGGGGGACACCAGCACCGGTGTGCTCAGCCTGGTGGCGCTGTTCGCGATCGGCGGCGTGCTGCTCCTGCGCGTCCCGGCGGTGCCGGAAGACGCCCGGACCCACTGAAGACGATCAGCGGTCGGTGCCCTGCAGGCCGTCCTTCCGGTACGTGCTCCCTGTCTCGATGACGGAGAAGCCCATCGCCTCATGGAAGCGCACTGTGCACGGATCCGGCAGGCACACCTGCAGGAGCGCATCCGTGCCGCCCCGCTTCGCGTGCGCGCGCATCTGTTCCCGCACCAGCCCGCGGCCGATCCCCTGGCGCCGATGCGACTCGGCGACCTCGATCCACTCGACGACCACCCAGCGCCGGTACTCGGAGTGGCCAGCGACGTGGCGGCTCAAGCCCCACGCCTGGCACTCGCCGACCTGCCGGCCGCTGAGCCAAGCGACGAGCTCCCACTCCGGTACTTCCGTATCCTCCCGCCACTCCAGGGTCAGGCCGTCGATGTGCGCCGGCGCTTCGTCGTGCAGGTCGGTCAGCCGCGCATGCATCATGGCTGACTGCGATCTGACCGCGAATCCGTCGTCCTCGAGCCCCGCGCCGAGGTGGGCCCAGGAAGCCGGCACGCCGTACCGGGCCGGGCACACGCCGCAGCCGTCGCCGGCGGTCATGCGGCGGCATCCCAAGCGGGCCGCCCGTCCGGAGGCGGCTTCCAGCAGGGTGCGGAGGCCGCCCCCGGACTCTGGATCGGACAGCAGCCACAGGAGCTCGGCTCCATCGCGGCCGTCGCCCGGCAGCCGTCCGTCGGACCAGCGCGGATCGCTCCGTTCAGGCAGCCACACGGCCGCGGCTGCGACAAGTCGCTCGCGGTCCATGACGCACATGATCGTCGGCGCGCCGGGCTGAGGATCCTCGCGGAAGTAGGGCCCATACTGCAGGGGATCGCGCAGCAGCGAAGCCAACCGGCGCTCGGTGAGCTCCCAGCGGGGGCTCAGCAGAGCGAGATGGCGGTTCGCCAGCCGTCTGAGGTCGGGGAGCAACCTCTCGCGATACTCAACTACCTCCAGGATCTCCTCCTTGTCGCATCAACCCCAAGGCCGACGAAAGTGAGTCGCCACGCAGCCTGTTATCTACAGTCCGTGAACTTGATGAATCCGGCCGATGGCCACGCCACGGCGGGGGCTTGCGGGTACAACGGATGCGGAGTGCCCAGGCAAGCGGCCGTTCACATCGGGTCGAACTGGATGCGTAGCCGGGTGCCCGTCGCGCGTGCGACCTTCTCCAGCGTCCGCGTCGAGGGCGGCACCCGACCGCTCTCCAGCCGCGCGACCGCCGATTGCGTCGTCTTCATCCGCGCGGCGAGTTGCGCCTGGGTGAAGCCCGCGCGCGTGCGCGCCTCGATCAATGCACGGGCCACCTCGTACTCCGGCCCCAGCCGCTCATACGCCTCGCGATAGTCCGCTTCCCGGCTCCACTTCTCATGCAGTTCCGCAAGCGTGCTCATTGCGATACCTCCCCGGCGCGTTGCAGCGCCACCTCGATCTCCCGACGTGGAGTGCGCGGGACTCGCCCATCTACTCCCGAATTGGTCCGATCTTCGGCTTGAAGCGCCAGTCGAACGATCCGCCGTTCGCGTGGGCGTGGCGGGCGCACCGGTCGCAGGCCACGGCCAGCGCGCGGGTGTCGACTCCCCGGCAGCGCCCGGGCGCTCCGATCAGGTTGGCATATGCCTTGCCGAGGTTCTTGCGCACGCCGGCCATGTTGCCCTGTTCGGCCTTGACCATCGCCGCGGCCACCTGGATGGCTGCCCGCACGAAGGCACCCTCGTCCGAAACCTTCGTCCGCAGCCAGAGCGCCTCCCACGCCTCGTGCGCGTGCCAGTGATCGCCGGCCGCGTACAGCGTCAGGCCGCGCGCCCAGGCATCGTCGTCCGCGCTCTCACCGTTCATCTGCCGGTGCCGGGCATGGTACCGTCCGCGGGATGATTACGGCACTGAATCACGTCGGCGGCGGATGGCAACGGTCCGCCGGAGCCGACTTCATGGACGTCCACAACCCGGCGACGGCGGCCGCGATCGGCCGCGTCGTGCTGTCGTCCGGCGATGACCTGGACGCGGCGGTGGAGGCCGCCACGGCGGCCGCCCGCGAGTGGCGCAACACGCCGGTGGAGGACCGCATCCAGCCGCTGTTCCGGCTCAAGGCGCTGATGGACGAGCGCGTCGACGACCTGGCGCGCATCATCACGGAGGAGAACGGCAAGACGCTGGCCGAGTCGGTGGGCGAGCTGAAGCGCGCGATCGAGAACGTGGAGGTGGCGTGCGGCACGCCGACGCTCATGCAGGGCGACTTCCTGGAGGACGTAGCTGCCGGCATCGACGAGCTGATGGTCCGGCAGCCGGTCGGCGTGTGCGCGATCGTCTGCCCGTTCAACTTCCCGGCCATGATCCCGTTCTGGTTCTTCCCGTATGCGGTCGCGTGCGGGAACACCTGCATCGTCAAGCCGTCCGAGCGCACGCCGCTGACCATGCGCGCCGTGTTCGAGCTCCTCGACGAGGCGGGGTTCCCGCCCGGCGTCGCCAACCTGGTCAACGGCGACCGCGGCGTCGTCGACGCGATCCTGGAGCACCCGGGGATCAGGGCGGTGAGCTTCGTCGGCTCCACGCCCGTGGCCCGGCACGTGTACGCCACCGCGTCGGCCGCCGGCAAGCGGGTGCAGGCGCAGGGCGGCGCCAAGAACCCGATCGTGGTGCTGCCGGACGCCGACATCGACGCGACCTGCACGATCGCGGCGGACAGCGCCTTCGGCTGCGCCGGGCAGCGCTGTCTGGCCGCCTCGCTGGCGATCACGGTGGGCGATGCCGCCGACCCGTTCGCCGACGCGATGGGACAGATCGCCAGCACGCGCGTGGTGGGCAACGGCCTGGACGACGGCGTCGAGATGGGGCCGGTCATCACGCAGGAGAGCCGCAGCCGGATCGAGGGGCTGATCGGCACCGCCTCCGGCGAGGGAGCGCGCGTCGTCGTGGACGGCCGCGATCGCGGGGTGGACGGCCACCCCGGCGGCTCGTTTGTGGGTCCGACGCTGCTGCGCGGCGTGCCGCCGGCAGGCACCGTAGCCGGGACCGAGATCTTCGGGCCGGTGCTGGGCGTGATGGAGGTGGCCGACGTCGACGAGGCGATCAGCCTGGTGAACGGAGGCCGCTACGGCAACATGGCATGCCTGTTCACCGGCAGCGGCGCGGCCGCCCGGCGCTTCCGCCACGAGGCGGACGTGGGCAACATCGGCATCAACCTGGGCGTGGCTGCGCCCATGGCGTTCTTCCCGTTCTCGGGATGGCGCGACAGCTTCTTCGGCACCCTGCACGGCCAGGGCAAGCACGCCATCGAGTTCTTCACGCAGACCAAGGTGGTCGTCGAGCGCTGGCCGGAGGGCTGGTCACGGCGGTTCTGAGGCGCGACGTGAGCGAGGCCGACGCCGCGGCGTTTCAGCGGGACGGGTACCTGCTGGTGCGTTGCATGTGGTCCGCGGAAGAGGCGCGGGACATTCGCGCGGCGGTGGCGCGGGTGTTGGCAGACGGCGTCAACGAAACCGGCGTGCGCGTGCTCGCGCCGGAGCGCACGCCGCCGGACCTGTTGCGGGTCTGCACCGGGGACCCGATGCGGTCGGCGGTGCGAGCGATCATCGGGCCGACGGTGGAGTTCCTGAGCGTCAAGCCGGTGGTCAAGACGGCCCGCATCACCGCGGCGTCTCCCTGGCACCAGGACTGGCCCTACTGGAAGGGGGCACACAAGGTGTCGGCGTGGATCGCCCTGGACCGAGCGGAAATCGACAACGGCTGCCTGCGCGTGGTGGCCGGCTCGCACGCCCGCGCCTGGGACCACCACCGGGAGGACAGTCCCGTAGGGTTCGGCAACCGCGTCTCGGAGGAGGACGTGGTCGCGGCGTTCGGCACCGGTGCGCTGCGGTCGGTGCCGATGGGGCCCGGCGATGCGCTGTTCTTCCACGACCGGCTGCTGCACGGCTCCCACGCGAACTCCAGCGGCCGCGACCGATGGGCGCTGATCCCCACCTATCGCGACGCGTCGGTGGCGGACGACCACACGCTGCCGGAGCTCTGGCGGGCGCCGATCACGCTGGGATAGCATCGCCCATGGCCTTTTACGAGATTCGCCGGTACGAGGTCGTCCCCGGCAAGATGGACGAGTGGCTGAGCTTGATGGAGGGGACGATCATCCCCTTCCAGGTGCAGCGTGGCATGGTGATCGCCGGCAGCTTCCGCGGCGAGGAGGACGACACCGTCTACATCTGGATCCGCCGCTTCGAGTCGGAAGCGGAGCGGGAGCGCCTCTACGAGGCGGTCTACGACGACGAGGAGTGGAAGCAGACGATCAGCCCCCGCGCGGGCGAGCTGATCAATCGCGACACCATGCAGGTGACGCGCGTCACGCCCACGTCACGGTCCGTGCTGCAGTAGCGGCCTACTCGTGGCGTAGCGCCTCCACGGGGTCCATGCGGGCCGCGCGGCTGGCCGGATAGAGCCCGGACGCCAGGCCGGTTCCGAACGCCAGCAGGAACGCCAGCCGCACCGTCCCGAGGGAGATCAGCCCCGGCCACTGGGTCGCCTCCGCGACGATGGTGATGGCGGCCGCCGCCAAGCCGATGCCGAGCAACCCGCCGCCGCCGCAGATCAGCACCGCCTCGGCGACGAACTGGTTGAGGATCGACGCCTGCTGAGCGCCGATCGCCTTGCGCGTGCCGATCTCCCGCGTCCGCTCGCGGACCGACACCAGCATGATGTTCATCACGCCGATGCCGGCGACCACCAGCGCGATCACGCCCAGAAGGGAAACCATGGTGGTGATGGTCGCGGTGGTGCTGTCGATCGTCTCCAGGAGCTGGTTCATGTCCTCCACCACGAACTTGCGGTGCCGGCCGTCGTGGCGGCCGTGGTTGGCGTCGAGGATCGCCAGGATCTGCTGCTTGGCCGCGTCGATGTCGCGCAGGCTGGCCGCCTGCCCCCAGAGGAAGAAGATCCCCTGCCAGCCGGTGAGGCGCTGCAGCGTGGACACCGGCAGGAACACGCGGTCGTCGACCGACCCGGCGAAGCTGGTGACCCCCAGCAGGCCCTGCTCCTCCGGAGCCAGCACGCCGACCACCTCCAGCTCGAACCAGGTGCCGATGGAGATCAACTCCCCGAGCGGTGATCCGTCCGGGAACAGCTCTGCCGCGACCCCGGCGCCGATCACCGCCACCTTGCGCTGCAGGCGCTCGTCATCGGGGTTGAGGAACCGCCCCTGCGCCATGCTGACAGTGCTCGCCGCGAGGTAGTAGTGCAGCGTGCCGTAGAGCGTCGTGTCGGTGCCGCTTGCGCGGTCGCGGTAGCGGACGGTCTGCCCGTTGATCATCACCTCGGGCGTCACCGCCTTGACCGCGTCGGCCTGCGCGTTGATCTGCTCCACGTCCTCGACGGTGATGAACTCCGTTTCGTAGCGCTCGCCGTCGGCGTCGCGCGCCCGCCAGTCAGGCATCACCATCAGCGAGCCGGCCCCGAAGCTCGAGATCGCGTCGCGAACCACGACCTTGGCGCCGTCGCCAAGACCGACGATGGCGATCACGGAGCCCACGCCGATGGTGATGCCCAGCACCGCCAGCACGGCGCGGAACCGGTTGGTTGCCACCGCGGCCGCCGCCTCGAACACCAGCGACCCGGGACGCATGCCCGGCAGAAAGCGCCGTCGCGCCGGCGGGCTGCCGGGCGATGGGGCGGGTCGGGCGATGCGCAGGGCCATGCGGCGGGTTCCGGCCGCTATTCGCGGTTCAGCGCCACCACCGGCGGCAGCCGTGAGGCTTTGCTGGCCGGGTAGACGCCGAAGAACAGGCCGATGGCGATCGAGACGCCAAGGCCGACCGCGACCACCGCAGGCAGGTCCATGCGCCAGCCCAGTCCCAGGGCCACGGCCAGCGTACCGCCGAATCCCAGCAGCACGCCGACCAGTCCGCCGAGCAGGCAGATCACCACCGACTCGATCAGGAACTGGCCCATGATGTCGCCGTCGCGGGCGCCGACGGCCTTGCGCAGCCCGATCTCCCGGGTGCGCTCGCTGACCGAGACCAGCATGATGTTCATGATCCCCATGCCGCCGACCAGGAGGGAGATGCCGGCGACCAGCGTCACTACCGTGGTGATGATGTCGAGCACCTGGCCCTCCGTCTCGATGCGCGCCTGATCGGTCTCGACGCTGAAGGGCTGCAGCGAATCAGTGCCCGGCAGCACCCGGTCCAGGAAGAACTGCACGCGGGTGATCGACTCGGCCAGCCGAGCGCTGTCGCGGGCGCGCATGGTCACCTCCGGGACGTGCGGCCCGAGGCCCCCCCACTCGTGGATGGTGCTGTACACGTCGTACAGCAGGTACGCGGTACGGTCGTCGGAGCCATCCCCGGCGGAGCTGAGGCCCCGCTGGTCCAGCACGCCGACGACCTGCAGGTGGAGCCGGCCGACCTGCACCGTGGCCCCGACCGCGCCCTGGGGATCTCCGAACAGCGCGCCCGCGGTGCGGTTGCCCAGGACGATCACGTGGCGCTTCGCCCGCAGGTCGTCCTCGTCCAGAAATCGGCCCGCCAGCAGCGGCGGGGACCAGATGTCGTCGTACTCGGGGCCGACCCCGAAGAGCTGCGCGTCCTCTTCGGTGTTGCGGAAACCGACCGCGGCGTCGCCGCGCACCAGCGGCGTGAGCCAGCTCGTGTCGCGCACCAGGTCGTGGATGCCGGCAACGTGGTAGTCGCGCAGGTATTGCTGCCGCTGCTCGCCGCGCTCCCACCAGTTGTCGCTGCGTTCCGGCTCGATCCAGTACAGGGCGCCGCCGAGTGCGGCGACGTCCTCCATCACCGCGCGGCGCCCCATGATGCCGATCGACATCACGGCGATCACCGAGGCGACGCCGATCACCAGGCTGAGGATGGTCAGCGCGGTGCGCAGCTTGTTGTGGCGGACCGTATCGAACGCTTCGCGGATGCCCTCGGTCACCTTCACGGTGGCGGCTCCGGTGCGGTGGTGGCCGGGGCGCTGGCCGGCCGCCGGGCGACCGGCTCGTCACGGGTGATCAGTCCGTCCCGCAGGTGAATGACGCGGCGGCTGTAGGCGGCGACGTCGGCGTCGTGGGTGACCAGGATGATGGTGGCGCCCGACAGGTTGAGCTCGGTGAGGAGTTGCATGATCTCCTCGCCGGTGGCCGAATCCAGGTTGCCCGTGGGCTCGTCCGCGAACACGATCGACGGGTAGTTGACCAGCGCGCGGGCGATGG
>JAPOQV010000276.1 GCA_026710565.1 Spirochaetaceae bacterium | reverse complement strand
GCCGGCGGTCGGCGACGACCACTTCGGCAGGTCCCTGACGGAGGTGTTCGGCACGCTGGCGGAGGTGTATTACGCGCGCACGCGGGACGAGGACGTGCGGCCGCTGCTGGTCCCAGGGCGCGTGTCGGATGGTGACGAACGCGCGCGCGGGCTGCGTCGCGGCTACGTGGCGCCGCTCTGGCTGACTCCGGTGTGGCAGCCCCAGACGCGTCCGCCGGTCCGGGAGAGCGTCAACTTTCCCGCCAGCGGCTACGCGATTCTGCGCGCCCGCGCACCGGGCCGCGACGTGGAGGAGGTGCAGCTCCTGCTGCAGTACGGGCCGCACGGCGGCGGGCACGGGCACCTGGACAAGCTGAACGTCGTGCTCTACGCCAACGGGCGGGTGCAGGCCCCGGACCTGGGCATCTGCAACTACAGCCTGCCCGAGTCGCACGACTGGTTCCGGCAGACGGTCAGCCACAACACCGTGGTGGTGGACCAGGTGTCCCAGCATCGGATCGGCGGCGAGCTGGAGCGGTTCGAGGCCGGTCCGCGGGTGCAGGTGGCGGACGCATCGGCCCACGACTACCAGCACGGGGTGCGGATGCGACGGACGGCCATTCTCGTCGACGGGGCGTTCGTCATCGACGTGTTCGGCGTGGGCGGCGCGGGGCCGAACCGGCAGCGCGGGCGACAGATCGACTGGGTGTACCGCAACTTCGGCGAGCTGCGGGTGAGCGCGGAGCTCGTCGAGGACGACAAGGCGCTGGGGAAGGACAACGGCTACCAGCACATTCGGGACGTCCGCCGGGGAAGCGCGGACGGGACCTGGACGGCGACGTTCGCGAGCGAGGGCCAGGGCGTGCGGTTGACGATGTTGGGAGAAGCGGAGACCGAGGTGATCGCCGCGACGGCGCCGGGGACGACCCTGGACGAACGGCTGGACGTGCTCTTCGCGCGACGCCAGGCGCCCACGCCGCATGCGCGCACGCGCTACCTGACGGTGATCGAGCCGTTTCGCGGTCAGCCCGCGATCGGCAGCGTCCGGGAGCTGGCGGTGAGCACGGAGCACCGGGGACTGGAAAGCGAGGCGGCCGGGCTTGCCGTCGAGCGCGGCGGCAGCACGGTGTACGTCGCGGTCTCCTACGCGTGGAAGCCGGTGCCGACCCGTTACGGCGAGCTCGCGACCGACGGGGCGGTGGTCGTGCTCTGCGTGGGGGACGGTGGCGCGCTCGAGTACCTGTACGCGGTGGAGACGACGCGCATCGAGTGGGGAGGCTTGGCGCTGCGCGCCGATGCGCCTCTCACCTTCCACCTGGAGCGCGGCGACGGCGCCGAATACGTGCTTGCGAACCTGAGCGACCGTGACGGCACGCTCAGGATCGACGGGATCGGACGCGCCGAGTCCCCGCTGGCGGTGGCACCGCGGTGCCGCCTGCGCATCGTCCCCGGGTAGCCGGCGCCATGTTCGAGCTGGAGCCGGATCGCACCACGGGCGCCTTCGCCTTCGACACGGAGGCGATGGCCGGGCGCATCGACCCTGCAGGCGCGTACCACGGCGTCAGCAGCCTCTTCGACAAGCGCACGGGCCGCCAGCTCATCCACCCGGACTACTCGGCGCTCAACCTGTTCCGCCTGTTCGCGCAGCACCAGGCGATGGGGCAGCCACGGTTCATGGGACGCTCGACGTCGGCCGCGGCCGGCGGGGTCGAGATCCGCTGGCCGCCCACCGCCGAGCACCAGGTCGAGCTGGTGGCGAGATATACCGTCCCGGAGGCGGACGCCATCGACCTGCGGGTCACGGCGCGCAGCGAGGGCACCTACGCTGGCTACGAGCTGTTCCTGCCCAGCTACTTCGACCCGGCGCTGCGCCCCCGCGTCTCCCTCAGAGGCAACCGCTACGGTGAGCCTGCGGGAGATCCGGACCTGGTGGTGCCCATGGTGAACGACGTCTATCGCGGCACGGTGCTGGTGTTCGCCCGCGACCCGCACGCCGCGCGGCGGTGCGTGGACGGACGCTGGAACCGCAGCGAGGCGGACGCGCCCACCGTGCAGATGTGCCCGGTGCGCTACTACGCCCACTGCCTGGCCTTCCTCACCGACCCCGGCGAGCGGCTGGCGGCGGCGCTGATGGCGCGGCCGCGGGACTGCTACGCCATCAGCGCCCGCTACTTCGCCGAGAACGCGGCCGACCGCATGGCCCCCTACAGCGCCTTCGACCTGTCCCTGTTCGGCAGCGACCTGGTGCCCGGAGACGAGGTCAGCGTGGGAGTCCGGCTGGCGCTGCTGCCGATCGAGGGCGACCTTGACGGTCCACTGCAGTACTACCGCGCGTTCACCGAAGCGACGTCTGCGCGCCGGCCAGGGCCGGGGCCAGGGCAGGTGAGCTTGACAGAATGCTGAGAAAACTCTAGTTTGGCGTGTTCTGAGGGTACGTTGTACCCACCGTAACAACCTTTCAAGGAGGTGCGTGATGCAGAAGTTTGCACGCACTGCGGTAGTCGCCGCGACTCTTCTGTTGCTGCTTGCGCCCACGGTATTCGGCTCCGGGGTGGAGGACGCAGCAGCGGACGAGCGGATGGTGATCACATGGGCAGGACCGTACGGCCCTGTCGGCGAGATGGGTGAGACCGGCGAAGGAGATTCCTGGGCGACGATGATGTTCGAAGAACGCTTCAACGTCGACATCCAGGCGAACGGGATCGGCTCCAACGAAGGCGAGAAGGTGCAGATCATGCTCGCCTCCGGTGAGTTCCCTGACACCGGCGCCCTGTGGGGCCGCGGGATCGATCACTACAACGATGGCATCATCCGCCCCATTCCCATCGCGATGATCCGCGAGTTCATGCCCGCCTACACCCAGCGCATGGACTCCGAATACCCCGACGGCTGGCTGCGCGACCTCAACCCGGACAATCCCGAGGAAGAGGTGCTGGGCATTCAGGGCTTCTCCGCGCAGAACGTCAGCATGGGCTACTTCATCGCCTTCCGGACCGACTGGGCGGCCAAGGTGGGCGCGACCCTGTCGGACTACGAGAGCACGAAGTACTCCATCGACGAGTACGGAAGGGTGTACTACTGGCCTAACCCCGACGGCAGTGCCACCCTCGACTGGTTCGAGGACCTGCTGATCCGATTCCGCGACGGTGATCCCGACGGCAACGGCCAGAATGACACGATCCCCTTCGGCGGCGGCGGCGGACCCAGGTACGGCTGGCTGCATTCACCGATCGCCGGCGCGTTCCAGGCGCAGCTCGAGGGACGCCGCAACACGCTGGTGGACGGCAGGCTCTACACCGAAGAGATCAGCCCCAACTACCGCAAGTACCTCCAGCTCATGGCCAAGTGGTACGAGACGGGACTGCTCGACAAGGAGTTCCTGACCATCGACCGCGCCAAGGCGTGGGACAAGGTCCAGGCCGGGCTCACCGCATCGCAGAGCATTCACTACTGGTACTCGGGCCGCGAGGACCGGATGCACCTGCCGCCGAACAGCTTCGTGCCCGAAGAGGACCTCGGCAAGGCGGAGGTCCCGCTCTTTCAGCCGGTCGGTCCGGACGGGTATCGCGGCGGTGGCGCCTACAACCCCAGCCCCTGGTACAACATGAACCAGTACGTCAACGCCGACGTGGACGACGAGAAGCTCAAGGTGATACTGCAGATCGTCGACGCCGCCTATTACGGCACCGCCGAGGACTGGGTCCACCAACGCTTCGGCAAGGAGGGCGTGCACTTCGACTGGTCGGGCGAGCCGTGGAACTCGACCCCCGTTCGGCGGGCGGAAGAGGACATAGCACCGACCGCTGGCGAGCCGACCGTGGGTCCGTTCGTGAACTCCTATCCGCCCAGCGCCTCGGCGGACCGCATCGTCTTCAACAACGCTCCCATGATCACCACCTTCCTCACCGAGCACATCGTGTCGCCGGCAGGCATGGCGCGGACGCTCCTGCCGTACCGCTTCGACTCCAAGAGCGAGACCAACCTGGCCGAGCTGTATTCCGAGCACGGCGAGGTGCTCAGCACGCTGACGACCGAGTTCTCGGCCAAGGCGATCGTCGGCGAAGTCGACATCAACGACGACGCCGAATGGGACAGCTACGTCGCCGACTACCTCAAGTTCGGTGGCGCCGAGATCCTCGACGAGTTGCTGAAGGCGCCGGTCTACGAGAAGTTCAGGAACGGCGTGACCGAGTACGCCGCCGGTCCGGACGAGCAGTGGTGGTAGAGATCGGCTGACGAGAGCTCAGCCCACGCGCAGAACGAAGCGCGGTACACGGATGAGGGGATGCCCAGTGGGCATCCCCTCTCTATGTCTGCCGCCCTTATGTCTGCCGCGAGGGGGTCAGCCCTTCAGCGACCCGATGAAGATGCCCTTGATGAAGTACTTCTGCAGGAACGGGTATAGCAGCACGATCGGGCCGATGGTGAGGATGGTCAAGGCGGCCTGAGCCGCCTCGGTCGGCAGGGCCGGCAGGTCCTCGACCGCCCTGAAGCGGTCCACTCCCAGCAGCGCCTCCTGGATCTGCTGGATCATGCGCCGCAGCAGGGTCTGCAGCACGATCTTGCGTTCGCTGCGGATGTAGATCAGGGCGTCGAACCACGCGTTCCAGTGACTGACCGCCGTCCACAGAGCCAGCGTCGCGATGATCGGCTTCGACAGCGGCACGATGATGCGAGCCAGGATCTCCGGATAGCCGGCGCCGTCCACCAGCGCCGCGTCCTCGTACGCGGGGTCGATGGTCATCAGGAAGTTTCGGGCGATGATGATGTAGAACCCATTGACGGCCAGCGGGAGGATCAGCGCCCAGCGGGTATCGATCAGACCGAGCCGGCGGATCAGCAGGTAGTTGGGGACGAGCCCGCCGGCAAAGAACAGCGTGATCAACAGCACGATGGTGAGCACGTTGCGCCCCGGCAGGTTGCGCTTCGCAAGCGGGTAGGCGGCAAGCAGCGTCAAGGTAATGGCGACGGACGTCCCCAACACCACCCGGTAGATCGAGTTGTAGTAGGCGATTGCCGCGTTTCCGTACTGGGAGAAGGCGAACCGGTACGCGCCGGTGCTCCACTCGTTGATCCACAGCTTGAAGCCCAGCGTCGTGACCTCATCGACGGTCGAGAACGAGGTGATCAGCGTTACCCAGAACGGGTACACGATCGACAGGGCGAACAGGATCAGAAAGATGTACATGCAGCCGCGCGCCAGCCGGCTGCCGAACGACGGGTGCAGCGCGTGGAAGGCTCTACCGGATGCCATGTTCACCGGATGCCACGTTCACCAGATGCCATGTTCACCAGATGCCATATTCGCTGAACCGTCTGATGATCATGTTGGTCGCGACCAGCAGGCAGACGCCGACCAGGCTCTTGAAGAGCCCCACGGCAGTGGCGTAGTCGTATTGCCTGTCGAGGATCCCCTTTCGATAGACGAAGGTGTCGATGATGTCGGCCACCTCCCACACGAGCGGGTTGTACAGGTTGAGGATCTGGTCGAATCCGGCCTCCATCAGGTGTCCGAGGCTCAGGATGAACAGCACGACGATGACCGGGATGAGTGACGGCACCGTGATCCGCACCGCCATCTGCAGTCGATTCGCTCCGTCGACGGTCGCCGACTCGTAGAGCTCGGGATTGATGCCGGCGATGGCTGCAAGGTAGACGACCGCCCCCCAGCCGACGCCCTGCCACATGGCGGTGACTACCAGCATCGGCCGGAACAGCGCCTGTGAGTAGAGGATGACCGGCGCCTCCATGCCCAGCAGCGTGTAGATGTAGCCGACGATGCCTCGCTGCGGAGAGAGCATCTCGATGATGATGCCGGACAGCACCACCCAGGACAAAAAGTGCGGCAGATAGGAGATCGACTGCACGGTCCGCTTGAAAGCGGCGCTCTGAACCTCATTGAGGATCAGAGCCAGAATGATGGGGGCCGGGAAGCCGAAGACGAGCTTCAGCACACTGATGATGACGGTGTTGCGAAAGAGCCGGGCAAAGTAGGGATTGGCAAAGAGCTGGCGAAAGTGCTCGAAATTGTTCCAAGGGCTGCCCAACATGCCCTTGGCGTACCGGTAGTCAACGAATGCGATGGAGAGTCCGTAGATGGGGACGTAGCGAAAGATGATCAGGATCACCAGCGGCACGAGAAACAGCAGATAGAGGGCGTACATGCGCTTGGCTCGCCGCCATTTCTCGTTCCGCAGGGCGGACTCGTATGACTCCGCGATCCGAGCCGGCCGCGCGATCACCTCTGCAAACTCCCCCGCGTCCTGCCAGGCGGAAACCGGCGTGAGCCGCCTCCGCTGCCACCAAGGAATTGCATGCTATCGGCGGCGGCGGCGGCGGTCAAGACGCCGGAAGCCGGGGGAGCCGGGGGCGGGGGCCAGCCCCGGGGGCGGCCGCCCGCCCCCCCGCCCCCGCGGGCGCGGCCGGGC
>JAPOQV010000275.1 GCA_026710565.1 Spirochaetaceae bacterium | reverse complement strand
GAGCACGACGAGGAGGACGAGCGGCTGGTCTTCCGCGCCACCGTCGCCGCCTTCCGCGCCTTCCAGGACGACGCGACGGACTTCACCGGCCGCAACCCGCTCGCCGCCGTGCGGGCCAAGGCCACGGGCCAGCTCTACGGCCGCATGGAGGCGGTCAACGCCGTCGTCTCGCAGCGCGCCGACCACTGGGACGGCGCGCGGTGGGTGGCGGACCAGGTCACCGGCAACTGCGGCGACGTGCTGCTCAGGTACCTCCGGGGCTGGCGCATCGGCGGACGCCTCGTCGCCGGCATGGGCCTCGCGGACGGCCGCATCGACCTTCCCTCGATCCAGGGCTTCGCCGAGCACTGCGCGGCCGAGGGCCTCGAATGCAACCTGGTGATCGAGGACGGCCGCGACCACGCGGCGGCCCTCGAGCTGATCTGCCAGTGCGGCTGGGGGGCGGTCGACCGCCAGTCGGGCAAGTGGGGCGTCCTGTGGGAGGACGCCGGGCGGCCGATGACGGCGCTGATCACGCCCGCCAACGTGATCGCGGGAACCATGGGGCTCACCTACGACAACGAGGGGCTCGCCGACGAGGTGGTCGGCAACTTCGTCGACCGGACGAGCGACTGGCAGGTCAACCAGATCCGCCGCACGGTGCCGGGGGTCGCAACCCCGGAGCGGCCGGTCGAGGTGCCGCTCCACGGCATCACGGACGGCACGCACGCGGCCAAGGAGCTCAACCGCGCGGTCGCGGCGCAGTTCTACCATGTCCGCACGGTCACCTGGGAGATGAAGATCGACGAGGGCCTGGCGATCGCCCGCGGCGACGTCGTCGGCGCCAGCCACGGCCTGATCGGCGCCGGCGACGGCGGCCGCCTGACGGCGATCTCGGCCGACCGGCGGACGCTGACGCTCTCTCGGGAGGTTGCCGGCGACGGGACCGCGTGGGTCTGGGACCTCAACGACGCCGTGGCGTCACGCGCCTACGCGCGCGGCGACATCGGCGAGATCATCCTCGACGCCCCGCTGCCGGCGCCGCCTGCGGGCGTCGGCGACGACCCCCACGCCTACCGAGTCATGTGCTTCCCGGCCGAGGCCGACCTCGTGAAGCTCCGGATCACCGGCAAGGAGCCCGCCGGCGAGGACCGGCTGCGCTTCGTCGCCCGCGACGAGGTCGACGACTACTACAATCACCGCACCAGCGACCTCGCCTGGAACCCGCTCGACACGTCCACGGCGTCGCACATCGTGCCGGTGGGCGGCTTCACGGTGACCCAGAACGGCTTCGGCGCGCGCATCTTCACCTGGAGTCCGCACCCGGACCGCTCGGTGGCCGGCTACCGCATCCGGTACGCGGACGCGAACGGCGCGGAGGCCGCGGCGTGGGACACCATGGCGGACCTCCACGAGGGGCTGCTCACGTCCTCGCCGCTGGAGCTGGTGGACCGGCCGGCCGCCGGGACCTGGCGCTTCGCCATCGCCGCCGTGCTCGGCGACGGCCGGCGGACGACGCCAACCTTCACCAGGGCCGCGCTCGACGTGCCGGGAGAGCGGATCGCCAACGCCCTGTGGCTGTTCGGCGCCGGCGAGCCCGCCGCCACGCTGGGCGAGGACGGCAACCTCTACCTCGACACCGAAAACTACACGGTCTGGCGCAAGGCGAACGGCGCCTGGACGAAGACCGCCGACCTCGCCGGCGCCGACGGCTCGGCCTGGCATACCGGCGACGCCTCGCCGGCGGCCGATCTCGGAGCGGACGGCGACTGGTATTTCAGGACCACGAACGCCGGCCTCTACCGGAAGACCGCCGGCGCCTGGGCGTTTCAGGTGGACATCCACGTCGAGGACTGCGCCACGGG
>JAPOQV010000274.1 GCA_026710565.1 Spirochaetaceae bacterium | reverse complement strand
GGATCGGGGGCGTGGGGTGGTGGGGGGCTGTCCCGCGGGGGAACGGGGGGGCGAGGGGGGGGCGGAGCCCCGCCATGATCTGGCCGCAGGCCAGGATGAACAGGATCATGAAGGTCCCCTTGAGCGCCGGCCAGGTGATGTTCAGCATCTTCACCAGCCGGCCGCCGCCGTCCACCTCGGCCGCGTCGTAGAGCTCGGCGTCGATCGAGGCGATCACCGCCAGGTAGATGATCGCGCTCCAGCCGATTTCCTTCCACAGGTGTGAGAGGACGAACACCGGCCACACGTAGCCCGGCCGGTTCAGGATGTCGGTGGGCGAGTCGATGGCGCCGAGCGCGAACAGCAGCCGATTGAACGGCGCGTCGGTAGTCCGCAGGAAGAAGGTGGTCATGATGCCGCCAAGCACCACCCAGGAGATGAAGTGCGGCAGGTAGGAGATCGTCTGGGTGACCAGCTTGAACGGCCGGTTGCGGATCTCGTTGAGGTAGATGGCGAACAGCACCGGCGGGAAGGAGAGGAATACCAGCTTCAGCAGCGCGATCGCGACCGTGTTGCGGAGCACGATGCCCACGTTCGGGCTCTGGAAGAAGTCGATGAAGTGCTCGAACCCGCCGTCCCTGGCCCAGGGGCTGCCGAGCACGCCCTTGAAGACGTTGAAGTGCTTGAAGGCGACCAGGATGCCGTACAGCGGCAGGTAGTTGAAGACGATCACCAGCAGCAGGCACGGCAGGATCATGAGATGGACGTCGCGCTGTGCGTGGAACTGCCGCCACCACGCGGCGCGCCGCCCGGAGGATGAGAGCGGGCCGGCGTCCAGCGCCGGCCCGCTCAGTCCATCCGAGACTTGGCGATCGGAATTCTGGCGATCGGAGATGGTCCGCTCAGAGATGGGCCGATCAGTAGTTGTACTTGGTGATCAGCGCATCGAAGTCGATCATGTGCTGGGTGTGCAGGTCGTTGAGGACCTGGACGCCCAGCTCCTCCACCCGCTCCAGCAACGCCGCGTAGTCGCCTGCCACGTCGTCGGACTGCAGGACGATCCGGGTCACGCCGTCGCCGAGCACCTCGCGGATCGCAGAGTAGATCTTGTTCTCTTCCGAGTCGGTCTCGTAGTTGACCGGGGCCGCCTCCGCCGACACCGACGTGTCCTGGAAGTTCTCCAGGGCCGGCCGGATGACGTTCAGTGCCTCGACCATCGGCTTCTGCTCCTGCTGCCGCTTCACCATCGCCCAGAAGTCGTCACGGAACGCGCCGTGCCAGAGATTGAAGTTGTACTTGAGACCCGCCACGGTCCGGTCCGCCTGGTACTCCGCCTGGATCTCGGGCTTCATCGCCGGCCACCCGTCGACGAGGTCGTGATGGACGCCCTCCACGCCGAACTGCTGCAGCTTCTGAAAGTACTCGGACATCAGGTAGGCGACGTAGGCGGCCGCGCGCAGCGTGGTCTCCTTGTTCTTCGGCAGCGTCAGCCCCAACCAGCCGACCGACACGCGGCCGGACGGATTGTTGCGGTACTTGGCCGGGTCGGCCGAGAAACGGGGGAGGAACGCGTAGCGCTCGCCGGGGTAGATCTCCTGCATGCTGCGCGTGCGGCTCTCGACGTTGTCGGCGTCGTCCTCGCCCTCGATGAAGATCTCGCCGCGGTTCAGCAGCGCCAGCTTCTCCTGGCTCTCGGTCGTGGTCCAGAGAATGGGGTTGAAGAGGCCCAGGCTCTCCATGTGGTTGAGGTCCTCGAGCATCTCGACGAACGCATCGGTCTGGAAGAAGAAGCGGTGCGGCTCTCCCGCCGTGTTGTAGTCCTCCGGGTTGCGCAGGTCGTAGAACTCCCGCCAGCGGTCGATCATGTGCGGAAAGTTCCAGCGATTCTCCAGACCGGCGTTGCGCACGTCCATGACCGGATGACGGAAGCGCTCCGGATGCAGGTTCCGCGCCTGTACCGCCGCGTCGATCATGGCGTCCATGGAGTCGATCGGCGGCCTGCCCATCTGCTCGTAGACGGTGTCGTTGATCATCGTGCCGGACTGGTACTTGACCACCCACGGGCTGTCCAGGTAGCGGTCGGGGATCGAGTAGAACGCGGAGATGTAGAGATCGTCGCGGCCGTAACGCAGGCGCTGGTTGAACCGCGTGTTGATGTTCATCTCGGTCATCACGTCGATCCCGTACAGGTCCCTGATCTCGTTCCAGGAGTAGATCACGTCGTTCTCGACCAGGATCTGCGTGGGCTGGGTGGCCTGCCGCAGCAGCATGATGTCGGGGTATTCGCCGGAGGCGATGAACAGGTTCAGCCCTTCCGGCCCCCAGCCGGCGCCGGGCTGCAGGTCAACGGTGACCCCGGTGTCCTCGCGCATCTTCTGGCGCAGCCAGCTATCGGGATTGTTGGTCACCTCGGGAAAGGGCCAGCCGCCGTCGACCCAGATGGTGAGGGTGACCGGTTCGTCCTTGAACGCGTCCCAGGGCATCTGGGGGTCGAAGTCGGCGGGCACGGCGCCGGACGCCTCCTCGGTCGGCGCGGCGGCCAGCATGGCGGGGACGGCCAGGGCCAAGGCGAAAACGAGGGCGAGTGGCTTGTTCATCGCACTTCTCCTGCGGAAACTCGGCTCCGGCGGTGCATCGTCGCCGCGTAGCGTCGTCTCGGTCGGAGTTGCGCGTCGCCGCGCGAGCACCCTCGGAAGACCAAGCGACATACTGGATGGCCACGGATGGCCGGTCAAGGACGGCAGCCGGCGGCGCTTGCGAAACGCCCTTTCGGTGTCACATGATCGCGGCGGTTCGACGAAAACGGCTGTTGCCGAGGAGGATTGATATGCTGACAGCGCAGCAGATCGAGCGGTTCCACACCGACGGATACCTGCTGGTGGAGGACGTCATTCCGCCGGAGCGCTATCTCGACCCGGTGATCCACGAGTACGAAGGCGTGCTCGACACGCTCGCCGGTGAGCTCTACTCCGACGGGGAGATCGACTCTACCTACGCCGACCTGCCGTTCGACAAGCGGGTGACCCGGATCTATGCGGAGACCGGCCGCGCGCACGCCCAGTACTTCGACTTCTCGCTGCCGTTCAGCGACGTGACCGAGCGGACGCCGTTCTGGGCGGGCCAGGCGGTGCTCGACGCCCTGACCGCGGAGCCGGTCTTGGACGTCGTCGAATCGCTGATCGGCCCGGAGATCTACTCCAACCCCGTGCAGCACGTGCGCATCAAGCCGCCGGAGCAGTACCTGCCGAAGAGCAACGGCAAGGCGGTGCTCGCCGCCACCGAATGGCACCAGGACAACGGCGTGGTCACCCCGGAAGCGGACGAGACCAACATGCTTACCGTCTGGTTCAGCCTCACCGACACGCCGGTGGAGATGGGCTGCCTGAAGGTGGTGCCCGGGAGCCATCGGAGCGGGCTGTTGCAGCACTGTCTGAACCACCCCAGTCCGGGGGCCAGGAGCATCCCCGAAAAACTGTTCGAGGTCGAGGAGACGCTGCCGATTCCCACCAGGCGCGGCGACCTGATCTGCTTCCACAAGCAGACCGTGCACGGCTCGCTGGCGAACGTCAGCGAAGAGGTCCGCTTCAGCTTCGACCTGCGCTACAACCCGATCGGCCAGCACACCGGCCGCGAGGCGTTTCCGGGCTTCATCGCGCGCAGCCGCAAGGCCCCGCACCTGGAGCTGAGCGATGCCGAGCAGTGGCGGGCGAACTGGCTGCAGGCGCGCTCGCACATGGCCACGATCAACCAGGGCGGTCAGACCGACGTGCCGTTCGGCCGCTGGACCGAAGGCCACCCCGACTGCGCCTGAGCGGCGCCGGTCACCGTGGTTACATCCCCCACACCGTGATCGGCGGACCGCTCCCCCGCTCCTGGCGCCGGAACAGCTTCTCCTGCCACGCCGTGCCGGGCGTACGGTCGAAGATCACGAGGTGGCCTTCGACGGCGCCGCATCGGTCCATGTAGGCGCGCGTCTGCTGCAGCCCCTCGCGGATGGTGCGCTCCAGGCTGCCGTGCAGCAGCTTGCACTCGATCACCAGACTGCGCGTACGGTCCGGGGGGGCGCCCGCCGGCCACACGATCAGCAGGTCGGTTCGCATCCTCCCCAGCCCGTACTCGCGCTCCACGCGGCCGCCGGAGTTGACTATGCGCTGCAGGAATGCCTGCAGCAGCAACTGCGGCCCCGCCTCCCGGTACTGGAGACGCTCGACTCAGTGCTCGGAGTGCTCGCGGAAGTAGCCCTGAAACGCGCTCAGCAGTTTGGTCAGGTTCAAGCTGCCGTCGGAGTCCCGGTACCACGCGATCCTCCTGCAGCTTGTCGGTGAGCTGGTCCAGATGGGTCTCTCGGCGCAGAATGATCCTCTCCCGGGCGGCGTGGATCGTCTCTGCAGTGATGGCCCGGCTGCGATCGCGCCCAGCCGGGTCGGCGAAGCACGCTTCCTGAGCCAGCGCGTTGACCATCCACGGCTGGCCGGCCGTCAGCTCCCATACCGCCTGCAGGGCCGTTTCGGCGAACCGCTGTCCGGTCTCGGCGGTGTGCTGGACGAGCAGCGTGCGCACCTCGGCCTCGGAGAAGTCCCCGATGCGCAGTGAGGCCGCCTTGACGTTGCAGGCGCTCCCGCGACTCGTCCCCAGGGTCCGGCGCGCCCGCGTCCCCCAGGCTCCCAGGATGGCGCGCATCCCCCGCTCCACGTGCTCGCCCGCGGTCTGGGCGGATTCCACGTACACGCAGCGGAAGGCGCCCTCGGTTCCGCCGTTCAGCAGGTCGCGCAGCGCCAACAGGGCGGACGTCTTGCCGGTCTGCCGCGGCGCGTGCAGCACGAAGAAGCGCTTCTCTCCGATCAGCGTCAGCACCTCGCCCAGGTTCACGCGCTGCAGCGGCGGGATGCAGTAGTGATCCGCGGCGACCACCGGTCCCGTGGTGTTGAAGAAGCGCATCAACGCTGAGTGTCGCCCGTTCAAGCGCGTGCCGTCACCCGCGGTCGCCGGCTTGACACGCCGGCGCGATAACCATCCACGGCGGCGCGCACACAAGGCCGGAACGCGAAAGGAACCCGCAGAGCCGCACGATCGGCGATTACCTGTTGTACCAGGTATGCCCCGAAGCGAAGCTCTACAACAGCATGAACTCCGCGATCCGCTCGCCGATCGCCATCGACGTGCAGTTGGTGTTGGCGCGTACGCAGTCCGGCATGATGGACGCGTCCGCGATCCGCAGCCGGTCGACGCCGTACACGCGGCCTTCCTGGTCGACGACGCTGTCCGGGGCGCCGGCAGGCCCCATGCGGCAGGTCGACGAGACGTGGTGGCTGGTCCCCGTGACGCGCAGGAGCCAGTCGTCCAGGGCCGCGTCGCTCGCCAGGTCCGCGGGCGTGGGCTTGACCAACTCGGCCACCAGCGGCCGGAAGCTCGGGTGCCGGAGCAGCTCGATGGCGATGCGGACGCCTTCCCGCATCCGTTCCCGGTCCACGGGCTCGCCGAGCAGGTTGTAGTCCAGCGCCGGAGGATCCTCGGGGTGCGGCGATCGCAGGCGGACGCTGCCGGCGGCGGCCGCCAGGTAGAGCGCGGGCACCACGTGGAAGCCGATGGGCGCCGATCGCGAGCGATGGTAGTACCCCTCCGGGATGGCCCACCCGGTCGGCAACATGATCATGTCGTTGCGCAACGATGATCCCGCGGCCGTGTAGCGCAGGGCGGTTTGCAGCCTGGGAGCCGTGTCGGCGTGCCGGTAGGAGTCGGGGGTGCGCGCGGTGACCGCCGCCTGCGGGTGGTCGCGCAGGTTGGCGCCGACCCCGCGCAGGTCACAGGCGACCGGCACCCCGACGCGGCGCAGGTGGTCGCCCGGGCCGATGCCGGAGCGCAGCAGCAGGTGCGGCGTGCCGATCGTGCCGGCGGCGACCACGATCTCGTCGCCGTACACGGTCCGCGCCGCCCCCTCGCCTGCTCCTCGCCGCAGCGTGACGCCCGTCGCGCGGCCGCGTTCGATCACCACCCGGTGCACCAGGCTGTCCGGCAGGATGGTCAGGTTGGACCGGCCGCGGACCGGGTCCAGGTAGCCCATGGCGGCGCTCCAGCGGACCCCGTCGAGGCTGTTGAACGGCAGCGGGCCGAAGCCGCTCGAATCGGGCGCGTTGTGGTCCGCGCAGGGGGCGTAGCCGGCATCGCGGCAGGCGTCCAGGAACGCCTGCTGTTCCGGACGCAGCTCCTCCGGAAGGAACCGGCGCACGGGGATCGGACCGCCGCTGCCGTGGTACGGGTCGCTGTAGTCGTGATCGGTCTCGACGCGGCGCAGGCTGGGCAGCACCGCGTCGAAGCTCCAGTCCGGACACCCCGTCGCCGCCCAGCCGTCGTAGTCCTCCGGCACGCCGCGCAGGAAGATCAGCGCGTTGACCGCGCTCGAACCGCCGACGATCCTGCCGCGCGGCACGAACATGTCCGGCTGGTGGCGGGTGGCGCGCGCCCGGTAGCCCCAGCCGAACCGTGTCTCGTACCCGTGCGCCAGCGCCCAGGCGGCGCGGTAGCGGCCGTAGCCGTAGCGGATCTCCTGCGGCAGGTTCCCGTCCGGGAAGTCGGGCCCGGCCTCGATCAGCAGCACCCTGCGGCGGTCGTCGCGGCTCAGGCGGGCGGCCAGGACCGCGCCGGCCGCGCCGGCGCCGACGATGACGGTGTCATAGTGGGCGTGGCCCACGACGCTTATCCGGCCGGCGCCAGGTCCTCCTCGGTCAGGTGGAACGCCTTCAGCACCGGCTGCGGGCCGCCGGCGTTGATGTTCCGGAAGTCGGCGCTGGAGTAGTCGGCCACAACGATGGTGCCGTCGTCGCGCTGGGTCCAGTCGCTGTATCCCGAATCGGAGGTGTAATCGAGGACCACCACGCGGTCGCGCGCGAACTGATCCGGGAACCCGTTCACGCCGTCCCAGGACCAGTCGATCGAGTGGTCGTCGGGGTTGTGCACCCGCGCGGTCGCGCTGCGCCAGCGGGAGGTCAGCTCGCCGCCGGAGCCGAAGCGGACCACGCGCTGCCGCAGGTCGGGGTCGTCACTGGCCAGAGCGACCTGTCCGTCCACCAGCAGGCGGCAGGCGTCGGGGGTGCGCTCCAGGCGGTAGCGGTGGAAGCCGCCGGTGTCCATCTCGCAGTGAGTGGCGCCGCGGCCCTGCCACGGGGTGGCGTCCTCCAGGGAGCCGGTCTCGTGCCGTTTCGTGCTGAGCTTCACCAGGCGCACGCAGCCGTCCTCGACCCGGACCCCGAAGCCGGCCGACAGCAGCACGGCGCCGCCGCCGCGCTCGCGGCTCAGCTCGACCTCCAGCGACACCTCCGCCTTCGAGGTCATGGCCGGGTACAGCGAGAACTCGACCTCGTGCTCCCGGCCGCTCTCGGTGCGGCACACCATCACGCCGTCCTCAAGCAGGCAGCGATCGCGATCCCAGATATAGGAGGTAGGCTGGAAGCTGAGCTCCTCACCCGGGTCCCACATGAACACGCAACTCGCCGGCGTGCCCCAGCGGTGGCGGTAGGTACAGAGCAACTTGCCCGAGCGCAGCGCGCGGACCACGGTTCGCTGCCCGTAGATCGGCGAGAGCTCCGGGGGCTGCCAGGTGCGGCCGCCGTCGTAGCTGCGGACGAATCGGCTGGGCTGGCCCAGCCTGCCCCCGGAGAAGCCAATGCGGGTCACCGCCAGCAGGTGTCCGGGCTCGACCTCCACCGTGCCGACCTCGCAGTCGCCGTGGTACGGAGCATCGGTCACCAGCCCGCCGGGGGCCCAGGTGCGTCCGCCGTCGGTGGAGATCACCGCCTGGTTGCGGTAGTAGATGTCGTTCCACGGCTCGGGCGGATCCTCCATCGCGGCGAACCGCTCCGACTCGGTGCGGGTGT
>JAPOQV010000273.1 GCA_026710565.1 Spirochaetaceae bacterium | reverse complement strand
TTGACGGGCCGCCGCATCGGAGAGCTAGCTGAGTTGCAGGCCGAGATTGCGGCTTGGTCGACCGAAGTCAATACGCGCCAACGCGGAGTGGACTGGCAGATGAAGGTCGGCGATGCTCGCCGCAAGCTCAAGAGCGTCTACCCGAAAATCACTCACTGACAGACCACTAGTCGACCGAATTGCCGAGAGCTTCGGCCTCCAATATCCGTGCGCCGCGAAGAATGCCGCCGAACGAGTAGTTCGCCTCGTGGCACGCGTACTCGTAAACCCGGCTGCCTGTGGACGGCCACGTGTACTCCCCGCTCCAAGGCTCCGTCCAAACGGTCGGATCCTCTACGGTAAATCGGTAGAGCAGGGTGTCAGCGTCAATCCGACTGATTCGCTCGACGACATGCAAGTTGCGCGAGGCACCGGACAGCGCAGGGCTGTCATTGAAGTTGGTCGTGTCGATCACGAGGATATCGGCTTCCCAGCGCCCACGGAATCCCCTAGCCAGTTGCGGATGTCGGACGGGGCGTGTTCGGCATTCATACGAATAATGCGCACGTCGTGGATCATCTCGACCAGGATCATGACGTGGTCTTCCGTCTGAACGATCCGCTTGAGGTTGTTGTAGGCGAAGGGCAGCATCGGAGGTCCTCCGGTCGCGCCGGGCCCTAGCAAGCAGCGTTCCTCCAGCGGCCTGATCTCGG
This sequence comes from Spirochaetaceae bacterium, assembly GCA_026710565.1. Next base: position 1,059 of record JAPOQV010000273.1, on the reverse strand, counting down.
GATCGTCGTACGGACCTGGGTCGAGCCCTTTCTCGAGCCACCAAGCGATTCCCGTGTTCGGGTGATAGCGATTGGTACGGGCATCGGCTCGCTCCTGCGCGGCTTGCGTCATCGGGGGCCGACGCCCGTTCTTCGGCTCAGTGATGATCGATGTACGCCACTTGCCGTCCACTTTGAACGCGCCGCTGCCGCGGTCCAGCCAAAAAGCGTTGTATCCGCCAACATTGCCAGCAGACCCCGGAGAGCCGTCACCCCCTTGGGGCGGCGCCCCACGATTGGGGTCCGAGGCGGCGTTCCTCCTCGCCAGACGCTCTGCCGCCTCGTGGGCGACTTCGGCCGCTTCTTCGTCGCTGAGCGTAAGCCTGTCTCCGTAGTCCACGGGCCGTTCTAGCGGCGTGAGCGTCTTGGTGTCATAGGCGCCGGAGAGATCCGGGCGTCCGGAAGGCGTCCGGGGTATCTCGGCCGCTCCCAAAGTGGCGATCCCAAGAAGGCCCGCAGTGAGCGGAACTCGATGGCGCATCATGTCAATTGCTCTCTCCTCTACAAGCCGCTAGTGTCGCCCGGAGGACTCACTCGAAGAACGGCCTTCCAGCGAGCGTCCCGCCTACGCCTCAAGAACAGTACCACTTCTCATTCATGGTCTCGAGCGGCGCTACGACCGGAAAACTGACGACCGCAACGACACCGGGCTGGGCGAGGCCGCGAGACACCCAGCCCCGATCTCTAACATCATTAACTTGGTTGGATATCGAGGCTGGTCAAGCGTCGTGCCTCGCGGCGCGCAACTGCATTCCGTGACGGACGGCCCTTGCTGGCGCAAGGGCCTCTCGCTCCCGCCGGCTCAGTAAACCCGTGTCGCACCGGTAGAATGGTAGCTTGATGGACACCCGTATCGGAATCATCGGCGGCAGCGGGCTCTACGACATGGACGCGCTGGAGAAGCGGCGAGAAGTCCGAGTCGACACCCCGTGGGGCGAGCCTTCCGATGCATTCGTCGTCGGCCGACTGGCAGGGCGGGACGTTGCATTCCTGGCTCGTCACGGAAGGGGACACCGCATA
>JAPOQV010000272.1 GCA_026710565.1 Spirochaetaceae bacterium | reverse complement strand
TCGGCGGACATCCTGCGTGGCCCGCTGCCGCCGCTGCAACGGAGCTTCGTGGAGAGGGTCGCGCGCTACGCCGGGACGACCCTGGCGGCTGGGTTGCTCGGCTTCGGGCTCATCGGCGTCGGCCATTCGACTGGCGATGAACCGGTTGCCGCTGCCCTGGCGCTTCGTGGCGTCCAGCTGGTGGCTGTGGTGGGGGTTTACCTCGCCATGGTCGAGGCGCCGTGAGCGTTGGATGGAGGGGCCGTTGGCTCCTTGGGCGGGCTTGGCCGCCGTCCTAGTCGGCGTTCGGGGGCGCGGGCTTCAGGAGGATGTCTTCGAGACGATCGAGTCGTTCGTCGATCCGGCGGTGCTCTTCCCGGCGTTCTTCAGCTGCCTCGGCGAATTGAGCGTTCATGTCCGATCGAAGGTCGCCGAATCGAGCGTTCATGTCAGCTCGAAGATCGCCGAACCGAGCGTTCATGTCGCTTCGCAGGTCCGCGATTCGAGCGTTGGTCGAGCATGCTCCTGTGATGATAGCCAGAATGATTCCAACGCCGATGCCGATTACGGTGAGCCGATCCGCCTTCTCCATGGGTGCAGTCTACTCCGTTGATCGTTGGCGGTGCCAGCGGGTGTCTGCCGGTGGGCTGGGACCCTGCGTTGGCGGTGTGTAAGTTGTTAAAACCAAACAACTTAGGTATGGTGGACGCGTTCGCAATGCCCTCGAACCTTGGTCGACCACCTCTTCGACTTCGAGCTGCGGGACCCGCCCGACACTCCAGTGTACCAGCGGATCGCTGCGGCGGCCGCCGATCTGCGGGCCCGCGGTACCCCAGTCGCCGTCATTGGCCGCCACCTCGGGGTCGACCACCACACCGTCGAGAAGGCGTTACGCTGGCATCAGCGGCGCTGAGGGTTGGTGACGGCGAGTGTGATGGGCACCCTCGTGAGGCTTGCGGCGGCGAGGGAGGGCGCGGCCGCGATCCGGGTGACGGCGACCGGTCCGGGAAGCCTGAGCGCGACGCGGGCGCTCATGGTGACGGTGGAGGCGTCGGTATCCGTGCCTTTCACCGAACCTCCGATCCCACCTGGAGTAACCCCGGTCAAGGCTGTGCACTTCATGGCGCTGCAAGTACGGATCGACGGTCTGCGAAGGGCGGTCGGCCTACTGGCCTTCTGCTGGACCGACTCGGTCTTGTAACGGTGTAGCGGGTTGTGTAAAGCCAACTCCGTCAGGTGTTTATGGAGGCCGCCGTCTGATCGTCCCACGGCTTGTGCCACAAACGCCGGTGGCTGATCACCGTGCTGTGCATGGTGTGCGTCGATTTTGCCCGCCGTGTCTTGATCGAGCTCAACGCCGTCGCGCACTTGCACTGAGTGGGACGCTCCGGCGCCGACCCTCCGCCGGGTCCCTCCCGTCGCAGAGGTCGTCGAGCGCTGGATCCCGCGGACGCCGCCCTGCCGCACGTCGTCGACCCTGATGTTGAGCCACCGGCGGCCGACCTCCTATCGCGCGCCGTAGTGCCTGGCTCGGTGGCCCTTGTCTGATCACGGCAGGCAGGGGGTAACGGCGTCCCGGTGAGCGGTTGCCCGGATCGTGCCCTTCCCGAGCTAGGTCTGAGCCCGACCAGAGCTCGTGAAAGCGGCTGTGGAGGATACCGAAGGTTGTGTCGTGGTCGCGGGTGATGACGATCAGCTGGTGATCGGCGCGGACGCGAGCCTCGACCCAGGCGAAGAGCCGGTGCTTGGCGACGGTCGGCGTCGCCATGTAGCGTGAGGGGCCCATCACGGCGCTCGGCCGGGTTTGGTCCGCTTCGTCCGTGCCACGGACCGGCTCGCCACCGTCTTCAAGAGGAGAAGATGTCGTCCAGGTGGAGTTCGAGGCCAGCGAGGAGCGGCGAGCGTAGCGTCTGTCGCCGCCCGAAGGTGTGGGTGGCCGCCAGCACGCCCCCGCGTTGGCGGTGGATCGAGACGGTCTCGGCGATCGGGTCGACCAGCCAGTACTCCGTCACGCCGTGTTGGCCGTAGAGCGCCCGCTTCTTGCCGCGGTCCTGTTCGGCGCTCGAGGGAGACAGGATCTCGACCACGAGGTCGGGCGCGCCCTGGACGTTCTGGCCGCCGCTCAACAGATGGTCGCGTTCCCGCGAGATGAACAGCAGGTCTGGCTGCACGACATCGGTGTCAGACAGCATCACGTCGCAGACGGGTGTGAACAGCGTGCCCAAGGCCCGGTCCTCGATGAACAGGCCGAGTCGCATCGTCAGCTTCAGCTGCACCGTCTGGTGCTTGAGGTTTGGGGCAGGGACCATGATGAGTTCACCGTCCAGCAGCTCGTAGCGCTTGTCCGCCGGCGCGGCGCAATAGTCCTCGTAGGTGAGCTTGACGGCGGGTTGCGCGGTGGCCACGTGGGTGCTCCTCTTCCCTCGCCCCGATGGTTGTGAGCCTCATGATAGCGCGTCTGGGCCCGCGGAGGATGTCGCCTCCTGCGAG
>JAPOQV010000271.1 GCA_026710565.1 Spirochaetaceae bacterium | reverse complement strand
CTTCCCCGGCCCCGGGGCCGACGCCCGCGTCCGTTCCAGGCTGACGTACCGGATTACGCCGAGGCTGCAAGCGGGCATCGAGGCCAACCCGCTCTCCACTCGCGAACGGGCCAATCCGTTAGTGAACTGGCTGGCGGTTCCGGAGAGCGCGAGAATGCCCGCCGTGATCATTGGCACGAGTTCCGATCGCATCGGAACGCCCGGCGGGCAAAGCATCTACGCAACTGCTAGCAAGAACCTCAAGCGCGAGACGAAGCTGCCGATCGCTCCTTACTTCGGTGTGGCCTACGGGACCCATCAGGACAGCCTGCGGATGATCGGCGGCATCAACGTGGGTTTTACCGAGAGCCTGGGATCGATGGTGATATTTGACGGGTTCAACGTTCACCCGCTGGTCACCTTCGGCCACGGGCGGCACGTGTTCACGTTCCTGCTTGTGCGGAGCCGGAAACCCGGGCTGAGCTACAGCATTTCGTTCTAGGTCCGGACCCCGGCCGTGACGCTGAGGCCAGCGCGCCCCTACGGCGCGTAAGAATCATCTTCCAGGATCCCAATCTCGACGGGTTGATCAGACTCCATCGGGGCTTCGAGCAGAAAACAGTCGAGAGAGGCACGGAAGGTGCACGTCTTCAGAAACTGTGGCCCGAGTAGAGCAAGCCCCCGACAGCAGATCAACTGATCCGGCGGTTCGGATGGGACGACTTGAGGCGAGCCTCCCGCCGCGACGAAGGACTTGGCCAATTGCTCGACGTTCTTGGGCTTTGATTGTCCGTCGCCGTCGGATTACCGCAGTCGCCGCGGGATGCCCCTTGATGGACGGACCACTCACCCCCGGGAAGTTCGAAATGGGCTTCGCCCTTGCGTGAGGAATTCACCATGATCCGCTTCGGCCGAATCCAGTCTCGACTGTATCGAGAATTTCAGGGATCGCTCATGCCCGAGGATCTAGGCAAGATCTCAGGGATCTGGCGGCCGAAGCTCTACCCTCCGCCCCGGACCCTGTGGCGCTCTGGCATGAAAATCGTGAGGCTGCCGATATCGAGGTTCACTTCGCCCCCGGCAGGGCTGCTGATGCTCCCTCCATTGAGCGTCACCGCGTTGGGAGCGATGCCGATTCCGTCATTGTCCATGTCGTCCGACTGCACGGTATAGCGGAAGAACACGGCATCGGTAATCACCCTGTCGAACGAAGCTTCGCGCCTTTGGTTGCCTACCATCAACTCCAGCTGCGGGCTGCCGTCCACCTCGACCGGTCCAGTGAACGAGACGAAGGCTAGGACCGACTCGCCCGCGCTGTAAGCCGTCCGGTCTCTGGGCCTGGATGCGATTCCCAAGCTCCTCACCGTGAGCGTCGCCGCCACGCTGCCGTCCACTGCGTGACCCTCGGCGTTGGCGATAGCGTTGCTGCCTAGATCAAGGTTTGCGTCGGCACCGTCTTGGCCGCGAATGCTCCCTCCATTGAGTGTCAACGCGTTCGGAGCAATGCTGATACCATCCGTGTCCATGTCATCTGCTTGTACCAGGTAGCGAAATCCGAAGAGTGTGAGGCCGCGACCGGACAAGGAGGCTTGACGTGTCTGGCTACCCACCGTCAGAGCCAGCTGTGGATTTCCTTCAACTTCGACCCGCTGGCTGAAGTAGAGGAATGCTTGGACCCATTGGCCGGCACCGTATGCCGTTCCGTCGTGCGGGCTGGAAGTGATTCGCACGCTGTTCACCATCGAGGGGAGGGGCCGGTCGCCATCCACTGCCTGGCCTACCGCGTTCGAGAAGCCGTGTGTGCGGAGGTCAAGTTCCGCATCGGTACCAGTCAAGGTCCGGATGCGACCCCCGTTGAGGGTTAGGGCGTTAGACGCCACACTGAAACCGTCCGCGTCCACGTCATCCGCCT
>JAPOQV010000270.1 GCA_026710565.1 Spirochaetaceae bacterium | reverse complement strand
GATGTACTCCTGGGTCACCACAAGACGGCCCAGTGGCTCCGTGATGCTGCCGATCGGGGAGATGCCTACGCTCAGTACGAGCTTGGGAACGCGCGTCGCTGGGGCAGGGGCATCGAGCAGGACGACGCAGCGGCGATGAAGCTGCTCGGCCTAGCCGCCGACCAGGACCATGCCACAGCTCAACGCGTCCTCGAACAGATGCAGAGGATCGCCGAGCTGATACAGGCGGCCGACCGCGGTGACACCGACGTTCAGTACGAGCTCGGGATCCTCTGATCCTCTACCGCGACGGGCAGGAAGTACCCCAGGACTTGGCCAAAGCTACTCGGCGATTCCTTGCCGCTTCGAAGCAGGGTCATGCCGGCGCTCAATGGGAACTCACGCAGGACGATGCGAGTGCCCAGTTCCACCTCGGGATGGCGTACCTTCGCGGCGAGAGCTACGTCGACGTGCCGGTGTCGAAGGATCCGGCCGAGGGCGTCCAGTGGCTCCGTCGGTCCGCCAAGCAGCATAACGCCGCTGCCCAATTCGCGCTCGGACATGCGTATGACGAGGGCCTGGGTGTCAAGCGGGATCGCGCAGAGTCAGTGAAGTGGCATCGTATGGCCGCTGACCAGGGCGTCGCTCAATCCCTGTTCCAGATCGGTAACGCGTACCTCCGCGGCAGAGGCGTCGAGCAGAACGATGCGGAAGCGATGAAGTACTTCCGATTGGCCGCTGACCAGGACCACGCCGACGCCCAACGCATCCTCGAGCTGATGCCGGCAGCCGAGCAGGGTGACGCCGAGGCTCAGTACCAAGTCGGGATCCTCTACTACGGCGACGACACCAAGGTTTCCGAATACCGCAACCCCAAGGCTCTCGCCAAAGCCGCCCGGTGGTTCCAGGCTGCCGCCAAGCAGGACTACGCCGACGCTCAGAACGAGCTCGGGCAGAGGTACGAGATGGGAGAGGGCGTCCCCAAGGACAGCGCCGAAGCCTTCCGATGGTACCGGAAGGGGCCGAGCAGGACCACGGCGACGCTCAGCACCTGCTCGGGCTCATGTACGAGCACGGCAGGGGAGTTGAGCCGGACCCCGTCTTCGCCTATGCGTGGTTGAGCATGGCCGCGATAGACATCGACGCTGCGGAAGATCAGCTTGAGGCTCTGGAAGAGAAGATGAATGAGAAACAGATCGAGGCTGGCAAGCAGATGCAGCAGGAGTTGCAGAAGAAGATCGAGGGACCGAACAGCGGTCCATCCCCCGATCCTTTCATGAACCTTGGTGCTGCTCTCACGTCCATCCTTGGGAGTCGCGGAGATCGATGATCCCGATAGCAGCCTCACCGCTTCTCGATTGCTCTGTGCGCAACTCGATCTGACCGGCCGTTCGTAGCGGAGCAAGAGCCAGCCACGGGCCGCCCGGTTCCAGTTCCTGTGCCCTTAGCCCCTCTCTCCGCTTCCCGGACTCTGGGACTCTGGGCCACCCAAGGGGCAAGCCCCGCAGGGGTACCAAGGCCCCGCGGGCTTCTTCAGATCCCGAATCTCGGTTACGTCCGGGTGGCCGCAGATGACGTCAAAACCAGGGGGGAGGGGGGGGCGCGTGTACGCGCGTAGAGGGAGGACGCCGAAGGCGGCGGCCAAAGGGATCAGGTACCGGAGCCGGCCCCGGAGCCAGTGAGGGCGAGACGGACAGATAGGGATACTCACTTCGACGCCGAGCGCTTCGAGGCGTACTGCCAGCGCTTTCTCGGCCAGCGCCTGCACCGTGGTGTCGTGCTCGACGGCCGTCGGGCACCGTGATACCGGGGGCCGGGGTGTTGGGACCCGACGGTGAGGGTGGCTGCGCTGGCGCGTCCCTGTTACTGGAGGCCAGTTGGTACAGATACCGCCGTGTCCAGGACTGGGTCCAGGTACCGTTGATAGCGGGAGATAGGCGTGGAAAGGGCGTGCTTTCGTGAGAGCCGAGTAACAGATAGAGTTGCGGTGTCATGGCGGAAGAGGAGCCCGGGACCCAGGCGGAAGACGGCGAGTTCACGGTGGTGCCGTCGCTGGCGGACGACCAGGAGCAACTGGTCGCGGTACCATCCGAGGACGAGGACAGCTACAAGCTGGCGGTGGGGCTGATCGCCTTGTGGAAGGTGATGGGCATGACGCAAGCCGAGGCGTGGCGGGCGCTGCATCCGAACGATGCCGAGGTGAGCGACGACGCGGTGAAGATGCGGTCGCACCGGGCGATCCGGTGGTTCCAGGAGCGGTACGAGCTGCGGTGGCGCGACCTGCTGGAGATGTGCAACCTTGGCCGGTTCCGGATCCTGCATGAGGTCGAGCAGGCGCTGAAGGCGGTGACCTGGTGCCGGTGGCGGAAGCGCGAGGTGCCGGACTGGAAGACGCGGGAGGGTGCGCGGCGCGACATGATGGTGATGAACGGCGTCACGTCGCACGGTGACTACCTGAAGGACTTGGCGCTGACCGGCAAGACGGAGCAGAAGGCGATCGAGGTGGGGCCGCCGCCGGAAACGCATGAGGAGTGGATGGCGATGGCGCTGAAGGTCGACGCCGAGCTGCGCAAGCACTACCAGAAGCCGCCCGACGAGCTCGCCCAGTGACCGTCGTTCAGAACGCGAAGCCGTGGCCGGGGGGCGCCGAGATGCCGCCGCCGGACAGTCGTGACGGCGGGGCGACGACGGCGCGGCGCGACGGAGAGTGGGTGGTGGCGGGAGGGGCTGCCCCCGAAGAGCACGGGTGGGGGCCGATTCTCGGCGTGAAGGCTGATGCGGTGCGGGGGCAGTCCAGGGACTGTCCAGAGCAGTCCAGGACGGTGCGTGGCGCGCTAGGCTGAGAAGAGCCGGCCCCAGAGCGTTGGGCCGGGGACCTAGGCGACGGTTGAAGGAGAAGCGGCTCAAGCGTTGCCGCTCTACTGACCGCGACGGTCAACGAGCTGCGCAAGGAGACGATCTGTTCGTCTTGGTCGCGCTGCGCCGGCTACGGCGCGACGGATGCTCGGTACGCCGGTCGCCGCCGGCCGCGGTACACGAGCGGCCACCGGAGGCTACACCGGGCGGTCAACGCCACGCACACGATCAGCAGCCCTTGCTCCACGCACAGGTGCACGGTCTGAGCCACCGGGCACGTCGACCTTCCTGGGCGATCCCCCCGCATCGAGTTCGTGCCGGAGGCTGTGGGGGCTACTCCGATCATGGGGCCTGCGAGTCCGAGCACAGCGGAGGCGTTGCGCCAAGCAGCGCCGAGGGCGCTCACAAGGTCCCACAGGGCGGCCCGCAGCGCTGGGCGCCAGGTGCCTGGGTGCGCCCTCGATGAGGCTGTCCCACGCGGAGGCCGAGCATCGTGCGCACTGGCCGACGAGGACCAGCACACCCGACCTCGCGCGGGCGTGAGAACAGGGAGCAGGTGAGGGTATGGCCATCGTTGACACGGACGACCACGGTGAGCTTCGGCAGGGCGGCGCTCAGCAGCTCGTCCATCAGGGCGCCTGCGGGCTCGGCATCGACGGGCAGTCCGCCGGCGAGGAAGTGCAGAGGGCCGGCGTCGAGCGTGGTGACGACGCCGAGCACGGTCCGGTCCGAGTCGATCATGCTTCGGGCTCCTGGCCGGCGAACAGGTCGCCCGAGGTGTCCGGATCCTGCGGCTCACGGCGGCGGGGCCGCGGTGGGGGCGGGTCGCCAAGATCCAGAACCGGATCGCAGGTACGGCCGCACCAGTGGCAGACGGCCGGGCCGTCTTGGCGCACGGAGCGCAGCCAGCAGTGGCCGCCGCCGGGAATGGGTGATCGCCGGCAGCGCTCGGTGACCAGCGGCGGCAGGTCGTCGGCCCTCATGCCGTCGGCTCCACGCGGTGGCCACGCCTGCGGTCGGCCACCACGTCCAGCGGCTCGGCACTGTTCAGCGGTGTGCTCAGGGCGTGGTCATCGCGCCCCCTCACGGGCGTTTCTGGGTTCCGAGGGTACCGGGCCACCGACTCATACTGTTGGGGCGGGAGGATCGCGACGCGCGGGCGGTAGCGGTCGATAGCGTTGACCGCGGTTCTGACGGTGAGGGTGTTGGGGCCGGTGACCTGCAGGGCGGCGTTTCGGGTTTCACGACCAAGTGGACCCATGCGTCGGTGCCGTCGGTGAACTCGACGCGTTCGGGGAGGATCCACCACCAGCCGTCCTTGAGGCCGGCGTCCCAGTACCCGGAGACCAAGCCGCCGTCGACGGCTTCCTGGGTGAGCTCTGGCATGTCGTACAGGGCAGAGAAGGTGGTGGGATTGGTGAAGGAGAAGTCGTCGGATCTGATGGTGAAGATCCGGGGGGCGAGGACAGGAGAGTCGGGGGAACCCGGTGCGGTATCGCATGCGGCCAGTGCCAGCGCCCGCGATGGCCGCGAGGGTGCTCTTGGTGATGGTCAATCCCATGGCCATGACTCTACCCCTCGGGTGCCGTCGAAAACGGCTCAGGATCAATCCTCGTGCGTGGTTTCCGCGAGTCGCGCCCGGAATCTGGCTCGAACCCCGGCCAAGGAGGGCTCGGTCCTCACCGGGCTGCAGAGGGTCAAGGCCGCGGGGTATGGTTGGAGTGATCGGATCACGGGACTTCCCGTGCCTCCGGTTGTTTGGTTTTTGGGCTCCGGCCAGGAGTGTGACAACTCCAGGCCGGAGCCCTCTCTTGCCAGGGCGGGGTCTACTGGGCGGTCTCCGGATCGTCGCCGGGCGCCTTGGGGGTGGCGCTCACCCCTTGAGCATCGCGCCGGTCGGCCGCCGCGCGGACCACCGGCAGCCCCTGCTCGACGCACAGGCGCACGATCTGAGCCACCGGCACATGGACCTTGTCGGCGATCGCATCGAGCTCGGCGCCGACCTCTGCGGAGAAACTCACGCTCAGGCGCTTCGGGTATCGCGGCTCCTCTTCGAACCTCACAGTCTCATCCTCCCTGCTTCTCGGCTTCATTCTGGCGTGCGGGCGCGCTTCGTGCCTGCACCGGTGGGCATGCGTTGCAGGTGATACAGCCAGGTGTCGACGGTGCCCTTCGGCAGGCCCAGGATCTCGGCGACCTGGCGGTTGGTGGGCGCGGTGCGCACGCGGCGCAGCTCGGCAGCGGCCCGCCGGTAGGCGCGCGCATGCTGGCCCTCTGCGCCGGTGAGCCGCTGCGCGAGTCCGCGGCCGATGCGCGTGCGCAGCTTCTCGGCGCGAGAGGTATCCACGGCGGCACGCCCGCGGTCGACCAGCGCCTGCAGGTCGGCGCGGCCGGTACTCTCGGCCAGCACCGCAACCTGCGCGTCGTCGAGCTCGCAGCACGCCTTGACGGCCGCCGCGACGAGCCGCCGGCGCGTGGACTCGCGCTCGATCACCCGCGCCTCCCAAGGCGGGTCGGCGGGGGCGGCGTCGGTGGCCATCAGCGTCCTGCCGATGTGGGCGTCGGACTCCCGCTGCTGGCGCTGCCGCTGCGCGCGGCGGCAGTAGCTCAGCCACTGGAAGCGCAGGCAAGCGCCGAGGTAGGCGGTGAACGGCTTGCCCTGATCCTCGTAGCGGGCGGCGATCGCCGGCAGCCGCCGGCGCACGTACAGCAGGAACGCGCCGCAGTCGTCCTCGGTGCCCCGGTGCCACAGCGGGAAGCGGTAGGCGTAGCCCTCCAGGTCGTCGAACGCGCCCAGGCTGGCCTGGGCACTCATGAGGAGAACCCCAGGCCGCGCTGCTTCATGCTCACGAACCCGCGCGCACCGATGACGATGTGGTCGAGCAGCTCGACGTCCAGCAGCTCGCCGCTCGTGCGCACCCGGCGCGTGACCGCGGCGTCCGCCGGCGACGGGCACGGGTCGCCGGAGGGATGGTTGTGGACGATGATGATGTTCGGCACGCCGAGCTTGACCGCCGGGGCCAGGATCTCGGCCACGCGCACGGAGGCCGCGTCAACCGTGCCGCGGTACAGCTCGATGGACTGCCGGACTTGGTGCTTGGTGTCGAGCAGCAGGACATACAGCGTCTCGCGCACTTGGTGCGCGATCAGGGGCCGCATCAGGTGGTCGACGTCCTCGGGGGCGCGAATGGCCGGATACTCGCCGATGGCGGCGACCGCGGCGCGGCGGCCGAACGCTGCCGCGGCTGCCAGGGTCATGGCGCGCGTCTCGGTGAGCCCGGCCGCCCGCAGCTCGGCCACCGTCGCGCGGGCGACGTTCGAGAAACTGCCGAAGCGCTCGATCAGCGCCACCCCGTCGTCGGGGGTGGCGCCGATGAGGGCGGTGAGCATGTCGGTGTTGCTGAGGTAGTCGGCGCCGGTATCACGGATGCGCTCGCGGACGAACGGCAGGTGTCGCGGGGCCGCCATCAGCACCGCCCCCCGTCCTGCTGCGCCGCAGGATCGCCATCGGCAGGGTCGTCGTCCTCGCTCTCCTCCGGGCCGTCCTCGATCTCGGGGCCGAACGCCTCGATACGGGCGTGGTGGCCGTCGACGTCGAGCGCGCAGAGGAACGACACGTCGCCTTCGAACAGCTCGCGGGCGGCGTTGAGGCGGCTCTCCTCGGTGACGAACGGGCCGCGGATCACCGGGCCGTCCTGGCCGATGCCGACCGCGTAGTGGTGCAGCAACGGCACGGGGTCGCTTGCGCTCGCCCTGACGTAGAGCTTCTCGGGGTCGATCGCGCCGCGCCCGGCGTTGATGAGGGCCATCGCCGCGTAGTGGGTGCGGCAGGCGACCACGGCATCGCCCAGGTCGGGCCGCTCCATGAGCGGCAGATGGTGGTCACTCGGCTCGAACACGGCCTGCCACTGCCCCATGCCGGTGCGGTCGATCCGGTAATCGCCGTCGCGGGCGTGGATCAGGTGGCCGTCGCGGTAGGTGCGCTCCTGCCACACGTGCGAGTCTCGGGGTGGTTCCTGCCACGTCATGAATGCGCCCCCGCGTCGTCGATCGTGCCGACCTCGAACAGCCTTTCGGCCTGCAGGTCGAGTGCGGCATCGAGCATGTCGCCCTGCGGCGGCAACTCACGGGCCATCGCTGCGAAGGGCCGGGTCTCGATGATCTCCAAGGCTGCGCTCTGCGGGATGGGCTCGCTGCGGTCGTGGCGGCGCAAGCACCAATCGTCGAGCGGGCGCGTGGAGCGGACGATGCGTCCCTCGGCGATCGGGGCGTCCACGTCGTCGGGCTTGACCCATACGGTGCGCTGCTCAGGCATGGCGTGCTTCCTTGGCGAGGCTGCGGGCGTGCTCGCGGCGGAGGCGCAGCAGCAACAGCCGGTGCGCGGCGCGGGTGGCGTGCGAGGTGGCGCGCAGCATGGGCGCGTCCTTGGCGTGCAGCACGCGGAGCAAGCGCCGGAGTTCGGCGGCGGCGCGGGACGAGGGGTGGATGATCATGGTGAGACCTCCCGTGGGTTGTTTGGTTAGGAGGAGGGTAAGGGAGTAGCACCACTATGTCAACCACTAAATGCACCAGATATACAGCCTACATCTTGCCGTCTTTGTTTTCGATAAGGTATCTTACCGGCATGAACCAGCCGCAGCCTGATTCCATCGACTTCTCCGCCCCCGTCGATGGCCCACTCGACGATCCGGCGCCCGCGCCGGCGCTGGAGCCGCTCGCCCCCGGACCGCTCGACGTTCCTCTCGATCGGCAGCCGGCTGCCGTCTACCTCGCCACCCTCGCTCCTTCCGGACGGCGCGGCATGCGCACCGCGCTCGCTCAGGCCGCCGATGCGCTCACCGGCGGACGCGCCTCCATCGAGACCTGCCCCTGGCACCGGCTGGGTGCGCAGCACGTCGCCGTGCTGCTGCGCCGGATGGCCGACGGCGGCGCGGCGCCTGCCACCGTCAACCGCATGCGCTCGGCGCTGCGCGGCGTGCTGCGTTCCTGTTGGCGGCTCGGCCTCATCGACGCCGAGGAACTCGCCCGCGCCGGCGACGTGCCCGGGCTCAAGGCGCGCCGCCTGCCGCGCGGGCGGCACGTCGCCTCCGGTGAGATCGCTGCGCTGTTCCGCGCCTGCAGCATCGGCCCCTCAGGGGCGCGCGATGCGGCGCTGCTCGCGCTCCTGTATGGGTGTGGGCTGCGCCGCGCAGAGGCGGTCGCCCTCGATGCCGCCGACTACGAGGCCGACACCGGCACCATCACCGTCATCGGCAAGGGCGGCCACCAGCGCCAGGTGTTCGCCACCACCGGCGCGCGGGCGGCAATCGATGCGTGGCTGCGCCACCGGGGCGACGATCCCGGCCCGCTGCTGTTCCCGGTCGCCAAGGGCGGGCGCATCCTGCCGGGGCGCAGGATGTCCACCGCGGCCGTCTGGGCGCGGCTGCAGACGCTCGCCAAGCGCGCAGGGGTGCGGCCGTTCTCCCCGCACGACCTGCGGCGCTCCTTCGTCGGCGAGCTGCTCGACGCCGGCGCCGACGTCGTCACCGTCCAGGCTCTCGCCGGGCACGCCAACGTCAGCACCACCGCCCGCTATGACCGCCGCGGCGAGCGCGCTGCACGCAGCGCCACCGACCGGCTCCACGTCCCCTACTCGCCGACCGAACTTTGACCGCCGCCGGCAACCGGCCGTCAGGGCGTCTCAGATGCCCCGACGGCCGGTTGCCGGGCCGATGCCACGCGCCTGATCTGGAACGCCGACGACGGACGGCCATGCCGTGCCCAAGGTTCGCCTCTGCGGATCGACCCCCACCCCGTCAGGGACCCCCGGAGTGCCCCCCCCGGCCCCCCGCCAGGAGGCGCGCCCCCCACAAGGGGGGAAAACTACGTCACCCGTGACCGTAGGAGGGAGCCTCCACAGAGAACCGCGCGGGAGAGCATCCTTTCGTAGCCGAACCGCCATGGTCTGTACACGTAGGCCCTATAGCTTACAAAACTCGAAGCTAACACGATTGTCCGTCAGGCCGTTTGGGCGGTCTGCCTCAGCCTCGCCGCTCATCCGGAGCCGGAGGAATCGCCGGGGACGTACACCACAAAAGCAGACATCATGCGCTGCATGACACCTATGACGATCGTTCGCTACGCGCTGATGCTGGTTGCGGTGGCCGCGGTGCTCGGTGCCTGCTCGCGCACAACTCCGATAGCACCGGAAGTGCCGCCCGCGTACGTCGGCACTTGGCACCTCGCCGGCCAAGCGGATCTGACCACCCTCACTTTCGGGGAGGACACCTTCACATACGTCGTGGGCGACGGGACCACTCTTCTGCAGCCGCTCGTGACGCCCGATGGGGGCATGGAGGCGCCTGAGAACGAGGCGGAGAACGTGGCCACCATGCTGACGGTGCGCGGCAGCCTGGCCGTGGAGGACAACACCAGCTTTACGCTGACGGTTCCCGACGACGGGGTCGCCGTGGGGTTCGTGGAGAGAGTCGCCGAACTCACGCAGGAATTGGCGACGGCCGTGCTCACGGTGCTCTTCCAGGAACTCACCGAGGAGTCGATGACAGTCGAGATCGACGAGACGGGCACCACCATGACGATCACCGGCCTCTTCGGCGGGATCCTCAACCAGGAGAACCCGCTCGCGCCACTGACGGCCTGCAAGGACGCGCCGTGCGCGGACGCGTAGCCGCTCCTTCGCCGTCGTGCCTCGGCATGCTCCTGGTGCCGGCGCTGTTCGCCGAGGTGCGAGAGGCGCGCGCCCCGGTCAGGGACGCCGGAGTGGGCGGCGCCGGCAACGACGCCGCGCAGGGCGGGGTTGTTGCCGGCACGCTCGGGTCATGGCCCGGCGGGTCGGCACCTGCTTCCCTGGCGATTCAATTCGGGTCCAACAGGGTCTTTGCGAGCACTTCCAGGAGGCGATATCGGTAGCGCGAGGCGTCGGCGGGAGGCTCCTGGCCGGGATAGGCCTCGAACCGCTCGATGCGGAGCCGGTAGTGGTAGCCCTCCTGGTAGTCGAAGCCTTCGATCCTGCTGTAGAACAGTTCCCCGTCCACGACCCTGCACTTCCTGGGTCCCTCCCCGACGCAGTCTTTCAGCTCCGGCCAAACGGTTACTTCCAGAATTTCTGAGGTACCTGAGTGCATACGGCATCCGGCGAGCGCCAACAGGACAACCAAGCCGACGAGGACGACCGGGGCATCGCTTCGCGACCGCAGACCGTACGACTGCTTATCAGACCCCTCGAAACCTAACACGTCTTTCGTGGGTAGTGGGTCAGTTTGATTCTACCCTGCGGTCAACCAGACTTCTGAAGCACCAACCCGCACACCAAGCGGTCATCGTCGGTCGGGGGTAGCGGCGGGGGTGGTGGCGGAGGGGCTGGCTCGTCTGGAGAACTGGGGCGTGCTGGACCAGTACCTGGTGGCGTGGTCTCCCACAGATCAGATCGGCGGCGCTCCATCCCTTCGCCACGCGCCCAGCTCTGATACGCTCACTCGCTGGCGGCGGTCGGCCTGCTGGAGCGTCGGCGCGTAGGCCACGGCCCGGAGTTTCTGTTTCGCCGCCTCCTGGGAGCGCTTCGGCACCTCGT
>JAPOQV010000269.1 GCA_026710565.1 Spirochaetaceae bacterium | reverse complement strand
GCGGTGGCGCAGGCAACGTCCGAGCGCCTGGCCGGCAAGTACGTCCGCCACACCCATCCCAACCTGCGCGGCGTCACCGGCCTGAAATTCGTGTCGGCCACCGAGCTCGCCCCGTGCGACGTGCTGTTCCTGTGCCTCCCGCACGGGAGGGCGATGGACCGCATCGATCGGTTCCGCGGGCTGGCCGAGCGCATCGTCGATCTCAGCGCCGACTTCCGCCTGCGCGACCCCGAGGCCTACGTTCGCTGGTACGGCGGCCCGCACCCGCGGCCGGAGCTGCTGGCAGACGCGGTGTACGGGATGCCCGAGCTGCACCGCGACCGGCTGCCGGGTGCGGCGCTGGTCGCCGCCTGCGGCTGCAACGCGACGGCGACCATCCTGGCGCGGCGGCCGCGGGTGGCGGCCGGGGTGGTCGAGCAGGCCGTCGTGGAGGTGAAGGCCGGCTCCAGCGAGGGCGGCAACGAGGCGAGCGCCGCGAGCCACCATCCGGAGCGGTCGGGCAGCGTGCGCTCCTACAAGCCGACCGGCCACCGGCACCAGGCCGAGATGCTGCAGGAGCTCGGCGGCGGGCTGAGGCTGAGCTTCTCGGCAACCGCGGTGGAGATGGTGCGCGGCATCCTGGCCACCGCGCACGTGTTCCTTTCGGAGCCCATGGACGAGAAGGCGGTCTGGCGGATCTTCCGCCGCGCCTACGCGGACGAGCCGTTCGTCCGCATCGTCAAGGAGCGCCAGGGCATCTACCGGTTTCCCGAGCCCAAGATCCTCACCGGCAGCAACTACTGCGACGTCGGCTTCGAGCTCGACGCCGACGCCCGCCGGCTGGTGGTGATGAGCGCCCTGGACAACCTGATGAAGGGCGCCGCCGGCCAGGCGGTGCAGGCATTCAACGTCATGTACGGGCTGGACGAGCGTGCCGGGCTGGAGTTTCCCGGCCTGCACCCGGTCTGAGCCGCCGAGCACCGCACCCGTGTGCCGCCTGCTTGCGGTCTGGTCCCCGCAGCCGTTCGACCTGCAACGCTATCTGGAGCCCTTCGCCGAGGTCGCCCGTACCAGCAGCGAGTATCAGGGCCACGGTTGGGGCTGCGGCTGGATGACTCCGGACGGGTGGCGCCTCTACCACGACATCGCGCCGGTCTGGGAGGACCCGTCGCCGCCGCGCGGGCGCACGCGGCTGCTGGTCGCGCACGCCCGCAGCGCGTTCCGGGACGAAGGGATCGAGGTGGGCAACAACATGCCGTTCACCGACGGGCGCTCGCTGTTCCTGTTCAACGGCGAGCTGCGCGGCGTGCGGATGAAGGAGCAGGGGCGCATCGGCGCCGAGAAGGTGTTCAACTTCATCCGCCGCTTCGACCGCGGCGACATGGCGGAAGCGATGCGTAAGGGGCTGGCGATCATCGAGCGGCGCACCCGCTACGTGCGGGCGATGAACATCATCATCGCCGACGCCGACGCGGTCCGGGTGACCAACCGCTTCAGCGACTCGCCCGCCTACTTCCAGATGCACGTTTCGGCAAACGCGGAGCGACTGGTACTCTGTTCCGACCCGCTCCCCGCGAGCGGCGCATCCGGCCCTTCCGGCGTGGACGAGTGGCAGCCGCTCGCCACCGGCGAAGTGCACACCTATCGGACCGATTGAGGCCGGACCGGCAAGGAAGGACCTGAACGCTGAACATCATCAAAGTGGGCGGCGGCAGCGCCATCAACCTGCCGGGAATCGCCGCCGACCTGGCCGAGTCGGGCGAGCCGGCCCTGGTCGTGCACGGCGCCAACGCGCTGCGCGACGAGCTGGCCGAGCGCCTGGGCGCACCGAAGCGGGTGCTGACCTCGGTGTCCGGCTATTCCAGCGTGTACTCCGACGACCGCGCGCTCGACATGATCATGCTGGCCTACGCGGGGTTGCGGAACACGCAGCTCGTCGAGCTCTGCCAGCGGGCCGGCGTCAACGCGATCGGCTTGACCGGCCTGGACGGCCGCCTGATTCAGGGCCGGCGCAACAAGGGCATCCGCGTCCGGCGCGAAGGCCGCACCGTGATCGAGCGCGACCGTTCCGGCAAGCCGGTCGGCGTCAACGGCGCGCTGCTGCGCACCCTGCTCGACGGCGGCTACACGCCGGTGGTGAGCATCCCGATCGCCGATCAGGACGGCATCGCCGTCAATTCCGAGAATGACGACATCGTCGTGGCGCTCCACGCCGAGCTGAGGGCGACGCGGGTGATCCAGCTCATCGAAGCGCCGGGGTTCCTGGAGCGGGCCGGCGACGAGGCGTCGGTGCTGCGCGAGTTGGACGCCGCGGCGCTGGACCGCTTCGAGGCGCAGGCCGACGGGCGCATCAAGCGCAAGCTGCGCGCGCTCAAGGACTTGATTGCCTACGGCGAAGTTGAGGTCATACTCTGCGACGGCCGCACCGAACACCCGCTGCGCGACGGCCTCGCGGGGCATGGAACGAGGATCGGATGAACATACAAGAGACCGAGCAACGCTACGCATTCGAGGTATATCCGAAACGAGATCTGACCTTGGTGCGGGGTGAAGGCGCCGTGGTCTGGGACGATGCGGGACGCAGCTATATCGACTGCGCGGCCGGCACCGGCGTGGCCTGCCTCGGGCACGCTCATCCGGTCGTCGCCGAAGCGCTCGCCCGGCAGGCGCGGACGCTGATCACCTGCGGGGGCGTGTTCTACAACGACCGGCGCGCGGAGCTGCTGGCCCGCCTGGTGTCGGTGGCGCCGGACAGCCTGACGCGCGCCTTCCTGTGCAACTCCGGCTCGGAGGCGATCGAGACCGCGCTCAAGTTCGCCCGGCTGGCAACAGGCCGCACCGACATCGTCGCCGCCGCGCGCGGCTTCCACGGACGCACCATGGGCGCGCTGAGCGCGACCCACAAGAAGGAGTACCGGCAGCCGTTCGACCCGCTGGTCCCGGGCGTCACGCACGTGCCGTACAACAACCTCGACAAGCTGGCGGCGGCGGTCACCGACCGCACCGCGGCGGTGGTGCTGGAACCGGTCCAAGGCGAAGGCGGGGTGCACCGCGGCGCCGACGACTACCTGCACGGCGTGCGCGAGCTGTGTGACGAACGCGGAGCGCTGCTGATCGCCGACGAGATCCAGACCGGCTTCTGCCGCACCGGCCGCATGTTCGCGGTCGAGCACGCGGGCGTGCAGCCCGACGTCATGTGCGTGGCCAAGGGCATCGCCGGCGGCGTGCCGATGGGAGCGGCGCTGTTCAGCGACAGGGTCAAGCCGGCGGTCGGCATGCACGGCTCCACGTTCGGGGGCAACCCGCTGGCGTGCGCGGTGGCCGACGCAACCATCCGCTACCTGGTCGAGCAGGACCTGCCCGCACGGGCGGCAGGGTCGGGGGCCTACTTCGCCGAGCTGTTCGAGCGATCGCGTCCGGCCTGCGTGCGGCAGCTCCGGCAGTTCGGGCTGATGATCGGGATCGAGCTCAAGGAGCGTTCGCAGCCGCACCTGGTGGCGCTGATCGAGGAAGGGGTGCTGGCTCTTCCGGCCGGCAGGACGGTGATCCGGCTGCTGCCGCCGCTGGTCATCGAGCGCGCGCAGATAGAGGCGGTGGTGGCCGCGCTTTGCAAAGTGCTGGCGCGGTGAATACGTTATCCTGCATGAAAGTCGTGCATCGCCTTGCATTCGTGCTGACGCTCGCCGCGCTCGTCGCGGCGCCGGGCTTGGGTCAGACGGCGGAGGACCAGACCACCGTCGTCGGACTCAACGTGCTTGGCCCCGTGGTGGGCCTCTACAGCGGCTCGTTCGAGCAGGCGATCGACGACGACCTGAGCATTTTCGTCATCCCCACCTACTTCAACGCCAAGGCGGGCATCTTCGACGCCCTGGCCAGCGTGGGTGGAATCGAACGCGAGGACTACGACATCTGGTTCCTTGCGGTCGCCGCCGGCGTGAACTACTTCGTGAACGGCACGGCTCCCGCGGGCGTGTTCGCGGGCGGATGGCTGCAGCCGGGATACGGCTACGCCATGTTCAAGGACTCGGCGCTCGGAACGGGCCAGCACGAGCGCGTGGAGGGTGGGACCGTGACGCTGACCGCCGGTGCGCACGTCGGCTATCGGCTCATCTGGGGTCCCGTGGCGGTCACGCCGCGCGTCGGCATCAGCTACCAGTTCGCGCTGAGTCCGACGTCCGGGTTCGATGAGCGGATCAGGACGCTGGCGGACAACGTGGGCACCGGCCTGCAGTTCCCCTGGGGAGTCGACATCGGGATCGCGTTCTGAGCATCTCCGCCGGGGCCGGCGCGCTTTTTCTCATCCTGGCCGCGATCATGTACGCTACGCGCGCCGTGGACTGGCATGCCGCCGGCTCGAAGCCGGCACGGGCAGGAGGAGGAACGTCATGAAGACAGTGCCGCAGGTGCGCAGCGAGGGGCGGGGCCCCGCGATCTGGCTGGCCGGCGACCCGGCCGACCTCGGCGAGTGGATGGAGCGCGGCGCGACCGGCATCGTCACCAACACCGTCGTGCAGAACCAGTTGGTCAAGAAGTACGGGACGCTCAAGGAGGTCACCCAGCGCTACCTGGACATTACCGACAAACCGGTCGTCGTGGAGATCGACGGCCACAGCACGGCCGAGCTGGTCGACGTCGGGCACGCCTTCACGGCCATGTCGGACCAGATCATGATCAAGATCCCGTGCACCTCCGTGGGGCTCGGCGCCTTCCGGGCATTCGCGGCCGAGGGTGTCACGACCTTCTGCACGACGGTGTTCTCGCTCACCCCGGCGGCGGCGGTCGCGCGGGGGGGCGCCACGCACGTGCTGCCGTTCTGTGAGCCGGTCAAGCAGCTCAACGACGATCCGGCCCGCCTGGTACGCGAGTGCCGCTGCATGTTCGAACCCTGGGCGGGCCGCCCCTTCGTCACCGCGGCGCTGGTGCGGTCGCTGGACGTGGCCTACGCGGCGCTGCGCGCGGGAGCGGACGGCATCATCATCTTCTGGGCCACCCTCAAGGAGATGATGGATCACCCGCTCACCACCGAGTGGAACAAGACCTTCCTCGACGAGTGGAACGCCATGCACGCTGACGGGAAGCTCGACGGCGTGCCCGTGGCCGACTGAGGCATCCGTGGCGAACCGGTACGACACCGGTGTGCTGGATCGGGCGCTGGCGCGCAAGCGACAGGAACGAGAGCGAGTGCGCCGTGCGGTGCAGGCGCGCGCTCTCCGTCTGCTCGATGAGTCACCGGTCGACTTGGGCGAGGCGATCCTGTTCGGTTCCGTGGTGCGGCCCGGACAGTTCGATGCCGAGTCCGATGTGGATGTCGCCGTTCCTGCGGTCGCCCCACGGGCCTACTTCATGCTCATGGGCCACCTTGAGGACGGGCTTGGGCGTGCCGTCGACCTGGTCACGATCGACTCCTGCCACTTCGCCGATGCGATCCGGCGAACCGGACTGAGATGGACCGCGACTCGCACGTAACGCTGGCCGCACAGGTTCGGGCCCAGCTTGACGACATCGCCGCGATCGTCCTGGAGGACGCCCGTGCGGCGCGCCCACTGCTGCAGCGCGACGTGGAAGAGTTCCTGAGCACGCTGGATCCGGGAAGCGGCTGATGCACGACGGGACGCTGTACGACCGGCTCGATGACGCCTCGCAGGCGTGCATCGATGGAGTCACTTCGCGCTACCGCTGCACCGTGCAGGAGATACGGGAACTGTGCGAAGCGGCTCGCGACCTCGTCATGTGGGGCGAGCCCGGACTCGGCTCGTGGTGGGCCGATGCCGAGGCGGGGGTCCCTCCCCGGCTGCATTCCCGCGAGCGCAAGAAGCGGCTGGTTGCCGCGCTCCGGGAGCACCTGCAGCGGTTGCGGCGCGAACCGACCCGCTACGACCGCAGGTCGGCGAAGCCCGAGCGAGAACCGCTCCGCTTCGTCGACGCGCCGGCGGAGACCTCGGTATTCGGTGATTGCCCGGTGCGGTCCGATCGGACCCTGTGCTGCAACCTGAAGACGATCGACACGGTGCAGAACTGCTCGTTCGGCTGCAGCTACTGCACGATCCAGACCTTCTACGGCGACCGGGTGACCGTCGACCGCGACCTGGGCCGCAAGCTGCGGCAAATCGAGCTGGACGACCGGCGCTTCTACCACATCGGCACCGGACAGTCCTCGGACTCGCTGGTGTGGGGCAACCGCGCCGGCATGCTGGACGAGCTGTGCCGCTTCGCGGCCGAGCATCCCAATGTGCTGCTGGAGCTGAAGACCAAGTCGGCCAACGTCAGCTACTTCCTGGAGCGCGAGGTGCCCGCGAACCTGGTGTGCAGTTGGTCGCTGAACACCGCGGCCGTGATCGAGCACGAGGAGCACTTCACCGCTCCGCTTGCGCGCCGCCTGGCCGCCGCGCGCCGTTTCGCCGACGGCGGGCGCATGGTGGCCTTTCACTTTCATCCGATGGTCCACCACGACGGCTGGGACACCGAGTATCCGGCACTGGCGGAGCGGTTGCTCGATTCGTTCGAACCGGAGGAGGTCGCGTTTCTCTCCATGGGATCGGTGACCTTCATCAAGCCGGTCATGAAGCAGATCCGCCAGCGCGGCGAGCCGACACGCATCCTCCAGGCCGAGCTGGTCGCCGACCCGCACGGCAAGCTCACCTATCCGGACGAGCTCAAGGTGAGGATGTTCCGCACGATGTACCGGGCGCTCGCGCCGTGGCACGGCCGCGTGTTCATGTACCTGTGCATGGAGAAGGCGACGATCTGGGATCAGGCGTTCGGGTGGCGCTATGCGTCCAACGACGAGTTCGAGCGCGCGTTCGGTGCTGCGACGCTGGGATGGCCGTCCGGCGCGGCCGGCGGCGAGCGGCAGAGCGCTTGAGAGGCGCTGCCGCGCCGTGAGCCGGATGCTCTCATGGCGGAAGGAGTCCGGCGTGCGCGTGGCAGGCAGCCGCGGGCTTGACCGGTTCAAGGTGCAGGCGCCCGGCGTCGTCGCTCTGCCGGGCGGCGGGTACCGGCTGTTCTACACGGCGGTCGGGCCGGACAAGCCGTTCGCCGACTGTCAGGGCTGCATCCTCAGCGCCGTCTCCGGCGACGGACTGGCGTTCGAGGTGGAGCCGGGCATCCGCGTGGCGCCCGATCCCGTCCGGCCGGAGCTGTCGCTGCGCGCGCTGGCGCCCAGCGTCACGCCGATCGCCGGCGGCTGGCGCATGTACTTCGAGGGCCGCGGGACCGCCGATCGGCCGACGGTGATCGCCAGAGCCGTGTCGGCCGACCTGCTGCGGTGGCGGGTCGAGCCGGGCGTGCGGGTCGCCGGCTCCGAGCGCTGCGGAGCGCCGCGCTTCCTGCCGCTGGGCGGCCCATCATGCGGAGAGGGCGCGGGCCGGCTGTTCCACTTCCGCGCCGACGACGGACCGCCACGCCGGAACGCCGTGTACTCG
Source organism: Spirochaetaceae bacterium (assembly GCA_026710565.1). The sequence goes on along the minus strand of JAPOQV010000269.1, from coordinate 4,546 downwards.
GCGATCACCGGGGACGGGCTGTCCTTCACGCGGGAAGAAGGCGTGCGCATGTCGAGCCGCACCGGTGAGCTGGACTCCTCCGGCATCACCGCGGCGGAGGTGACCGTTCCTGAGGAAACCGGTGCGCCTTGGGTGATGATCTACTCGGCCTGGCAGGACGTGCCCCCCGGCACCGAGGTGCCGCTGCACCCCAGCCACGATCCGGCCGCGGTCGCCAGCGGCCGCAGCGCCGACTTCGCGGCCGCCTCCATCGCCGTCGACCTCTGCGGCTACCGTTCGCGCATCCTGGCGGCGACCTCGGCCGACGGCGTGCGCTTCGGGCCGGGCAGCGTGGTCGTCGAAGGCGGCGGCCACGACAGCGACGACGTCGACGCCGTACATGCCGAGGACATGGCGCTGGTGCGCCTTGCCGACGGCCGCCGGCGCATGTACTACGCGGCCTGTGACGCCGCGGGAAACTGGCAGATCGCCAGCGCCATCAGCGCCTGACGCGCCGCTCCCCGCGGGGCATCGTCGGTGTCAGCCGCTACCAGTTGGTGAACGACCCGTCGGGTCGGCGCAGGTGCGGGGCCTCCCAGAGCTGCAGCAGGGTCTTGGCCACGGGCGCTTCCGGATCGAACTCGACGCCGAGGCCCGGCCCCTCCGGCACCGCGTAGGTGACGCCGTCCAGGACCGGCATCACCGGGAACATGTCCCGGTCGAACAGGGCGATCTTCTCGGGGCTGCGCTCCTCCAGCCACGCGTACTGCGCGGTCGCGGCGGCCAGGTGCAGGTTGGCCGCGGTGCTCACGGGGCCGAGCGGGTTGTGCGGCATCAGGTCGATGTAGTGCGCCTCGCACCAGCCGACCACCTTCATCGCCTCGGTGAAGCCGCCCACGTTGCAGATGTCCAGCCGTGCGAACGCCGGGATGCCGGCCTCCAGATACGGCAGGAACTGCCACTTGCTGGCGAACTCCTCGCCGATCGCCATCGGCACGTGGGTCATTCGCTGCAGCGCCTGGTACGCCGCCGGCGTCTCGTCCCGGATCGGCTCCTCCAGGAAGTCGATCGTGCCGGTCGGCATGGCCTGGCAGAGGCTCGCCGCCTCCGCCACCGACAGGCGGTGGTGGTAGTCGATGCCGAGCGCGGCGCGCCGGCCGATCGCCTGCCGCGCCGCGATCAGGGTGTCGGCGGCCGCGCCGATCGACGGGCGCGGATCGAAGATCCCTGCCGTGTCGTCCACCGGGACCGGCAGCCGCACGCACGGCCAGCCGTCGTCGACCAGGCGCACCACGTCGGCCACCGCCTCTTCGCCGAAGCCGTGCGTGGTGGTCGCGAAGCACGGGACGCGGTCGCGCTGCGTGCCGCCAAGGAGCTGGTACACGGGTACGCCCAGCGAGCGGGCCACCAGGTCGTGCAGGGCGATGTCGATGGCCGAAAGCGCCGCCGTGAGCACGCGCCCGCCCTCGAAGTACTGGCTGCGGTACACCTCCTGCCAGATGGCGCCGATGCGCCGCGGGTCGCGGCCAACCAGAAACTCGCGGTAGTGGTCGACCGCGCCGCGGACGGCCAGCTCACGGCCGCTCAGCCCCGATTCGCCGAGCCCCACGAAGCCGTCGCTCGACTCGATCCTGACGATGCAGAGGTTGCGCTTGCCGCCGGGGACGATGTGGGTCTCGATGCGTGCGATCTTCATGCCCGCAGTGTCCCCCGCCGCGAGCGTGCGGGCAACCCGGAGCCGACGTTGCACCCGGACTTGCAGAACATGCTCGCCATGGCGCACCGTCGGCTCCGAACCGTGCCGCATCGACTCCTCCGGTTCGCCTTGCAGCGGACCTATCGCGAACCGCGCATGTTCCGCGCGCCCGCTCGCCTCAAGCGCCGCTACGACGCGGTCGTCATCGGCGGCGGCGGACACGGGCTTGCCTGCGCCTACTACCTGGCGCGCGATCACGGCCTGCGCGACGTGGCGGTGCTGGAGCGGAGCTATATCGGCGCGGGCGGCACGGGGCGCAACACCGCCATCGTCCGCTCCAACTACCTGACCCCGGAGGGGGTGAGCTTCTACGAGGAGAGCGTCCGACTCTTCCGGAACCTGTCCGCCGACCTCGACTACAACCTGTTCTACAGCGAACGCGGACACTTCACGCTCGCCCATACCGACTCCACCGTGCGCACGATGCGCTGGCGGGCGGGGGGCAACAAGCACCTGGGCGGGGACAGCGAGCTGGTCGACCGGGACTTCATCGCCCGCACCTGCCCGCTGCTCGACCTGGAGTGCGGCCACGACATGCCGGTGCTGGGCGCGCTCTGGCATCCGCCGGGGGCGATCGCCCGCCACGACGCGGTCGCCTGGGCCTACGCGCGCGGAGCCGACCGGCTCGGCGTTGAGATCCATCAGCACACGCCGGTGACCGGCTTGCGGCTCGAAGGCGACCGGGTCACCGGGGTGGAAACCGACCGCGGCGTGATCGAGACCGGCCGCGTGGTCAGCGCCGTGGCCGGCTACACGCCGGCGATCACGGAGATGGCCGGGATCCGGACCCCGCTCGTCATCCATCCGCTGCAGGCATGCGTGACCGAGCCGCTGAAGCCGTGGCTGGACGTGATCGTCGTCTCGGGGTCGTTCCACATCTACGTCAGCCAGTCCTCTCGCGGCGAGATGGTCATGGGCGCATCGCTGGACCCGTACGAGGTGCACTCCACGCGCTCGACGCTGGAGTTCGCCGAGGGGCTGTGCGCGCACGTGCTGGCGGTGTTCCCGCACCTCGGAGGGGTGAAGGTGCTGAGGCAGTGGGCGGGACTGGCCGACATGACCCCGGACTTCTCCCCGATCATGGGTCTGACCCCGGTGGAGGGCTTGTTCCTGGACGCCGGCTGGGGGACCTGGGGCTTCAAGGCGACCCCGGTCTCGGGCAGCACCATGGCCTGGACGGTGGCGCACGGGAGGCCGCATCGGCTGATCGAGCCGTTCCGGCTGTCCCGGTTCGCCGAGTACGAGCTGGTCGGCGAGAAGGGGGCGGCCTCCGTCGGCCACTGAGATGAAGGGCTTGGGATGAAGCTGCTGCGCTGCCCGGTGAACGGCGAACGGCCGTTGCAGGAGTTCGACTACGGGGGCGAGTACCGCCCGCAGCCTGACCCCGACACGGTCTCCGACGAACGCTGGGCGTCGTACGTCTTCGATCGAGCCGGCGCCGCCGGCCTGCGCCGCGAGTGGTGGTACCACGTGCCGAGCGGCACCTGGTTCATCGCCGAGCGCGACACCGGCACCGACCGCGTCGTGCGCACCTACCTGCCGGACCGTCTGACGTGAGCTCGCCGCAGGAACGGCGCCTGCCGCCGCAGCCCGGCGAGTGGGTCGACCGGTCGCGGCCGATCTCCTTCCGTTTCGAGGGGCGGCGCTACCGGGGCCTTCACGGCGACACGGTCAGCTCCGCGCTGCTCGCGGCGGGCGTGTCGGTGCTCGGGCGCAGCTTCAAGTACCACCGGCCGCGGGGCGTGTTCAGCCTGACCGGCGCGGATGCCAACGTGATGCTGCACGGACCGGCCGGCACCAACGTTCGCGGTGACGAGACGCCGCTGACGGAAGGCCTGGATCTTCGCGCCGTGAACACGCTGGGCGGCGTGCGGCGCGACCTGTTGGCGGTGCTCGGCCGCCTGTCCGCGTTCACGCCGGTCGGCTTCTACTACAAGGCCCTGCACACGCCGCGCGCGCTGTTCCCGCTCTACGAGCGGTTGCTGCGCAGGCTGGCCGGGCTGGGGCGGGTCCGCGCCGAGCACCGCGCGCCGCCGTCGCCCAAGGACTACGCCTTCTGCGACCTGCTGGTGGTGGGCGCCGGGCCGGCCGGGGTGGCCGCCGCCAATTCCGCGGCGGCGTGCGGGGCGGAGGTGTTGCTGGCGGAATCCGGCGAGCGGCTGGACGGATCCGTGCGCGAACCGATCGGCAGCGGCGTCGACTGCCGCTTCGGCACCACCTGCGCCGGCGTGTACGCCGACCTGTGGGTTGCGCTGGTGGACGGCCGGCGGCTCACCAAGGTCCGCACCCGGTCGCTGGTGGTCGCGGCCGGCTGTGAGGATCAGCCGGCCGTGTTCGCCAACAACGACCTGCCCGGCGTGATGCTGGGCGAAGCGGCGCGCCGGCTGATGGAGCGCTACGCGGTCCGCCCGGCCGACCAGCCGGTGGTGCTGACCGCCGGCAGCGAGGGCTACCGGCTTGCGGACGCCATGCGCGGTCGCGGCATCGGTGTCGCCGCGGTGGTCGATCTCCGCGCGGAGGCCCCGGGCGGCATGCCACGCGGTGACCTGGAAGCGGCCGGCATACCGGTCTTCAACGCGCATGCGGTCGTGGAGGCCGTGCCCGCGCCCGGAAACGCCGGTGTCCGCGCGGCGCGCATCCGGGCGCTCGACGCCGGCGGCCGGCCGACCGGTGCGGCGCGGACGATCGACTGCGGCGGCATCGTCGTCTGTGTGGGCCGTTCCCCCCGTGACGGGGTGCTCCGGCAGGCGGGCGGCACGTTGGCGTACGACGAGCGGCTGCATCGGCACGTGCCGGACGCGCTGCCGGACG
>JAPOQV010000268.1 GCA_026710565.1 Spirochaetaceae bacterium | reverse complement strand
GGCGCCGCCGTGACCCACGAACACATCGCCGCCTGTGACGTGGTCGGCGCGCGGGCGCCGCTGGTGGCCGCGGCCGCGGCCGTGATCGGAGACGTGCAGGTGCGCAACAAGGGCACCATCGGCGGCAGCGTCGCGCATGCCGACCCGGCGGCCGACTACCCGGCCGCGTTGCTGGCGTCCGACGCCGTGATCCACGTGCGCGGCGCTGGCGGCAGCCGGCAGATCGCCGCGGCCGACTTCTTCGTGGACCTGTACGCCACCGCGCTCGACGATGGCGAGATCGTCACCGCCGTCGAGGTCCCGGACCAGGGCGGCGCGAGCAGCAGCTACCAGAAGTTCCCGCACCCCGCGTCGCGCTTCGCGGTGTGCGGCGCGGCCGTGTCGGTCGCCACCGACGGCGGACGCTGCACGAGCGCGCGCGTGGCGCTCAACGGAGTCGCAACCGCCGCGTTCCGGGACGCCGGCGTGGAGGCCGCCCTGCAGGGCGCGACGCTCGACGCCGCCACCATCGACGCCGCCTCGGCCAAGGCGGCCGAGGGTCGCGAGTTGCTCTCCGACCTGTTCGCGGACGAGGACTACCGCCGCCACCTGGCCAAGGTGTTCGTGCGCCGCGCGCTGACCGCCGCGGCCGGTTAGAGCCTCTACACGTCGCGGCGGCGCCGCACGGTGCCGCCGCGACGTGCCGGCGGATGCCGGAGTGGACTGATCCACGTGATGACGGCCGAGCAGCGTTACCTGTTCGACTTGCACGGCTACCTGCACGTGAGAAACGCGCTCTCCGCCGAGGAGTTGGTTGCGGCGCGGGCGGCGGCCGAGCGCTACGTCGCCACCCCGCCAGCGGAACTGCCGGAGGGATTCGGCGTCGACGGCAAGCGTTACCTGAACGGCTTCGCGTTCGACCGCGCGCTGGAGCACCTGGCCCTGCATCCGTCGACCTGGCCCGTCGTCACCGAGCTGACGCGCGGGCGCCCGAGGCTGGCCAGCGGGACGCTGCAGGTCGACGACGCCTCGAAAGGCGCGTCAGAGGCCATGCGGTTGCACTGCGCCCGCGACGACTTCGGCTGGGACGCGATCCGCTACGAGGTGCGCGACGGCCGCATCTTCTGCGACCACACCGTGGTGTTCCCCTACCTCAGCGACGTCCATCCGGGCGACGGCGGCCTGCTGGTGGTGCCCGGCTCCCCCAAGTCGATGTTCGAGCGGCCGCCGGAGCTGTTCGACAGCGGCACCATCGAGACCCTCGACGCGCTCCCGGAGGGCGTCGTGAACATCACGCCTCGGGCCGGCGACATGGTGGTGATGAACGAGCTGGTCACCCACGGCGTGCTGCCGTGGACCCCGCGCGGCCGCGAGCGCGTGCGCATGATCCTGGTCCTGCGCTACGTGCCGCAGTACCAGCGCAACCGCGACCTGCCGGAAGCCATCCAGCGGCGCCTCGCCCCGGACACGCTGGAGCTCACCCGGCACGCCGGTTACCAGGACGTGAAGGAGATCGTCCGCCGCGACATGGCGGCGAGCTGACTTAACCTGCTGCCTCGGCGTGGCCGGTCACCCAGTCGACGAACGTCCGACGCATGATCGGCGAAAAGGCGTGCCCGACCTCCGGGTCCACGAAGTGCTCGGCCTGTCCGCCACCGGCGTTGATGAGCCGCACCGTCTCCGCGTTGGTGGCCGCCGGGCAGTCGGTGTCGAGACCGCCGTCGATGAACAGGAGCGGCCGGTCGGTGAACCGGTCCGGGTGCGACTGAGTCGCATACTCCGCGCACCAGTCGTCGCACCAGGTGCCCCGTTGCGCCTGCCGGCACCACTCGTCGGCCTGGAAGAAGCTGGAACGTCCCACTACCGACACCATCGAGACGTAGGCCTCGTTCTCGGCGAACACCATCTGCGCGATCAGCCCGCCCATCGAGGTTCCGGTTACCTGCGGCTGCCGGGAAGAGCTGCAGGGCATGGCGATGACCGCCTCCAGCAACCCCGTCGCCTCCTGACGGGTCCGGTCCATGGCCTGGCAGACGAACGCCCAGCCGTTGAACTGGGCACGAAACCAGGCATCGGTCCTGCGCTCACCGTGCTCGTAGCAGTCGGGGGCCACGACCAGGAAGCCGGCCGACGCCAGTTGAACCAGGGACTGGTCCGGACTCTCGACCGTCCCCTTGCTGCCGGTCCAGCCATGATAGTGCACCACCACGGGAGCCGCGCGTAGGTGCGTGTCGCGCAGCACGATGCAGGGAATCTCCGCAATCTCTTGTCTCGCGATCTCGATCATCGCCTGGAAGACTGCCACAACCGCTACGAGGTGCGCGACCGCCGCATCTTCTGCGACCACACGCTGTGTCGGCTACCAGGACGTTTAGGAGATCGTCCGGCGCGACACCTCGACGACCTGGAACTGCGCCGCCCTCGTTCCCAGCCCGGCAATCCGCTGTTGCCTTGGAGGCTGTTCTACACCGATAGATAGGTGTCGAGATGAGCGACCCCAGCCCAGAGAGCACGACCGGTTCCGAGGCATTCGGGGGCGGCGGCGCCGCGGTGGCGTCGCCCGTGGGGACGAGCCCCTACGCCACAGGTGGCGGCGGTGTCACATTCGAGAGGAAGGTGGCTGCCCAGTATCTCGCCCATCTGCTTGCGGGTGATGGCGCCAGCGAACTGGGAGACGGTCGCGCTGTCGTGAGCGTCGAGTTTCAGCGATCTCCGGATCATCCAGTCGACGATCTCCTCGTGAACGCGGCGTGTGCGGACGAATCCCTGCCATCGCTAGTGCTCGCACTCGCGGTCAGGCGCTCACCGAAACTCGTTCTGAGCGACGAGTCGACGCGGAAGCTCATCCGACAGTTCGTCCGTGCCGTGATCGATGCCCCAAAGGAGGAGCCGGAACACCGGTTGGGCCTCATTGTCTCGGGACCGCAGCCACACGCCCAGCAGATAGCGAAGCTCGCCGACTTGGCTTCGGTCCAGATGGACCCATCAGGCTTCGCCAATCTCGTCCGTACGCCCGGCAAGTTCGACGCTAAGGTTCGAGGTAGACTCGATCAGCTTGAGAAACTCGTGGGGCGGGCGCTGCAAGATCTGGGTGTAGCCGCGGCCGAGACCGTGCTCGTACAGCAGCGCACATGGGAGCTTCTCGCACGGCTCACCGTCTCAATGCCGCGACTCGAGTCCCCCGACGAGACGGACTGGACGGTCCTGGCGAACAGTCTCATCCCGGTAGCGCGGGGTTCTGATCCGACGGCAGCGGCGCTCCCTTCGCGATCGGCTCATGACGCTCGCCAGCGAGTATTCGCCGAAGTCTGCGCGCGTGGATCTGACGCTGCTGAGGCGCGATGCGCACGCGATGCTCGACCCGACGACCCGCCGTCAGCAGCGGGGCTGGCAAGCGCTCGACCATCTTCATACCAGAGCCCTCTCGTCCGTACGCGACGAGATCACCTCGAGCGACGGCGCTCGCCGCATGCGCCTCGATCGCAATACTGAGTCCGACGAACTGTTTTCCGAGGTGGCGAACGCTGCGGCGGTAGTCGTGAGCGGAGAGTCAGGCGTCGGCAAGAGCGCACTTGCCGTGCGCGGTCTCACTGCTGCTGCGGAGACCGCCCCCGACGGCGTACAGGCGTTATGCATCAACCTGCGGCATATCCCAAAGCTAACGGTTCAGTTCCAAGATACGCTAGGTCGCCCGCTTTCGACGCTTCTCGGTGAGCTGAGCGCGCCACAACGTATGCTCATCGTGGATGCTGCGGACGCCGTGACCGAAGGCAGGGAAGACGCGTTCCGCTACGTGGTCGACGCCGCTCAAGAGAACGACGTGAAGGTAGTCGCCATCACCTCAGTCGACAACCTGCAGGTGGTGCGAGACACGCTCGCCGAGCTCTTCGGCCCCCACGTTGCCGAGTTTGCCGTGAAGCCGTTGAGCGACGCTGACATAGACGCAATTGTCAAGACGTTCGCGGAGTTGAGTGTCCAGAATGCCAACCCGAGGTCGCGCGAACTCCTACGCCGGCTGGTCGTCGTCGATTTGCTCGTCCGCGCCGGTGCCCGTGACGTTCCGCTGACCGATGCGGATGCGATGCATGCAGTTTGGTCACGGCTCGTCCGTCGAAGAGAGATGTTTGACAGGGGCGCTCCGGATGCAAGGGAGTCGGCGCTCCTCAAAATGGCTGCCCTCGCGCTCAGCGACGCGGGAAAGCTTGAGACCATTCGCGGGTTCGACCCCAGCGCCCTCGCCGGATTGCGCCGAGACGGCTTGCTGAGGACCTCGGATGATGCTCGGTTCACGATCGGTCCCGAGTTTACTCACGACGAAGTTCGACGCTACGCGGTCGCCGGCCTTCTGCTGTCGGATAGAAATCCAGCTTCGAGAATTATGCAAGCGGGAGCTCCCCGCTGGTCCCTCTCGGCCGCACAACTCGCCTGTCAGGCGTTGTTGGCCGAGCCCGACGCCGCTGGTACTCCGTTGCAGGGCAGGTTCGCTGCGTTGCAGGCATCATTCGACGCGCTCGTCGATGCAGGCCATGGTGCTCGTTGGGGAGACGTGCCCGCTGAAGCCCTGCTGGCACTCGCGGATCCCGGTCCCGTGCTTCAGGACGCATGGCCCGGCCTGGTCTCGGATGACTCCGCCGGGCTGCGACGGTTTGCCCGCCTGATCGATCAGCGGCACCGCGGCGACAACGGGATCGTCCATGTCATCGCCATCGAGCCGATGGTCACACTCCTGCTCGACGACCACGCCCCGTGGCGGCGATTCGGCAAGCACGCCGAGACCCTGCTGAGAGAGTGGCTGTACGCGCATGTCATTGCCAACACTTGCGAAGGCCATCCACTACGAATCCGGCTTCGTAATCGTCTCGTAGAGGTGTGCGCAGCAGGAGATCGCCGCCTCGTTAAGGAGCAGAAATCCGAAGCTACTAGACGTGCGGCACGCACTCCAGAGGAAGTCGAAAGGGAAGTTCGATTAGCGGAAAACCAGAGCGGACTCTTCGCGGAATACGGTTATGAAGGCCGACGGCGCCAACAGCGATCCGATGTTCCCCGCGAGATCAAGGACAGAGTCGTTCTTGAATTGCTATCACTGCTCGGCCCAGATCTTGACGACAGCGGCGAGGCGATCCTTCGCCGAGTCGCACGCGAAGCACCGTCTTGGCTCGCTCCAACCCTGGAGGAACCTCTTACCGGCCGGGCGCTCGCCAGCTACAGCCACCGGCTTCTGGCCCAACTCACCCAGGCGTACTACCTCGATGACGACGTCAATGTTTCCAGGTTCCACGACGATGGGATCCGCCGTCACCATGGTCGGAGTATCTGGATCCCATTCGCCTCATGGTACCGCGGTCCGTTCATGCCACTTTTTCAGGCTGACTTTCGCGGCGGCGTCGCAGTGCTGAACCGGCTGCTCAACCATGCCGCGCGAGTTCGTGCCCGCAAACTGGCCCGTCTTGGTCGATCTGGTCAACCACTCGAATACGACGCCATTGGCCAGCATCAGGCGGAACTTGAGATCGCCCGTGCACGGCAACGCTACATCGGCGATGAGCACGTTTGGCTATGGTACCGAGGCACCGGAGTTGGGCCGTACCCATGCATAAGCGCCCTGCAAGCACTGGAGCGAGTGTGCGACCAACTGATCGAGAGCGAAGTTCCGATCGAGACCGTGGTCCCGATCCTGCTCGACGGCTGTGAGAATCTCGCAATACCAAGCCTCGTAGTAGGAGTCCTGGTACGGCATCTTGAGAAAGCGGACCATCTGCTGGACACCTACCTCACTGAACCGCTCATCTGGCATTACGAGTTCGCCCGAGTCGCGCATGAGAACACCGGATCCGCATCTGGTTCCGAAGGAGTCGTGGCACCAGAGCGCCGGAAGTGGTCGCTACGCGAGGCAGCCATGTTCATGGCGATGCGAGCCAGCGAGGAGCGCGCCACAGGGCTACGCGCGCTCGGCGAAAAGCTTGTTGCAAACGCGCGCCGTCACGTCAAGCGAACGCGCCATGATGACGAACCAATGGACGCGGAGGCCGATGCGGACGACTTCTCTGAACACACGCTAGTAGCGCAAGTTTGTGCGTGGGCAAGCAGCCTGGATCGTGACACGTACCAGGTTCATGAGGCTCCGGACGGTCTCTACGTTCAGGCCGCGCCGCCTGAGGACATCGTGCAGGCGTTGGATGGGCCTGCCCCGGTTTGGTAGACAGTTAATCGCTGAGGATTCTGTCCTCGCTGAGGAGTGTTCTACGCGGGGGAGACGGGCGGGTCAAGGACTCTCTTATAGGCGGCGGTAAAGGGGTGGGGGTGCGGGGGAGG
>JAPOQV010000267.1 GCA_026710565.1 Spirochaetaceae bacterium | reverse complement strand
GGTGCCGCCGTGACCGATGGTGGGGCGGCCGCGGTGGGTCCCGTGCGCCAGGCTGAACGCGTACGAAAGGCGCGCGCCGTCGTCGAGCGCACCGCGCGCCTGAAGCTGCCGCAGCACGCCGGGGCCGCCGATCTCCGCGCTGCCGAAGTTGCCGTTCCACCGGGCGAGGTCCTCGACCGTCGTGAACAGGCTGCTGGCGCCGACGATGGCGAAGTCGGGGATGCTGAGCCGGTAGCGGCCGAAGCCGTCGCGCGTGTAGGCGTACGCGCGGTCGCGGACCAGCATGGTGTGATCGTCGCGGAACACGGTGCGCGTCATCCCGAGCGGCTCGAACAGCCGCGCGCTCGCGAACGCGCGCAGCGTCTGTCCCGACACCCGTTCGACGACGACCGCCAGCAGCGTGTAGCCCGAGTTGCTGTAGACGTAGTCGCTGCCGGGGGCGAAGTTGAGGGCGGTCTGGCGCGACAGCAGGTCGAGCACGTCCGACTGCCGGATGACGTCGCCGCCCCAGCGCCAGCCCGCCATCTGCAGCATGGCCCACTGGTCGCGGATGCCGCTCGTGTGGTGGGCGAGATGGCGCAGCGTGATCGGCGCGCCGAAGTCGGGCAGCTCGGGGACGTGGCGCCGGACGTCGTCGTCCCACGACACCTCGCCGTCGGCCACCAGCAGCGCGACCGCCAGCGCGGTGAACTGCTTCGACACCGAGGCGACGTGAAACACCGTCGACGGCATGATCGGGACGTCGTACTCGAGGTTGGCGGCGCCGTACCCCCTGGCGAACAGCAGGTCGCCGCCCCGCATGACCGACACCGCGCATCCCGGCGTGCGCGGCCCCGTCCACGACGCGAAGAGCGCGTCGACGCGCGGCCCCGGCCCGTCGCGCTGCGCCGTGCCCGGCAGCACCGCCGCGGCGAGCACGCCGATGGCCGCCACCGCGCCGATGGCGAACGTAAACCGCCAGAGCAGCGCCTTCATGGCGTGCAGGTTAGTCGACCCGCGCCGCCGCCGCAACGGCCCGCCAGCCCCCTACTCCACATCGATGCGTATCCGGCAGTGGGTGCTCGGTCCGAATCCCGCGGCATCGTTCATGGCGTGAACGCGCACCCTGTCGTGGAACCCCCGCGAGGCGAACACATAGTCGTACTGGAATCCGCTGACGATGCCCTCGTCGAGCATGCGGCGCCGCTGCTGGCCGGCAAGGCAGGTGGGCACGTTCCTCGTGTCCTTCGGCAAGCCATGCGGGAGCGGATCCGCCTGCCTGTCGGCATCCGGCCACCGGGGTCCCACGAGCTCCAGACCCAGCGCCTGCATCCTGTCGAAGATGGTCCGTGCGCGGGCGGGATGCTCCATTCTGCTGTTGTCCGCCGCCCCGTGGATCGTGCCGAGGTCGCCCGCCGCCAGCAGGCGGTGCGACGAGGGATTCGTGTGGGTGATGAACGCCGAGAGGTCGGAGATGATCCGGTGCGCGGAGCCGTCGGTGTAGGCGTAGATGGCGCGCCCCCCGCGCGGACGCGCGCGCTCCGCCTGCGGATGCGGGTACAGCCAGCGGGCGTGCATCGAGAACACGAGGAACGACTCGAGGGCCGGTCTCCCGCCACGCAACGGCGTGACGCGCGCGGCGGCGAGCATGCGCGAATCGCTGACCGCGACCGCGTCCAGCGGCATGCCCTCACGTTCGAGAGGAACGGGTGTGAACAGGTCGACCCGGACCCGGTCCGACAGCCGAACCACGGCGGGCCAGATGCTCGACCGGTTCCAGTTCCACGGCACCCGTTCACCGGTGGTGTCCGCAATGCGCCCGGCCGCCCCCTTGCCCACTTCCTGCAACAAGGCGACGTCGACGTCCGGCATCTCGCTGAGCTCCGTGAACGCATCGGCGCTGCGGTTGATGTTCCAGCACACCATCCTGCCCACGCCTGACCTCCTTGCGGCAGTTTCCCCGCCCGGCCGCCAGCGGAATCCTGCCGTTGAGGCAGGCAGCATTTCCCTGCCGCTCTCGAAG
>JAPOQV010000266.1 GCA_026710565.1 Spirochaetaceae bacterium | reverse complement strand
GGGCCCCGCGGCGCCCCCCCGCCGGCGGGGGCTCGCCGACATCGCCCTGTGCGGCACCATGCGCGATGCCCTGCTGCGCCGCGAGGAGGCCGCCGCCCTGACCTGGGCCGATATCGCCCGCGAGGACGACGGCAGCGGTCGGCTGACGATCCCCCGCTCCAAGACCGATCCGGAGGCCGGCGGGGCCGTGCAGTACCTCGGCCCCACCACCATGCGGGACTTGGCCGCCATCAGACCCCTAGATGCCCGGCCCGGCGACCGCGTCTTCGGCATCAGCGGCTCGCAGGTCAGCCGGCGCATCGCCGCCGCCGCGCGCGCGGCCGGGCTCGGGAACGGCTTCAGCGGCCACAGCCCGCGCGTCGGCATGGCCCAGGACCTCGCGGCCAGCGGAGCCGCCCTGCCCGAGCTGATGCAGGCCGGTCGCTGGAGCACCAGCGCCATGCCCGCCCTCTACGTCCGCGCCCAGTCCGCCGGACGCGGCGCCGTCGCCAAGTACTACGCCGAGTCAACCAGCGACAGCCCGGAAACCCACGAAGCGGCTTCATCGACGGGAGTTGCCGACCCGGAGGCCTTCCGGCGGGGCCAAAACCCGTCTATGGGGCTCTGAGAGCAGGCCGCGGCGCGATCCGGACGCCCTCGACTGGGAGCACCTCCTCGAGGATCTCGAGGGCCCGGCCAGCGGGATCCGCTGCGACTGGCTCTCCCACTGCATCCTGGCCGTCGAGAACATGCTGCTCATCGAGCACTCCCCCGCCCCGGCCGAGCAACTCGGCCTCTGGCGCGCCCGGGCGTGGCGCCGGCGCTGCGACCTCGGATACGTCCACAACGACAACCCCGGCCTCGCCGAGCGCCACCTCGACGCGCTGCTGGCCGAGAGCTGGCTGATCGCCCGTCCCGACGCCATCAGCAGCATGGCCAGGCTCGACAGCACCGGCCTGCACAGCTTCGAGTGGAAGACCCACTGCAGCCGCTGGGACCGCTACCTGCCCGCCGACCTCCCCTACACCTTCGGGGAGATCCTCGGCCGCGATCCTGGGCGGTCCTCGGACATCCCCCAGCCCGACAGCTGGCCGGCCGGCGTCAAGCGCAAGCTGCTGGAGGTGTTCGGCCCGGAACTGGACCTGCCCGACCTGCCCGGGCAGTGGCGCACCAGGAACCCGGTCCCGCTCCACTGACCGGCGCTAGGCTGAGGACGTGGACTGGATCGCACCCACCGACGAGGAACTCGTGGCGATGACTGACGAGGAGATCCTCGGCCCCGAGCCCGACTTCGACGATCCGTTTGCCCCCCGCGATCGCGAGTATCCCGGTGATCGCTACCCGGTCTGCCTGGGCAGCGTGCCCGCCGCGGTCGCCGCGGACCTAGGCGTGATCGTGGACCCCACCCCCATGCGCGAATGCTGGATCGACCTCAAGGCGCGGAGGCTGCACCACGTCCCCGGCTGCCGTTGCATCCGCCGGCTGACGTAGGCCGCCGCTGGCCGGAAACGGGCCAAATTCGGCGTTCTGGCAAGTCTGGGCAGGAAACCCCACATCCGGCCATAAACGCCAAAACGGGCCGGAACATCGCAGTGCGCCATGCTCCGAATCAGCGTCTTGGCTAGAAACTCCTGCTTGGCAGTAATGGCCATCTTGGCCGCCCTGATAGCTTCCAAAACCTCAACATCCGAAGCACTGTAAATGTGCGAATCGCTTCTCGCCGCGGCCAGCTCCGGACCAGCTCAAGCTGTCTACGGCGAATCCCTGCCCTTGCCGAGAGGACGCGCTCCAGTTCTCTATGCGTAAGGCGCTATGATATGCTTAGTGGCGATTCGGAATGTCCGACACGGTGGCATCAAGCAGTTCTTTGAACGAGGTGATACACGGCGGCTGCACCCAGCTCACGTGGCACGCATCGGGCGTATCCTTGCTGCCCTCGACCGTGACGACGCTCTTGAGGTGCTCTCGGCGGCGACCTTCCGGCTACACCCACTCAAGGGCGACCGTAAGGGTCTCTGGTCTGTGCGTGTGTCT
>JAPOQV010000265.1 GCA_026710565.1 Spirochaetaceae bacterium | reverse complement strand
TGCGGCGTCCTCCCGGACTGCACCAACTCGACCATCCGCTCGCGGATCTCAGGTGGATACGCTTGATGCGTTCTCGCCATCGTAGCTCCCTCCTCCGTGCCTCACTGTCTATGTGTCCACGAAAGCGGGGCAACTCCAGTAGAAGGCCTGCGCGACCGCGGTGTTGGGCTTGTGCGAGCCCACGGGCGAGACGCCCTCGTACTTGTAGTAGAGCTGCGCGGGAGTATCGAGCTCCTGCTCCAGGCGCCGAGCCCGGTACAGCCACCATCGCGCTGCTGCGGGCATGGTACCGTAGCGACCGAAAGCAGGAGAGGCAACGAATTGCTGGTGGTCACGCCACTCACGGAAGCGGCGGCATGATCAGGTCTGTCCGCATCGCCGGTTTCAAGCGGTTCCGGGAGATCGAGTTCGGCCTGCCGGGACACGTCGTGCTCGCCGGGCCGAACAACACGGGAAAGACGACGCTGTTGCAGGCGATCGCGTCCTGGGCGCTGGCCCTGCGTCGCTGGCGGGAGCTCGACGACTTCCAACGTCGCAACGGGTACCGGCGTGCGCCGATCACGCGACAGGCGTTTGCCGCGGTGCCGCTGCGCAATTTCGAGCTGCTGTGGACGGACCGCCACTATCGCGGTCAGATCGAGATCGACTTGCGCCACGACGCGGGGTGGGCGGTGACGATGGAGTTCATCGCCGACAGCACCGAGCAGATCTACGTCCGACCTGGAAGGAATACGTCGCCTCATACGCTCCGGGATATCGACCTGAACGTGGTGTTCGTACCACCGATGACCGGCGTTGGTACGGATGAACCGGTGCTGCAGGCGCCAAAGGTCGAACAGCTTCTCGGGCTTGGCCGTCCGGGAGAAGTGCTGCGGAACTTGCTTGCGGACGCGAACGCCGACGAAGCGGCGTGGGAAACCCTGCGGATAGCGATCGCCAACCTGTTCGGCTATCGGCTGCTTCCCCCGGACACCACCGGCGCGCACATTCTCGCCGAATACGCGATGTCCGAGCACGGAGCCACGCTCGACGTGGCGAGCGCGGGCAGCGGTTTCCAACAGGTGTTGATGCTGCTGACGCTGCTCAACACCCGGCGCGGCGCCGTGGTGTTGCTCGACGAACCGGACGCCCACCTGCACATGATCCTGCAGGATGCCCTCTACCATGAGCTGCGGAGCGCCGCTGCGCGCCATGGCTCACAGATCATCGCCGCCACCCACTCCGAAGTGGTCATCAACGCCGTCGAGCCGCGCGAGCTGCTGGTCACGCTGAGCCAGCCGCGCCTGGTCGCCGACAACGCCGAGCGCAGCCGCCTCATCACCTCCCTGCGCGTCCTCGACAACGCGGACGTGATGCAGGCGCTCGACGTGCGCGGGGTGCTCTACGTCGAGGACTACACCGACATCAACATCCTGCGTGCGTGGGCACGGACGCTCGAACACAGAGCGCTGGGCCTGCTGACAACGGAGTTGATGTGGAAGCCGATCGAGTTCCAGGTACGCGAAGGTCAGCCCGGCAGGGGAATCACCGCGCGCGACCACTTCGCCGGCCTGCAGCTCGTGCGAGACGGGTTGCCCGGGCTCGAGCTGCGCGACGGCGACGCGCGGCCGATGATCCCGGACTCCGAAGTCAACGGTGCCGGCCTACAGCGAATCCGCTGGCGGCGCTATGAGATCGAGAGTTATCTGCTCCATCCGGACGCTCTTGCCCGCTTCGTAGCGGGGCAGGTCGATGCCGCGACGGCGCAGGCGCATGTCGATGACATGCTCGCGTATTGGCGCGACCAGCTCCCCCCGGCGGTAACGCGCGACCCACTTGGCACTCACCAGTATCTCAATGTGACCAAGGCGCGCACGGAGCTTCTCGAACCCCTGTTGGAAGCGGCCGGCATTCACGGACTGCCGTACACCCGGTACCACGAGATAGCCGCCTTGATGCTGCCGGAAGAGATCCATCCGGAGGTCGTGGAAAAGCTCGACGTGATCTGTCGCGCATTCGGAGTCGAGCCGTAAGTCAGGTTACGGCAGCAGGGTGGAGCCCATCAGGTAGCGGTCGCACTCGCGGGCGGCGCCGCGGCCTTCCATGATCGCCCACACGACCAGGCTGGCGCCGCGGCGCACGTCGCCGGCCGCGAACACGCCGTCCACGTTGGTGGTGAAGCGGCCGTACTCGGCGGCGGCGTTGGAGCGCTCGTCCCGGTCGATGCGGAGCTCGTCCAGCAAGGGGCTCTCCGGGCCCAGGAAGCCCATGGACAGCAGCACCAGGCCGGCGGGGATCGCCCGCTCGCTGCCGGGGACCGGCGTCGGCTTGCCCTGGCTCCACTCCACGTCCACCAGGTCGACCTCCTGCACGCGGCCGTCCGCGTCGCCGGTGAAGCGCTGCGCCGTGACGCTGTAGCGGCGCGGCTCGGTGCCGAACGCGGCGGCCGCCTCCTCCTGACCGTAGTCGGGCGTCGAGGTGCGGCCGAACTCCGGCCACGGCAACTCGGGCGGAAACTCCGGCACGATCTCGATCTGGGTCATGGACGTGCACCCCTGGCGCATCGCCGTGCCCACGCAGTCGGTGCCGGTGTCGCCGCCGCCGATCACCAGCACGTCCTTTCCGGCCGCGTCGATGCGCGGGCGCCCGTGCTCGCCGTCCAGCAGCCACTTGGTGTTGACCGGCAGGTACTCCATCGCCTGGTGGACGCCGTCGAGCTCGCGTCCCGGGATCGGCAGGTCGCGTGGATTGGTGGCGCCGCAGCAGAGCACGACCGCGTCGCTCTCCGTCCGCAGCTCGGCGCCGGACAGGTTCCGGCCGACCTCGACGCCGGTGCGGAACGCCACTCCCTCCTCGGCCATGATCTGCACGCGCCGGTCGACCAGGTGCTTCTCCAGCTTCATGTTGGGAATGCCGTACATGAGCAGGCCGCCGATGCGGTCGTCGCGCTCGTACACCGTCACCCGGTGGCCGGCCTTGTTGAGCTGGTCCGCGCAGGCCAGCCCGGCCGGCCCGGAGCCGACCACTGCCACCCGCTTGCCGGTGCGGACCGCGGGCGGCTGGGCGCGTACCCATCCCTCCTCGAAGCCGCGCTCGATGATCGCCCACTCGGTGTTCTTGATGGTGACGGCCGGCTCGATGATCGCCAGCACGCAGGCCGACTCGCACGGGGCCGGGCACACCTTGCCGGTGAACTCCGGGAAATTGTTGGTCTTGTGCAGCCGGTGCAGGGCGTCGTGCCACAGCCCGCGGTAGACCAGGTCGTTCCACTCCGGGATCAGGTTGGTCAGCGGACAGCCCACGGTCTGCCGGGTGTCGGCGCGGCCGGCCCCGGTGTGGCAGAACGGGGTGCCGCAGTCCATGCAGCGCGACGCCTGCGAACGGAGCTCGTCGTCCGGGGCGTGGCCGTGGAAGTCCCGCCAGTCGCCGATGCGCTCCGCTGGGGCGCGGTCCGGCGGCAGGTGACGCTCTACTTCCTTGAACCCTGTCGGTTTTCCCATGGCTCCGTGCGACCGCGGCAAGCGCGGTCAGTTCCCCGAGATGCGGGCGGCCACGTCGTGGGCGTTCTCTTCGAACGCCGCCATCACGGCAGCTTCGCCGGTCAGGCCTTCCTGCTGCACCCGCGCCACCGCTTCGTGCATGCGCCGGTAGTCGCGAGGATAGATCTTGACGAAGCGGGGGATCATCTCCGCCCAGCCGTCCAGGATCTGCGCGGCGCGCGGACTGCCGGTGTAGCGCAGGTGGCGCTCCACCATCCCGCGCAACTCCTCGATGTCCACCTCGGCAGCAAGCGGCAGCACGTCGGCCATGTCCGTGTTGCAGTTCAGGCGAAATTCGCCGTCGATGTCCATCACGTAGGCGATGCCGCCGCTCATGCCGGCCGCGAAGTTGCGCCCGGTGGCGCCGAGCACGGCGACCCGGCCGCCGGTCATGTACTCGCAGCCGTGGTCGCCGACGCCCTCCACCACCGCGGACGCGCCGCTGTTGCGGACGCAGAAGCGCTCGCCGGCGACACCGGACACGTACGCTTCGCCGCTGGTGGCGCCGTAGAAGGCGACGTTGCCGACGATGATGTTCTCTTCCGGGGCGAAAGTGGTGCCGGGCGGCGGCTTGACGATGATCCTGCCTCCGGACAGCCCCTTGCCGATGTAGTCGTTGGAGTCGCCGGCAAGGACCAGCGTCATCCCGCGCGGGATGAAGGCGCCGAAGCTCTGGCCGGCCGAGCCGTTGAACGCCAGCGTGACCGTGTCCTCCGGCAGCCCCTCAGCGCCGTGGCGGCGGGTGATCTCGCTGCCGATGATGGTCCCGACCACGCGGTCGGAGTTGGTGATCGGCAGCGACTCGGTCACCTGCTCGCCCCGGTCCAGCCTGGGCAGCACCAGGTCGCGCAGCGTCGTGTTGTCCAGCGCCTTCTCCAGGCCGTGGTCCTGCTCGATCTGGCAGTAGGTGCCGACCGAATCGTCCACCTCCGGCCGGTGGAGCAGCGGGGTGAGGTCGATTCCCTGCGCCTTCCAGTGGCCGATGGCGCGGCGCGGCTCCAGGCGGTCCACGCGGCCCACCATCTCGTTGAAGGTGCGGAAGCCGAGCGACGCCATCAGCTCGCGCGCTTCCTCGGCGACGAAGTGCATGAAGTTGACCACGTGCGCGGGGTCGCCGGTGAACTTCTCGCGCAACTCGGGATCCTGGGTGGCGACCCCGACCGGGCAGGTGTTCAGGTGGCAGACGCGCATCATGATGCAGCCCATGACGATGATCGGCGCGGTGGCGAAGCCGAACTCCTCGGCCCCCAGCAGCGCCGCGATCACGACGTCTCGCCCGGTCTTGAGCTGGCCGTCGGCCTCCACGACGATGCGGCTGCGCAAGTCGTTCAGCAGCAGGGTCTGATGCGTCTCGGCGATGCCGAGCTCCCACGGCAGCCCCGCGTGCTTGATGCTGGTCACGGGCGAGGCGCCGGTGCCGCCCTCCCCTCCCGAGATCAGCACCACGTCGGCGTGCGCCTTGGCCACGCCGGCGGCCACCGTGCCCACGCCGACCTCGGAGACCAGCTTGACGTTGATGCGGGCGTCGGTGTTGGCGTTCTTGAGGTCGTGGATGAGCTCCGCCAGATCCTCGATCGAGTAGATGTCGTGGTGCGGCGGAGGCGAGATCAGCCCCACGCCCGGGGTCGAGTGGCGGACCTCGGCGATCCACGGGTACACCTTGTACCCTGGGAGTTGCCCGCCCTCGCCCCGCTTGGCGCCCTGCGCCATCTTGATCTGCAGCTCCTGGGAGTTGACCAGGTACTGGCTGGTCACCCCGAAGCGGGCCGAGGCCACCTGCTTGATGGCGCTGCTGCGGGAATCGCCGTTGGCGTCGGGCACGTAGCGCGCCGGATCCTCGCCCCCCTCGCCGGTGTTGCTCTTGCCGCCGATCCGGTTCATGGCGATCGCCAGGGTCTCGTGCGCTTCCTTGCTGATCGATCCGTAGGACATGGCGCCGGTCTTGAAGCGCTTGACGATCTCCGCCGCAGGCTCGACTTCCTCCAGCGGGACGGCTTCCCTCGGCAGCTTGAACGACAGCAGGCCGCGCAGGGTCGCCAGCTTTTGCTGCTGGGCGTCCACCTGGGCGCTGTACTCCTTGAATACGCCGTAGTCTTCGGACTGGCAGGCGCGCTGCAGCTTGTGAATGGTCTGTGGGTTGTTGAGGTGATACTCGCCGTCGTCCCGCCACTGGATGTCGCCGCCCACCTCCAGGGCGCCGTTCCCGCCCGAGCGCTCGGCGTAGCCGCGCAGGTGGCGGGCGGCGGACTCGGCCGCGATCTCCTCCAGGCTCACGCCGGCCAGGCGCGCCGCCGTGCCGGTGAAGTAGCGGTCAACCACGTCGCGGCAGATGCCCACCGACTCGAACACCTGCGCTCCCTGGTAGCCCTGGATGGTGGAGATCCCCATCTTGGAGATGACCTTGACGATGCCCTTCAGGAGCGCCTTGCGGTAGTTGTAGCGCGCGCTGCGATGGAACTCCTCGTCGTGCCCGGGCTCGCCCTGGCCGCCGACGCCGCTGCCGGACGGCGCGTGTCCGCCGCCTGCGCCATTGTCTGCGCCGTGGCCGTTCGCGCCGTCTTCCTCGGGATCGATGAACAGCCCCTCGTCGATACCGGCGTCGATGCTGTCGTAGGCCAGGTACGGACAGATGGCGCTGGCGCCGTAGCCGAGCAGGACGGCCATGTGATGCACCTCGCGCGGCTCGCCCGATTCGACCACGAGCCCCACCAGGGTGCGGGTGCCGGAGCGGATCAGGTGGTGGTGGACGGCCGACGTGGCGAGCAGGGCCGGAGTCGGCGCGTGCCGGGCGTCCACGCCCCGGTCGGAGAGGATGATCAGCGTCGCGCCCGCGGCGACGGCGGCGTCGGCCTGCCGGAACATGCCTTCGAGCGCTTCTTCGAGCGCACTGCCGCCGCCTTCGGGCGAGAACAGCATCGGCACGGTGACCGAGCGGTGCCCGTGGCCGCCGTCCAGCGCCCGCAGCCGCTCCAGGTCCTCCATGGCCAGCACGGGGCTGTGCAGGCGGATCTGCCCGCAGCTCTCCGGCCGCGCCTCCAGGAGGTTCCCCTCCGGTCCAGTGGTGGTGACCGTGTCGGTGATCAGCTCCTCTCGGATGGCGTCGATGGGCGGATTGGTGACCTGCGCGAAGAGCTGCTTGAAGTAGTTGTAGAGCAGCTTGGGCGCATCGGAGAGGGCCGCCGGCGGCGCGTCGTTGCCCATCGAGCCGATCGGCTCGTTGGCGGTGCGCGCCATCGGCGCCAGGATCATGCGCAGCTCCTCGAAGGTGTACCCGAAGGCGCGCTGCTTGTTGAGCAGCTCGGCGCCGGCGACGCGCGGCGGCTCCTGCCCGGACGGCAGGTCGTTGAGGTCGACCAGGTGCTCGCGAAGCCACAGCCCGTAGTCCTCGGAACCTGCGATCTCGGCCTTCAGCTCGGCGTCGTCGATGATGCGGCCCTGCTCGGTGTCGACCAGCAGCATGCGGCCCGGCCGCAGGCGGTCCTTGAGCACGATCTCGTCGGGCGGCAGGTCGAGCACGCCGACCTCCGACGCCAGCACCACCAGGCCGCTCCTGGTCACGCAGTAGCGGGACGGGCGCAGCCCGTTGCGGTCCAGCACCGCGCCGACCTGCCGGCCGTCGGTGAACGCGATCGACGCCGGGCCGTCCCAGGTCTCCATCAGGCAGGAGTGGTACTCGTAGAACGCCCGCTTCTCGGCGCTCATGCTCTCGTGGTTCGCCCACGGCTCCGGGATGAGCATCATGAAGGCGTGCGCCAGAGGTCGTCCGCTCAGCACCATCAGCTCGAAGGTGCTGTCGAGCTTGGCGGTGTCGCTGCCCGACGGCTCGATCACCGGCAGGGTGGCGGCAAGGTCGTCGCCAAACAGCTCCGAGCGCAGCAACGGCTCGCGCGCGCGCATCCAGTTCTCGTTGCCCTGCAGGGGGTTGATCTCACCGTTGTGCATGAGGTAGCGATACGGATGCGCCCGATCCCAACTCGGGAACGTGTTGGTAGAGAAGCGGGAGTGCACCAGCGCGATCGCCGTCTCGATCGCCGGGTGGTCGAGCTCAGGGTAGAACGGGCGGAGTTGCAGCGCGGTCAGCATGCCCTTGAAGACGATGGTGCGGTGGGACAGGCTGGCGATGTAGAAACGGCCCACTGCCTGCGGGACGAGCGCCCGCACCCGGTTCTCGATCAGCTTGCGGATCACGTACAGGCACCGCTCGAAGGCGTCGCCATCGTCCATTCCGCGGCCGCGGGCGATGAACATCTGGCTGACGTGCGGCTGCTGCTCCCGCGCCGCCCTGCCCAGGCGCGACCCGTCGGTCGCCACGTCGCGCCAGCCCAGCAGCGACTGCCCCTTCTCGGCGACCACCTCCGCGACGATGCGGTGAATGCGCAGCCGCAGGTCGGCATCGGTGGGAAGGAAGCACATGCCCACGCCGTATTCGCCCGCGCCCGGCAGCTCCATTCCCGACTCGCGGGCGAGGATGTGCAGCGCCGCGTGCGGGACCTGGATCAGCACGCCGGCGCCGTCGCCGGTATTGGGGTCGCAGCCCAGGGCGCCGCGGTGGTTGAGGTTGGTCAGCACCTCCAGGGCGTTGTCGAGCAGCCGGCGCGAACGGCGGCCGTGCACGTCGACGACGAAGCCGACACCGCAGGCGTCGTGTTCATACGCAGGGTCGTAAAGGCCCTGACGGGGCGGGACGCTGGAGAATCTCATGACTCGATTTGGACCGACTGTACTACAACCCTTTATTGGAGCGCGCTATGGCAGGACGGGTGACGCTCCGCGGGTAAGCCCTACCATGGTGCATGATAACGCATAACGGCGGCGTACGGGAAACCCCGTCGACAAAGCCGGCCCGTCAACCCGATTCGGAGGTCCATGTCCCATGCCAGCGTCCAGCCCTGATCTCGCCTACACCCCCGCGCACGTCCTGCGCGACCTGATCGGCACCCGCCGACTGTCCCCGGTCGAGCTGATGCAGTTCACGCTCGACCGCATCGAGCGACTCGACGGGTCGCTCGGTGGGTTCGTCACGGTCATGGCCGACCACGCCATGACCGCGGCCCGCGACGCCGAGCAGGTGGTCATGGACGGCCGCGAGCTCGGTCCCCTGCACGGCATCCCGGTGCCGATCAAGGACCTGGAAGCGGTCGAGGGCTTCAGGTTGTCGCAGGGCTCGCTCGTCGACGACGGTATCGCGGCGTCCAACGCCATGTGCACCGACCGCGTGCGCGCCGCCGGCGGCATCATCGTCGGCAAGACCAACACGCCCGAGCACGGCCACAACGGCACCACCGAGAACCGGGTGACCGGGCCGGCGCGCAACCCCTGGGACCCAGCGCGCACGCCCGGAGGCTCCAGCGGGGGCGCGGCGGTCGCGGTGGCCGCCGGCATCACCGCGATCGCGCAGGGCTCGGACGGCGGCGGCTCGATCCGCATCCCCGGCTCGCTGTCCGGCATCTACGGCATCAAGGCCACGCAGGGCCGCGTGCCGCGCAAGCACGTGGACGAGCACTCCTGCAGCGTCTTCAACAACTCCTCGGTCGGGCCGATGACCTGGGACGTCCGTGACGCGGCGATCCTTCTGAACGTGCTGGCGGGGCCGGCCGACGACGCCGAGTTCGGCACCCTGCCGGACGAGCCGCCTGACTTCACGGAGGCGTTGCCGCGCGGCGTGGCCGGACTGCGCATCGGGCTCGACACCAGCGGCCTGGGCGGCGCCGGCTGCGATCCCGAGGTCCGCGAGGCGGTGGCCGCCGCCGCGCGCGTCTTCGAGGGGCTCGGCGCCGGGGTCGAGGAGGTCGAGTACGCCCCGGACGCGCACGAGGCGATCTTCCGCACCTTCATGGACATGTTCTGTATCCGGGCGTACGGGCGCTGGAGCGCGCAACTCCACGACCCGGAACGGGCCGCGTTGCTCACCGGCTACTTCACGGAAGACCTGGAGCAGGGCCGCCGCGCGCAGGCTGTCGACTACCTGACCTGCATGAACAAGATCGGTTGCTACAAGGCGTACGCCGCGCGGTTCTTCGCCGGGCACGACCTGCTGCTGACGCCGGCGACCGCCACCACGGCGTTTCCGATCGGAGAGTATCCGCAGACGGTCGGCGGCAAGCCGGTCGTCCACGGCCGCTTCGGCTTCACGCCGTTCACCTACCTGTTCAACCTGTCCGGAAACCCCGCCGCCACCGTGCCCTGCGGCTTCGACGGCGAAGGGATGCCGATCGGCCTGCAGATCGCGGGCGCCATGGAGGACGAGATGACCGTGGTCGCCGCGTCTGCAGCGTTCGAGGCGGCCCGCCCCTGGGCAGGCACCCGTCCGGCCGGCCTGGACGCTCCGGCGGACGATTCTTGACCGAGAGCGCTCCGCGGCCGTGCGATGGATCGACGACCGGTCTCCACGAGGCCTGCACGCTGCTCCGGGACCGGTGGGGGCTGGAGTTCGACCGTGTTCGCGCGGTGGTCCACGAGCTTGGGAGCGCGGTAGCGCCGGATGACCTGGTGGCCCGCTGCCGACTCTCCCAGCGGGCGGTCACGGAGATACTCGATCACCTTCACCCGTTCGTATGCCGGGAAGGCGATCGCGTTCGCTTCACGGACGCGTCGCGGGACGCCGCTCTGGAGACGTTCGGCCCGCCGCCTGACCGCCGGGACCAGTGGGAAGAAGCGGCCGGCCGGCACCCGTTGCTGCACGAGGTGGTCGCCGACCTGGCCGGGCGCCCCGGCCCGAACCGGCACCTGGACCAAGTGGCAGCCACCGCGGTCACCGTGGTGAAGCGGGCACTGTTCCTGTCGCGGCGGTTCGACCTGACCGGCGCGACGGTGCTGATGCTCGGCGACCACGACCTGACCGCGCTCGCCCTCGCCCGCCTTGCGCCCGGTGTCGACATCGCCGTGGCGGACGTCGACGAGCGGGTGCTGGAATTCGTCGACGGCGTCCGCCGGAGTCGCGACTGGCCGATCGAGACCTTTTTCGCCGACCTGCGGCTGGAGCTTCCGCGCAGCCTCGCCGGCCGGTTCGATCTGGTCTTCACCGATCCGCCGTACACCCCGGCCGGCGTGAAGCTCTTTCTCCTGCGCGGCATCCAGGCTCTGAACGAGCGCACCTTCTCCAGGATCTGCGCCGCCTACGGCGTCGGCGAGCAGCAGGCGGCGCTCGCGCTCAAGGTCCAGGCCGCGGTCGGCGAGCTCCGCCTGGTCATCGAAGCCATCGAGCCGGGATTCAACGAATACCGGCACGCGCCTGCGCTGGGGAACCGCAGCGATCTTTACGTGCTGCGTCCGACGCGGCGCAGCAGCGCCGCCGCGAAGCGATGGACCGGGACAGCGAGCATCTATTCCCGAGGACACGCGGCCAGGGAGTCGCCGGCGCCTGAGATTCCCGCTGCCGTGATCGAGCGGCTGGGCCGATTCGCCACCCACGGGCGCGCGGTCGCCGTCGCCGCCGACCGGGCACAGTTGGCGGCGGTTCCGGCCGCCGAGCGGATGGACCTGTCAGCCTACCTGTCCGCCGGCACCCTCGAGCGCTGCCGGCAGGCGGTCATCGCCATCCTGTATCCCAACCACGCGGACTACCTGGCCCGGCTCTGCCTGCGCTCCCAGGCCGACCACCTCGCGGTCTGCGCGGAGCAGCGGGCGGTGGCCGACCTGTTCGCGCACCCGGGCCCCGTGCGCCGGCTCATCGAAAGCCGTTTCGAGGTGGCAGACCGGCTCCAGCAGGGGAACGTGGGCGCGGTGTTCCTGAAGCGCCGGACCCCGGACGGCGAGGATGACGCCGTCATCCACGTGGTGCACGGGATCCTTGCGCGGCCCCGTTCGCGCCTGGTCAACGCGTGGCGCGAGTCCCTGATCGCATGGAGCAGGACACGGGGGCACGCGCTCACCAAGAACGATGCCCGCCGGATCATCTCGGAGTCGCGGCTCGCCTCGGACCATTCACACAGCGACCTGGCCGATCTGCCCGCCGCCGCTCTGCAGCGATTGATCGACGACGTCGCCGCCTCCATCTCCCAGGTCGAGGCGCACCGCTGAGCGCGCCGGCCCGCTGTGGTAGCGTTGCCCAAGGAGCGCCCATGCCCACCCGTGAGCAGGCCGAGCAGTTCGAGACCGACGGCTACTTCATCGCCGATGACGCGGTCGAGCCCGGCATGTTCGACGAGCTGGCCGCCGCCGCGCGCCGCGTCAAGCACAAGGTCCGCTCCGGACAGGTCGACGTCTACACCCACTGGTCCACCGAGGAGAACACCGAGCCGTGGGCGATCCGCGGCGTGCTCGCCCCGGAGTTCGACGAGCCGGTGTTCGCCGAGTACCTGACGTCCAAGCCCGTCATGGACTACGTGCACGCGTTCATCGGCGACGACCCGACCCTGGGCACCATCCTGAGCTTCACCAATCCCCCTCACGCCGACTACTCG
>JAPOQV010000264.1 GCA_026710565.1 Spirochaetaceae bacterium | reverse complement strand
GGGTGAACGGAACGGTCGCGGGTCCGCTCCTGGCGATGGCCTACGGCTCCGGCATCGCGCTGCTCTGGCAGCGTCCCGGCTGGCAGCGCCTGCTGCGGCCGCTGGCGGCCATGGGCCGGATGGCGCTGACCAACTACCTTCTGCAGTCGGTCATCGCTACCCTGCTGTTCTACGGGTACGGCTTGGGCTTGGCGCGCCGCGTATCGCCGTCACTGGCGATCGTCATCGTGGTCGCGATCCTGGCCGGACAGCTCCTGGTCAGCGGCCGGGGGCGGCGCCGCTACCGCTTCGGCCCCGCCGAGTGGCTGTGGCGGACCCTGACGTACGGCGCCCGCCAGCCGCTTCGCCGGGCCGCGGCCTGATCTTTGACCGAAGTCCTGGCAACGCCATAGATTTCGTGCGAGGCCGGAACGCCCGGTCTGTCAGCCCCCGTTCGAGACCTGGAGGCCCCATGAAGTGCCGCACCGTTCTCGCCGCCATCGCCGTCACGCTCATCCCCGTCCTTGCCCAGGCACAGGAAGCGAACCGGGGATACGACAAGACCGATCCGATCGTGCTCGCGGTCGATCAGGAATACTCCGGGACGACGGACTCCGACCAGGAACGCAAGTACTTCATGGCGCACGTGGAAGCGGACGCCGAGTACCGGCTCGACATGACCGGACTCTCCGTCGATCTCGACATCTACTACCTGGGATCGGACGACACCTTCCTGCGCGACTCCGTCGGCCGGTCGACCAACGCCGAGGACAACGACGAGCGTATCCAGTTCACGCCGAAGGAGGATGCGGCGTACTTCATCCTGCACAACTACGACTACAAGGAGTCGGAATTCAAGCTCCTGCTGACCAGGAGCGAGACCTATGTCGACGAGGTCTCCTCACTGTCGCCGATCCGTCTCGACGGCGAGGTCGCCTACGAGGGGCAGGTGGGCAGCCGATCGAGCCTGTACGAGCTGGGCGGCCTGACTCCAGGATCGACCTACCGCATCGCCATCGACGGCCTGCAGGTGAACGCCGACCTGCTGGTCTTCTCCGACGCCCTGTACCGGGACGAGCTGGGGCGCTCGAACAAGCGCTACACCGAGGGCGACTTCGTCACGGTGTCGACCGCCAGCGACGTCCTCTACGTCGAGGTGCGGGGACAACACCGTTCGGGAACGCCGTTCACGCTGACCGTCGAAGAGCGCGATCGACTGCAGGATCAGGGCTCCGCGGAGGAGCCCATGGAGGTCCCGGTAGGCAAGGAAGTCGCGTCCGAGGTGGGGCCGGACAGAAGCTACTACTACTTCGCGGCGACGCCCGGCCGCCCCTACACGATCAAGCTGCTGTCGCCGACGATGGATGCCGATCTCTACCTGCACGGCGATGCCGGATTCACCGACGTCCGGGAGATGTCCGACAACCTCCGGGGAGAGGACGAGGTCGTGTCGTTGACCGCCGAGAGCGACGCCGTCCATTTCTCCGTGGACGGCCGCCACACGAAGGGATCGGGAGCCAACTTCGAGCTGCACGTCATCGAGGAGACCTTCGACGACGAGGGCGAGGAGCAGGATCCGGTGACGATCACCGGCGCCAGCCACGCCGGCCAGATGCAGGCCGAGGGGGACAGCTACTACCGGATCCCGGTGGTCCCCGGCACGATGTACCTGATCAAGGTGACACAGCAGGAAATCCGCGGTACCTGGCGGTTTCACTTCTACGTATACGACGACGAAATCCGCGGCAGGAAGCTGGCCTCGGCCGGCTACATCAACGGCAACGAATACAAGTCGGCCCTGATCGAGAGCTTCTCAGGGGAGTGGATCTACCTCCACGTCCTCTCCTACGACGAGGACTACGGCAGCAACTTCACCGTCGAAATACAGGAAGTCCTGCTGGCGGAAGCCGAGTAGCCGGCGGAGCGCCGGCGCGGCGGCCTCAGGCGTCGGCTGTCTCGAAGGCGGTCACGTTGCGCGTCTCGCGGCTGAACTCCACTCCGACCAGGTACACGTTCGCAGCCTCCGGGCGGTACTTTTCCGCGTATCCCCGCTCCTGAAGCTGAGCCAGCGCCGTGCCCTCCGCCCCCTGCTCCACGACCTTGAACTCGAACAGGAACACGTCGCCGGCGAAG
>JAPOQV010000263.1 GCA_026710565.1 Spirochaetaceae bacterium | reverse complement strand
TCCGTCAGCTTCTTGTAGATCGCCTCGATATTGTCGTGCTGCTCGGCAAACTTAAACGCCGATGGCTCCATCAGCAATGCCTTGAACCGGACGAACACCTGCCGCGCGAGAACCTCGAATCTGCGCTTGGACTCATCGCTGGAATAGACGGCCTCGACCGCATTCTTCAGTCCTTTGATCCGCGCGAAACCGGTCGAGCCAACCAGGATCGCTGGGTTGAAGCCGAGCCTGACCAAATGCGACTCGGTCGCTTCAATGGCTTCGATGAGGGCCTGCACACGCACTTCGATCGGCATGACGATCTCCTCGCCGCCGTCGCCGTCATCGCCGAGCCCATACTGCGCCAGCGCCTCCCGAAGGCTTTTCAGCATGCCGTTGTAATCCACGATCAGGCCAAAATCCTTGCCGGGGTACACCCGGTTCGCCCGCGCGATCGCCTGCATCAAGCTGTGTGCTTTCATCGGCTTGTCAATATAGAGCGTCGAAAGGCATTCGACATCGAAACCGGTCAGCCACATGGCGCAGACGATGGCAACGCGAAAGGAATGTTCCGGGTTCTTGAATGCGGTTTCTACATCCACCCGCTGGCCGGCGGCGGTCTCGAAGCCCCGCTTCATCAGGGCACGGTGAGGAATGATGTCGAAGCCCCACTTCTTGAATTCTCCGACCTCGTTCTGCGCCTCGCTGATGATGATCTCAACTACTGTCTCATTCAGCCAGACCGCTTGGGCTGCCAGTTGAGCCGCCTCCTCCTCAAGCGCGGCGCGACGAGTCGTGTCTCCCACCGCCTGCGCCTCCGTGCGCTTTGTATTGGCCGCTGCCCGGACCGATGCCGCCTTCGCCTGCCATCTTGAAACGATCAACTGGTGCATCCGGGCACAGGTGATCTTGTCGATACAGACCAGCATCGACTTGCCCGATTCCCAGCGGGTCGCGCAGTGCTCGACGAAATCTGCGGCGATCTTGTCGAGACGTTCGTCCGCGGTGATGACCTCGTAGTCCTGCCCCAGCAGCTTGTCGAGTAGCGCTTGCTGGTCGGGGTCGAGTTCGGCGTCCTCGATTCTTGCCGCGATCCGCTCGTTCAGATCTGTCCGCGCCACGCCGAGCTTTTCGCCCCGGTTCTCGTAGACCAGCTTGACGGTCGCGCCGTCCTCCTCGGACCGCTTGAAATCGTATCGAGAGACATAGTTGCCGAAGATGCGTCTGGTCAGTTCGTCCTGCTTGAACAGCGGCGTGCCAGTGAAGCCGATGAAGGCGGCGTTCGGCAATGCGAGGCGCATGTTGCGCGCCAGCCGTCCCGCCTGCGTGCGATGCGCCTCGTCCGAGATCACGATGATGTCGTCGCGCTCACTGTAGGGTTGCTGCGGATTGACGTCCTTGTTGAACTTTTGGATCAAGCTGAAGAGGTAGCGGTGGTTTTCCTTCAGCAACTTTTCCAGATCGTCACCCGAAGCGGCCCGAGGGATCTGGTCGTCGGCGATGCCACAGCCGACGAAAGTCTTGTAGATCTGGCTGTCGAGATCGTTTCGGTC
This sequence comes from Spirochaetaceae bacterium, assembly GCA_026710565.1. Next base: position 1,011 of record JAPOQV010000263.1, on the reverse strand, counting down.
GGTCATCAGTAGGAAGGTGAATTTGCCTTCCAGCTTCCGCCGAACCTTTTCGGCGAAGAAGGCCATGGAATAGGACTTACCGCTCCCCTGGGTGTGCCAGAACACTCCGAGCCGGCCGAGGTCGGGATGCGCCCGCTCAACGATGTCGAGCGGTCCTTCGGGAATGAACGGCGAGTTCGCAGCCGCCCGGCCTCCGTCTGGAACTCGCTGGACTAGTTCTCGAGATTCAAGCGGCAATTCGACGACGCGGTGCCTGAGACGCTGCTCCAGAGGAAATTCCAGTTTCAACTGTTCCTGCCGTGACACGGACGCTACTGCCCGATTCACGCCCAGCAGCTGATGGTTCCGCGCAATCACCTTCCGGGTGGCCCCCGGCTTGCTTTCGTCGAACAGGATGAAACTCTCGACAATGTCCAGAAGCCGATCGTGTGCCAGCATGCCGTTCAGCAGGACCTCGGCTTCTAGGCTGCCCGTGTCCGCCTCATTGAGCCGTTTCCATTCGGTGAAATGCTCCCACTCGCTGGTGATCGAGCCGTAGCGGGCGCGGTCGCCGTTCGAAACCACTAGGAAGGCGTTGTGATGGAAGGCATGGGCTATGACGTGCTCGTCCATATAGTCGGTGAGGTTGTTGTCGAAGCCTTCGCGGATGTTCTTGTAGATCGCCTTCAGCTCGATGAAGACCAGCGGCAAACCGTTGACGAAACAGACCAGATCGGCGCGACGGTTGTAGTTGGGTGTGCGGATGCCGGTGAGTTTCAGCTCGCGCACTGCAACGAAGCGGTTCGTACCGGGCGCGTTGTCAAAATCGATCACCCGGACGCGAGCGGATTTCCGGCGCCCGTAGGCGTCCCGATATTCTACGGGGACACCGCCGCGGAGAAGCCGATAGAAATCACTGTTGTGCTGCACCTTCGATCGGCTGACGTCGTACACGGTCAGATCCCGCATGGCATCGTCGATGGCGGAGGTCGGCAGGTCGGGGTTCAGCCGTTCGAGAGCCTTTCGCAGGTC